>CAZYOL010000356.1:0-3028 GCA_964649065.1 uncultured Spirochaetales bacterium
CCAGGACCGATGAGGCTCGAAGCGTCAACTTCCCTTCGGGGATGCCCTTAGGCGACGCCGCAGCCGCCGCGCTGCGGCGACGAGCCCGGGCACGGCCACCACCAGGAGCACCGCGGCGGGCGGGAGCGCGGGCACCCCTTCGACCTCACCGGGGACGAGCCGGAAGATGCCGCGGGGCTGGCTTCCCCCGAGGACGCCTGCCGTGAACGCCACGGAGCCGTCCTCACCGAGCCGCGCCGCGCAGGTATCCGCGAGGATCTCGGACCCGAAGTCGAAGACGCCGCCTCCCGTGCCCGGAGCCGGCTCCGAGTCTGCGGCCACCTGCACCACGCTCCCCGACTCCGCCCTCTTGAAGAGAGCCATCTCGAAGCCGTTCTTCTCGGCCAGGAACACCACCTCGTCCGCATTGTTCAGAGCCATGGCCGTCCCCCGGCAGCGGGGCCCTGAGCTGAAGGTCTCGGCCGCGCTTCCGGGTATGGCGTCCCCGTCCAGGAAGATCTTGTAGAGGACACCGTCGATGTCGAGGTAGAGGCCCCTGCGACCGTCGTCGGTCTCGAGGGCGATCAGCACGTGCCCGGCCTCGTTGACGTCCCCGCGCTGGATGCTGCCCACGAGCGCGCCGCCGGAGTCCGGCAGGGGATCGCCCGTCTGCACCACCAGCCTCAGATCATCGAGCTCGACGTCCCCGGAGAAGACGGCTTCGCCGCCGGCGAGGTCGCTCTCGAAGGCCACGAACTCCTCCTCCGCCGCGAGGTCCTCGAAGCTCTCGACGGTCCCGACGTCGACGAGATCTCCCTGCGACACCACCACCACGGGGCTGGGCGCGGAGCCGATCGGCCAGTAGACCAGGCTCGTCTGCAGGGCCGCCGGCCCGAGGGTGTCCGGGGCCAGCCGCAGGGCGCTCGGGTCGGTCGTCACGACACACGTCGTTCCGGACCGGAGCGGTGCGCACTCGCCGACGTCCACCACGAGCGCGTTCTCGATCTCATCGCCGACGAACGTGAGCTGCTGGAACTGGCCTCCGATACTGCGCAGGACGCAGGCCGGTGACAGCGTGGTCACGGCCTTGCCCACGCAGCCAGGCCGCCGACAGTCGAAGTCCTGGAAGTCGAGGATCTCGCCGCAGCCGAGCACGTTGCCGGCGGCCTCGGCGACGTCGAAGTGGAGGTTCGCGAAGTCCCAGCCGGCGAGCGTGGGGGTCGGGCCGGAGAGTCCCCGCACGAAGACCCGCTGGGAGTCGCGCCGCTGCACCAGGCCGACGTCGTCGAGCACGTCGAAGGCCAGCGGTCCGCTCGGTCCGGGGAAGCTCGTGGCGCCGGGAAGCACCGCGAAGCTGGGAAACACTCCGGGGACGTCGATCACGCTCTCTGCCACCGGGCCGGCTCCCAGCACCGCGATGCCCAGGGAGCCGTCGTTTCTCGGCAGCAGCTCGGCGGTCGCGGGATCGGCGAGGCTGTTCTCGAGCGGGTTCGCCAGGAAGAACGCCGCCCCCGCCGTACCGTTCGTGAAGCCGCCGGGAACGACGATCTGCCCCTGGTCCTGCACGACGCCGATGCCAGCCGGGTCGTAGGACATCCGCACCTTCCACCTGAAGAGGCTCAGCCCGTCGGCCGGCTTGTCGAACATCCCATCGATGTTCCCGCGCACACGGCCCACGGGGCCGGGGCACGGGACGGTGATCGGGCCCAGCAGCACGGGCCCGTCGGCGAGGTCCGGGAGCGGCGCCGTGAACGGCGGCGGCCCGGTGAACGTGATGGTGCCGCCGTACGGGTTGTCGGGCGGGTCGTCCGAGGTGCGGGTGACCTCGAGCGTGAAGGTGCACGGTGCGGCGGCGTCGGCGGGAAAAGGCACCTGAAGATAGGCGTCCGGATCCACCCGGTCCGCGGTGATCGGTACGCCGAGGCCCAGGCGAGGCACCGGGTAGCGCGGGATGAACTTGGCGAAGCGGGTCAGCATCGAGGGCTTGATGATCGGCGCCGCCGCGACGCTCACGTCCTCCGTCTCGCCGCGCGCGAGCGTACCCCAGGCACCGAGCCCGTCCGGGACGGACTCGGTGCTGAGCGTCACGCGCATGGTCCTGCCGAGGTAGTCGGCCGCCATGAGCGCGGCGGGCGATTCGAACCCGAGCACGATCCATCCGGTCGTGAAGCCGGTGAGCAGCAGGTCGTCGAACGTGAAGGCGAAGTTCTGGACGATCCACTCGTCCGGGCTGCCGTCCCAGGAGGCGTTGCCGTCGGCATCGACCAGCACGTTGAGGAAGCGGGTCGTCGCCGGATCAGCGGCGATCGTCACCTGCGTGATGACGAAGAGGTCGCCCGCCAGGTCCACGATGAACGACGAGGCGTCGTCGGCGTCGGCATCGATCTGCAGCGAGTCCGCCTCCACGGTGGGGGGCGAACCTGCCGGCCCTAGCCACTCGTTGTTCACGTCGAGGTGGCGCACTCCACCGCTCGCCGCAAGCGACGGGAAGGTCGGGTCCATCGCGTCGCCGTAGTCGGCGACCTGCGCGCCTGCCGGTGCGGCCAGCAGGAAGGCAAGGAGAGAGAGACTGGTGGGCAGGCGAAGCGCGAACATGCGACCTCCTGGGCCCCAGGCGGCACCGGCAATGCAGCTAGCACCAACCTTGGACCCGCGCGGCCGCAGGCGCGGTGAACTATGCGTGAAGATCGGGTGAACACATCCCCGGCTCAGAAGATTGAGGGGCGACGCTCGCAGCGGGTCTGGGCTCAGGAGGGGCGCGCGGAGCAGCGGATGCCGCGGACCCGCGACTCCACGACGCGTCCGCTGCTTGGCGGCCGGAGATGGGACCTGCCAAGGCGACTCCCGCCACCCCCTCCCAGAGCTCGCCCGACCAGGAGCCGTGCCCAGCGATGCCGCCGTGGAGCTGCACCGAGCGGTCGGAGATGAAGGCCCCTGCGTCCGACGCGGCGCTGCGGATAGCCCGAACGAGCGATCATTCCAGGACCGATGAGGCTCGAAGCGTCAACTTCCCTTCGGGGATGCCCTTGGGCGGGGGATTCAAGCGGGC
>CAZYOL010000357.1:0-2991 GCA_964649065.1 uncultured Spirochaetales bacterium
GGGTGGCGTACTCGGGGTGGCAGCCGGTGTCCTGGTAGAAGCGGGCGCCGTTCTCCAGGAAGACGTTGAGGAAGTGCTCGGTGGTGATGAGCTTCTCGAAGAGGAAGCGGATCGCCTTCTCGACCGGAAGCGTCTTCCTCCCTTCCGGGGTGAAGATGATGCCGTACTCGGTCTCGATCCCGTAGATGCGCTTCTGCACAGGCGGAGGCTCCTCGATACAGTTTAGGACCCGAGAAGCTCCTTTGCCGTATCGGTCGAGAGACGCCGAAACTTTCGCCCGGCCCGCGAGCGCTCGAGCAGGCAGACTTCCAGGTGATCCGAGTGAACGTGCTCACCTTCCGAGGCGCGCTGCAACGCGTCGTAGCCGAGCCGCAGGGCCTCCCCCAGGGGCATATCGTTCCGGGAGCTCTTCTGGAGGAAGTCGTGCAGGTCGTCGGCGGCGCCTCCGATCACGCAGATCCCGTGGTGGTCGGTGATGCTGCCGTCGAACTGGATGCGGTAGATCGAGTTCTGCTCGTGTCCCGCGAGGGTGGGGTCGCCGACCTCGGCGACGATCACCTCCACCTCGAGGGGCTTGAGCTCGCGCGTGAAGACGTCGCCCATCCACTGCGAGTAGGCGTTGGCGAGGGCACGGGCGCGGACGTCATCGCGGCTGTAGGCATAGCCCTTGGTGTCCGCGTAGCGCACCCCGACCTTCCGGAGCTGGTCGAACTCGCTGAACTTGCCGACGCCGGCAAAGGCGATGCGGTCGTAGATCTCTCCGATCTTGGACAGGGCCGATCGGTTCTCGGCCATCATCAGGATGCCGTCGTCGTACTCCAGGGTGAGGCTCGACTTGCCGCGTGCGATGCCCTTGCGGGCGTACTCGGCCTTGTCGGCCATCACCTGCTCGGGCGAGACGTAGAAGGGCATGCTCACGGAGTGGCTCCCGCAGGGCTCGCGGCGACGCCCGCGCCGGTCAGCGAGCGGTAGGCGGCCTCGGTCTCGGCGTCCTCCACCTGGGCCGTGCCCCCCGCGTCGCAGAAGATGACGGTGGGAAAGATCCGCCGCAGCAGGTCGATGCCGCCCGTGCCGCGATCCTCGTCGGCGGCGTCCATCAGGGCCTGGACCGCGACGCGCAGGGCCTCCTCGCGGCGGAGATCCGGCCGGTGCACCTTCTTGATCGACTCCCGGGCGTAGATTCCCCCGGAGCCGCTCGCCTCGAAGTCGGCCTCCTCGTAGCGCCCCCCGGTCACGTCGAACTTCCAGAGGCGCCCGAGCTTGCGGCGCTGGTCGTAGCCGGCGAAGAGGGGAACCACCACGAGGCCCTGCATGGCCGCAGGCAGGTTGGCCCGGACCATCTGCGAGAGCTTGTTGGCCTTGCCGTCGAGCTCGAGGGGCTCGCCCTCGATCTTCTCGTAGTGCTCGAGCTCGATCCGCATGATGCGGGCCATCTCGATGGAAGGACCGGCGGCTCCCGCGATGGCCATCAGGGAGTAGTCGTCCGTGGGGTAGACCTTCTGGACGTCGCGCGAGGCCACCCGGTAGCCCTCGGTGGCCAGGCGATCGCCGGCCACGATCACGCCGTCCGCGTAGCGCATGGCCAGGACGGTGGTCCCGTGGGGGATCTGGCGCGGGTCGAAGCCCTGTCCGAGCCGGGCGAAATCGGGGGAGAGCTGCGGGTGATCGGTCTGAATCAGCTCGATGAAGCTGGACCCCTGGTACTTGCCGCCGATCTGCACCCCCCTCCCCTCTGGAACGCTCTGGAACGCGCGCCTACTCGCCGCCGCGCTGGACGTAGTTCTTGACGAACTCCTCGGCGTTCTCCTCGAGGACCTCGTCGATCTCGTCGACCAGGGAGTCCATCTCCTCCTTCAGCTCCTCGCCCTTCTTCTTCATCTTCTGCGGGCCGCTGTCGGAGTCTCCCTCCTCCCCTCCGCCGCCCTTCTTGGGCGCCTTCTTCTGCTGCGACTCCGCTGCGCCGTAGATCGGCAGCGGCGCGGAATCGGGTCGCGGGCTCTGCATGGGGGAGGCGGTCGGGCGGTAGATCTTCATGCCTTCTCTCTCGTACGGCGCGTCAGGTCTGGAGATTGACGACCAGCTCGGCCGCCGTGGGGGAGCTCTCGAGGAGCTCCTGGACGTGGGCGCGCGTGCCCTTCAGGGGCTCTGCCATCAGCACGCGCTTGATGGGCTCGTCCTCCACGCTGAAGGAGATCGAGTCCCAGTTCACGCCGAAGACCGCGGAGCCGTAGCGCCGCAGGCACTCCCCGCGGAAGTAGGCCCGGGTGTCCTCCGGCGGCTGGATGATGGCCGCGGTGATCTCTTCGTCCGTCACGATACGCTCGGCACGCCCCTGTCGTTCGAGGACGAAGTATAGCCCCTTGTCGGGCCGCAGATCGTGATACTGCAGGTCGAGCATCTGCACCTGGGGCGACTGCCAGTCCAGGCCCTTGCGCTCCATGTACTGCTCGATCAGGGCCTTCTTCATGACCCAGTCGATCTGGCGGTCGAGCTCCATGGGGTCGCGGGCCAGGCAGTCGAGCACGTGCTCCCACTTGGCGAGCACGTCCTTGGTGATCGGGTCGACCGAACGCGAGGAGACGTAGCGCAGTGCCCGCTCCAGGTACTCGGCCTGGATCTCCACCGCCGACAGCCGCCTGCCGTCCTCGAGCTGAAGCGGCTTGCGGCAGCTCGCGTCGTGGGAGGTCTCCTTGATCGCCCGTACCGGCTCCCGGAGGGCCAGGCTCTTGTCGATGGCGCCGTCCTCGATCATGTCCAGGACCAGAGCGGTCGCCCCGTTGCGCAGGTAGATGGTGTACTCGGAGAGGTTCGCGTCTCCCACGATCACGTGCAGCCGCCGGTACTTCTCTCGGTCGGCGTGGGGCTCGTCGCGGGTGTTGATGAGGGGCCGCTTCACCATCGTGTCGAGGGCCACCTCGGTCTCGAAGAAATCCGCGCGCTGGGAGAGCTGGCAGTCGCAGGGCTGGCCCCGATTCTCGCTGCCGACCTTCC
>CAZYOL010000358.1:0-2948 GCA_964649065.1 uncultured Spirochaetales bacterium
GCTCGCCGCGCCCGCCTCGGCCGCGGCCTCCGCCGGCTTCCGGCGCCCGCGTCCGCGCCGCGGCTTCTTGGCCGGCTTCGGCAGGGTCATGGGCTTGAAGAAGGAGGTCGGGCGTCGCTCGCGGCCGCGGCACACGTCGCAGAGCTCGCAGGGCGCCTCGTCCTCCTCTCCGAAGTAGCCGCGCAGGAAGACCGCGCGGCAGGTCTCCGTCGCGGCGTACTCGGCCAGCGCGTCCAGACGCCGCGCATCCTGGGTGCGGAGCGTCTCGAACTGGCCGGCCAGGTCGCGCACGTCGTCCTCGATGCTCTCCCGGGGGCCCGTGATCAGGACCTCCTTGTCGACCCAGCGAACCAGGCCCGCTTCCTCGATCTTCGCGAGCAGCGCGCCCGTGACCCGCGGACCCAGCTCGGCCGAGACCGCGAGCGCCTCCACCGAGGGGTTGCGGTTCTCGCCCGACCAGGCCGCCAGGGCCTTGCCCAGCTTGTAGAGCTGGTCCGGCCGCACGCGGCTGCGCGACAGCAGGGCCTCGTGGATCCCGCGGTCCTCGTGGTCGGCCAGCAGGATGCAGTTCGACTTGCGCCCGTCGCGGCCGCCGCGCCCGGCCTCCTGCACGTACTGCTCGAGGGAGGCGGGGGCCTGGTAGTGCAGGATGTAGCGGATGTCCGGCTTGTCGATGCCCAGGCCGAAGGCGCTGGTCGCCACCATCACGGAGCGGTGTCGCGGCTTCATGTAGCGGGCCTGCTCGGCGTTGCGCTCGCTGGCGGTCATGCCTCCGTGGTAGCGATGCGCCGGGATGTCGAAGCGCCTCAGCAGGGTGTAGAGGGCATCCACCTCCCGCTTGGTGGCGCAGTACACGATGCCGGGCCTGCGCAGGCGTCGGACCAGCCGCAGCAGGGCCCAGGCGCGGGCCTCGCCCTCGCAGCGCGTGACCTCGAAGGCCAGGTTCGAGCGGTGGGGCGAGCTGGCGACGACCTCGGGGTCCCGCATCCCGAGGGAGCCGACGATGGTCTCCCGGACGCGATCGGTGGCGGTTGCCGTGAGCGCCAGCAGGGGAGGGGCGCCCAGCTCGCGCAGGCGGGCCCCCAGCCGCAGGTAGGCCGGGCGGAAGTCGTGTCCCCACTCCGAGATGCAGTGCGCCTCGTCGACCGCAGCCAGGCTCATCCCGGTCTTGCAAAGGACCTGCCGCAGCTCCTCGGAGGCGAGTGTCTCGGGAGTCGTCATCACCAGCTGGGAGCCCCCCTGCTGGAGCTGCTCGAAGGCTGCCTTGCGATTCCTCCCGCGCACCGTTCCATCGATGCGGACGCAGGGGATCTCCCGCTTCACGAGCTTCTGGTGCTGGTCCTGGAGCAGGGCGAGAAGCGGCGAGATCAGCACCACCGGCTTGGGCAGGACCATGGACGGCACCTGGTAGCAGGCCGACTTCCCGAAGCCGGTGGGCAGGATCATCAGCACGTCGCGACCGGTCAGCGAGGCTCCGATCACCTGCTGCTGCTCGCGGTGGAGCTGCTCGATGCCGAGCCTCCGGGCCGCGGCCGCGACCTCTGCGGGCACCTGGCCGAGGTCCCCCGCGCGGGCGCGGCCCTCGGACGGCTCCTCGAAAATCTCGCTCTCGGCGGGCGCCTGCGAGGCGCTGCGCGAGCTCACCTAGCTGTCTCCCTGGCGTCGCATTCGATTCGGGGTGCTCCCCTCCGCTGCGCCCCAGACGAGGCCCGCGCCGGGGCCTCGCGATCTTCACGAAGGCCGGCTGCGGCCGCCTGGCGGCCTGACCCCGGACCCCAGCTCCCGCGGGCAGGCCCGATAGCCGAGCCCTTGCGGCGTGGCCCGCAGGGCGACCCGGCGGCCTCCCTGGGGCGGGCCTCCCGGGCCGAACGGCGCCGCGGGCCACCAGCCCGCGAGCACCGGCTGCCGCCCGGAGCTGATCTCTCCCGCGCGCAGCTGGGGGCAGCATAGCCCGTTTCTGCGCGCCGCGTGCCACGGCACGACGGTTGCAGATTCCACCTGCCTAGATGCCGGTCGTGGGCGGAGAGTCGCTGCCAGACGTCGAGTGGGGCTGGCTGGGCACACCTGCCTCGTTGGCTGTGTGGCGAAAGGGTACGATCAGGGGCACGAAGACCCAGAGTCTTTCCCCGGAGGGAGGCTCGGGTCGGATCAGCAGGGGGCAGCCATGAGCCTGGGGAAGAAGATCCTGGTGGTCGACGACGACGCTCCGATGCGGCAGATGCTCGCGTCGCTGTTCAAGGAGCGGGGCTACGAGGTCGACGAGGCCTCCAGCGCGTCCGAGGCGCTCGAGCGCAGCGGCGAGGCGGAGTTCGACGTCGTCCTCTCCGACATCCGCATGCCCGGCAAGTCCGGCATCGAGATGGTGGGAGAGCTGCGCCGCCTCCGACCCGAGACCCCGGTCATCCTGATGACCGCCTTCGGCAGCATCGACTCGGCCGTCGAGGCGATGCGCGCCGGGGCCTACGACTACATCACCAAGCCCTTCGAGCCCGATGTCGTGCTGCTCGCCCTCGAGCGGGCGCTCGAGCGACGGGTTCTCGGGGAGGAGAACCGGAACCTCCGGCGCGCCGTGGACCGCTCGGCGGCCTTTGGGGACCTGATCGGAGCGAGCCAGTCCATGCGCGAGATCTTCGCGCTGATTCGGCGCGTGGCCCACGGTCGCAGCAGCGTCCTGATCACGGGCGAGAGCGGCACCGGCAAGGAGGTGGTGGCGCGCACGCTGCATCACCATGGCTCGCGGCGCGAAAAGCCCTTCATCCCCATCAACTGCACGGCCATCCCGGAGGGCCTGCTCGAGAGCGAGCTCTTCGGCCACGTCCGGGGCGCCTTCACCGGGGCCCACACCTCGAAGCGGGGCCTCTTCGAGAAGGCCGACGGCGGCACCCTCTTCCTCGACGAGATCGGCGACAAGGGTCTGGGCCTCCAGAGCAAGCTGCTGCGCGTCCTGC
>CAZYOL010000359.1:0-2923 GCA_964649065.1 uncultured Spirochaetales bacterium
GAACACGACCAGCGAGCAGATGAAGATGTTCCTGACGCGGCTCGGCTACGACTCCAAGGCCGTCGTCACCGGGGACGTCACGCAGATCGACCTGCCCTCCGACAAGCGCAGCGGCCTGGTCGAGGCCCTGGAGATCCTGCAGGGCATCGACGGCATCGGCTTCATGAGCTTCAGCGACAAGGACGTGGTCCGGCACCCGCTGATCCAGTCCATCATCCGCGCCTACGAGGAGAGGGGGCCCGCCCACGCAGGGCGGGCGCCGGACGGCTCGCGCACGCCGGGATGACCGTGCGCCTGGCCGCACCGGCCCGCGCCGACCTGCCCCGGGTCGACCGCAGGCGGCTGCGCTCCCGGGCCCTGCGCCTGCTGCGGGAGCTGGCCCACCCGCGCTCCGAGCTGTCGGTGGCCCTGGTCGACGACGAGCGCATGGCCCAGCTGAACCAGGGCTTCCGGGGAGTCGAGGGGCCCACCGACGTGCTCTCCTTCTCGCTGCTCGAGGGCGAGGACGCCGGACACCGGGGCGCGCTGCTCGGCGACGTGGTGATCGGCATCGAGACCGCCGCCCGCCAGGCGCGCCGCCGCCGTCGCAGCCTGGACGAAGAGGTGGCCCGGCTGCTCATCCACGGGACGCTGCACCTGCTGGGCTGGGACCACCAGCGCGACGACGAGGCGCGGGCCATGCGGGCCGAGGAGCGCCGGCTGTGGCGGGCCCTCTGCGCCTGAGCGGCCGCCGACGCGTCCTGGCGCTGGGCGGCTACGCCCTCGTCAGCTTTCTCTGCTTCCCGCACCCGGTCGCCGGCGGCGTGCTGGACCTCGGCTGGCTGCTGGCCTGGCTCGCGCCCGGGCTGCTCTGGCTCGGGGTCGGAGACCTGGCGCCGCGGCGCGCGGCCTGGCTGGGGGGGCTGGCGGGCCTGCTCGCCCACTCGCTGATCCTGCACTGGATCTTCGTGGTGACCGTCTTCTACGGGGAGGCGCCCTTCGTCGTCGGGCTGCTGGCACCGGTGATCCTCGCGCTGTACATCGCGTTCTTCACGGCCACGGCCGCCGCCGGAGCGGCCTGGCTGGGGGCCCGGCGGCTGGCCTCGCCCTTCGCCCTGGCGGCCCTCTGGACCGTCGTGGACCACCTGCGCGCCTCGCTCTGGACGGGCTTCCCCTGGGCGACGCTCGGCTACGCCCAGCACCTGAATCCGGGCCTGATGGGCCTGGCCCCCTACACCGGGGTCTACGGGCTCTCCTTCGTCACCGTGCTGGGCTCCTCGGCCCTGCTGGCCGTCGCCCGGGACCGGCGGGGCACGCGCGCAACGGCCCTGGCCCTGGCGGCGGTGGCGGCCGCCCACCTGCCCGGAGCGCTCGTGGAGGGGGGAGACGCGGGGGCCGAGACGGTCCGGATCGCGGTGGTGCAGGGCAACATCGACCAGGGGGTGAAGTGGAGCCCGGAGTGGGCCCAGCGCACGCTCGAGATCTACGAGGAGCTCTCGCGAGGCGCGGCCGGCGAGGGGGCCGAGCTGATCGTCTGGCCCGAGACGGCGGTGCCCGGAGCGGTGGAGCTCGACGACGAGCTGCGCGCCCGGCTCTCCCGGCTGGCCCGGGAGACCGGGGCGACCCTGGTGGTCGGCGCCGTGGGCCTGGAGCCGGCGCCGCAGCCGGGAGGGCTGGCCTACTTCGACAGTGCCTTTGCCGTGGAGCCGGAGGCGGGCTTCGTCGATCGCTACGACAAGACCCACCTGGTGCCCTTTGGCGAGTACGTGCCCGCCGGCCTGCGCTGGGTGGTCTCGGCAGTGGCGCGGGGGGTGGCCCCGGTGGGAGTGACGCCGGGCGATCGCCCCCGGGGCCTGGAGCTGGCGCTCCCGGGCCGCTCGCTGCGGGCCGGAATTCCCATCTGCTACGAGCTGCTCTTCCCGGATCTGGTCCGGCGCTTCGTGGCGGACGGCGCAGCCGTGCTGCTCGGCATCACCAACGACGCCTGGTACGGCCGCACCGGGGCGCCCTTCCAGTTCCTGGCCATCACCGCCCTGCGCTCGGCCGAGGGGCGGGTCTGGACGGCCCGGGCCGCGAACACGGGTGTGTCGGCCTTCATCGACGCGCGCGGGCGCGTCCGGGTGCAGACGCCCATCTTCGAGCGCGGCTACCGCGTCGCCGACGTGCCGCTCCGCCCGCCACCGCGGGGCGGCTCCTTCTACACGCGCCACGGAGACCTCTTCGCCGCCGGTTGCTGGATCGGAGTGCTCGCGCTTGGCATCCTCGGGCGTCACCGAAGCCCTGGGGAGCCGACATGAGCGAGAGCACCGAGAGCCCGACCCTCGACGCCGGAGAGCTCGGCGAGTGGCTGCGCAGCCTGCGCTCGCGCTTCGACGAGCTCCGGGGGCGTCTTTGACGTCGCCAGCCTCCGCGAGAAGCTCGAGTCCCTGGAGGCCGAGTCTGCCCGCCCGGACCTCTGGGAGGACCGCGAGCAGGCCCAGGAGCTGCTGCGCCGCAAGAGCTCGCTGGAGCGCGAGCTCCAGCGCATCGAGCGGCTCGGAGGGGGCCTGGACGATGGGGAGGTGCTGCTGGAGCTCGCCACCGAGGCCGAGGACGCGGAGACCCTGCGCGAGGCCCGGGCCAAGCTGGGCGAGGTCGAGTCCCAGCTCGACGACGCCGAGCTGCAGCAGCTGCTGGCCGGCCCGAACGACGCCTCGAACGCCATCGTCTCGATCAACGCCGGGGCCGGCGGGACGGACGCCTGCGACTGGGCGGAGATGCTGATGCGCATGTATCTGCGCTGGGCGGAGCGGCGCGGCTACGGGGCCGAGGTCCTCCACGTGCAGGAGGGCGAGGAGGCGGGCATCCGCGGCGTCACCTTCACCGTCTCCGGCGACTACGCCTACGGCTACCTCTCGGCCGAGGAGGGTGTCCACCGGCTGGTGCGCATCTCGCCCTTCGACTC
>CAZYOL010000360.1:0-2891 GCA_964649065.1 uncultured Spirochaetales bacterium
TCCACGTGCCGGCAAGCTCGTCCAGGTCTTCGTACTCGACCGACCCGGTTCCTTCCGCGAGACCCAGTCGCTCCGACAACAGGGCCAGAACCGTCTTGTTCAGGCTCTGGCCGCGCCGCTCGGCCTCGCGGTCGAGCGCGGCGCGTAGCGCCGCGCTGATCGAGCGGAGCGTGATCTGATCCGATGCCTGCACGTTATGCATCGTAATGCATCCATTCGGTGGACGCAATCCTCCGCCAGTCCCGCCTCTGGCGAGGTCTTGCACCCGGTCGCAGAGGCGTTCGAGGAGATTGCAACAGGATCCGAACCCCAACGCGATCCAGGCCGACGCCATACTGCCGGTCCAGCGGGAGATCGGTGCGCCCGGCCGCGGGGCTGCGCCCGCCCCGGCCCCTCTCGGCATCGACTCATCCAGGTGTAGAGAGGGCTACGTCCCCCGAGGCCACAGCTATACCCGGTGGCTCGCCCGCCCAGCGGCGGGCGCTGGAGGGGGTTCCCATGGTCTCGGAGCGGGGCCGACCACTCGTCCGCGCTCCTGCCGCGCCTGCTGATCCACGTTTGCTTGCATCCTGCTTGCATCACCGGTCTAACCTCCTGATTCCCAGGGCGGAGAGGTGGCCGAGCGGCCTTCGGCAGCGGTCTTCGAAATCGACGCTCCGTACTGCCCTCGCTCGAGAGCAGTCACTTGCGTGGCTGCTTCTTCGTTCGAGGCACCTCCAGCGGGGCAATCGCGACGGGGGCACGCTCTGGCACGTAGAGCATCAGTCTTCCAACCCGAGGTTCGGGGGGCGCGGGTGTGCCCGATCCGGCGGAGGGTGAGAGGCGGGACCGGGGCCGTGCCCGCCACGCTTCTCGTCCATACGCATATGTGATACCGTACTGACATGCGAAAGCACCTCACGCGCTCCGGCAACAGCCTCGCCCTGGTGATCGACAAGTCGCTCCTGGAGGCGCTCGAGATCGACGCCGACACCGAGCTCGAGCTGTCGACCGACGGGGACGTCCTCGTCGTCACGCCCGTTCGGGACCCCCGGCGCGGCAGGCGCACCGCCGAGCTCGTCGCCGAGGCTCATGAGCAGTACGGCGGCGTCTTCCGCCGACTGGCCGAGTGAGCGATCCGGAGTTCCTGTCACTCGACGAAGTCCTCGCGCTGCACTCCGACCAGATCCGTCGGTACGGCGGTGCGACCGGCCTCCGGGATCTGGCCCTGCTCCAGTCCGCGGTCGCGATGCCCGAAACCAGCTACGGCGGTGAATATCTACACGGGAACGTGTTCGAGATGGCCGCCGCCTATCTCTTTCATCTCGCGCGCAACCATCCATTCGTGGATGGCAACAAGCGCACAGCGTTGATCTGCGCTCTCGTCTTCCTTGGACTGAACGGCCAGCGGCTCGACGCAGATCCTGACTCGGTCTACGACATGGTCGAAGGCGTCGCCTCCGGGCAGGTCGACAAGGCAGAAGTGGCGGTCTTCCTCCGCGTGCACAGCGTTCCGCGTTGAGCGCGGCCTGCTTGCATCACGGCTCTCGGCGAAGCGCTATCCCGCCGATTCCAATACCGGAGAGGTGGCCGAGCGGCCTTCGGCAGCGGTCTTGAAGGTCGTTCCGGGGTGGAGTGGCTTTCCCGGCAGATTTCGAGGGTTTGGAGGCTGTTTTCGGCGCCCCCGATGCAAGCAGGATGGATCCCTCTTGATCCCGCATGATCCCCGGCGATCCCCCGAATGCCCGCCCATCGAACCCAGTCACCGTCCGGTCTCGACGCACCTGCCACATGGCGCCACTCTCGAGACATCTGGCGAGAAGGTTGGGAGCGTAGGGTGGGCAGATCCGTCGCGTCGAGCGAGCTCGAAGGGGTCGTCGCAGTCCTGGGTGGTGCCCGGGTCGTCGGCCGAAGCGTTCGATCCCTGGACGATCTTGCCGACCGGGTACGCGAGGGCCTTCCTTTTTCGGCGCTCGTCGCCGTGGTCGAGCAGTACGGGATCTCGCGCGATTCGCTCTGCCGGATCCTCCATCTCTCCTCCCGCAACTTCCTGCGGCGAAAGGAGCAAGGGAAGCTCTCTTCCGACGAGTCGGACCGGCTCTCCCGCCTGGCCCGCGTGCTCGCTCACGCGAACCGCGTGTTCGAAGATCCCGAGGACGCTGCGGACTGGGTGCAGAGCCCGAATGCGGCCCTCGGGAAGCAAGAGCCTCTCGCGCTGCTCGACACGGACATCGGCGTCCAGCAGCTCGACCAGGCACTGGGACGGATCGAGCACGGCATCGTCGGTTGATGCGCATCTGGCGCATCTGCAAGGCGGCGCACGCAGCGACGGCCTTCTCGGGCGAGGGTGCAGTCCTCTATCCAGGTCATTGGCATCACGCTGGGACGCCGGTCGTGTACTGCTCGGAGAGCCGAGCCCTCGCCGCGCTCGAGCAGCTCGTCAATCTGGACCGCAACCGCCTCCCGCCGAACTTCGTCTGCTTCGGGGTCGAGGTGCCCCCAGGCGTCGGCGTGGCTCGCGTCTCGGTGGCCGATCTCCCGAGCGACTGGCGTGCCCAGCCCCGCCCGTGGCGCTTCGGGACGTCGGCACGCGCTGGGTCGAAGCAGCGGAGGCTGCTGTCCTGTGTGTGCCCTCTGCGGTGGTTCCAGCAGAGCACAACTTCCTGCTGAACCCGCGCCATCTGGATTTCGACGCGCTCGAGATCGGCGCTCCCGAATCCTTCGACTTCGACGAGAGACTGATCGCGAAATCTCGGTCGAGATCCGGTCGAGGCGGGGCTCGAATCGAATCGAGGTAAGCTCTCGACACCGATCGCGGAGAGGTGGCCTAGCACGGGCCTGAACCCCTCAGACCCCTTTCAGGGCGAGACGATCTCGAGCCCGGGGAAGTAGCTGCGGTAGCGCCGCGCATC
>CAZYOL010000361.1:0-714 GCA_964649065.1 uncultured Spirochaetales bacterium
GAGGCCGCCTACGGGCCCCACGGCGCCCCCGAGTGGCTCGGCCAGGCCGTCTACGGGCTTCCCGAGCTGCACCGCGAGAAGCTCCGGGGCGCGGACTTCGCGGCGGTGCCGGGCTGCTACCCGACCAGCGTGCTGCTGCCGCTGGTGCCCTTCCTGCGGGCCGGCCTGCTGGAGCCCGGCGTGCTGGTGGACTCCAAGTCCGGCGTCTCCGGAGCGGGCCGGAAGCTGCAGGAGAGCTACCTCTTCAGCGAGCGCGACGACGACTGCACGGCCTACGCCGTGGGCGACCGCCACCGGCACGTGCCCGAGATGGAGCAGGAGGCCGGGCTGGCCGCGGGCGAGTCCGTGCAGGTGACCTTCGTTCCGCACCTGCTGCCGACGATCCGCGGCATCGTGACGAGCGTCTACGCCCGGCCGCGGCAGCCGCTCTCCGCCGCCGAGGCGCGCGAGCGGCTGCTCGAGGCCTACGCCGGCGAGCCCTTCGTGCGCGTGCTGCCGGAGGGGGAGACGCCGCGCCTGGCCTCGGTGCGGGGCAGCAACTTCTGCGACGTGGCCGCCTTCGCGGATCCGCGCAGCGGTGCGCTGATCCTGCTCTCGTCCCTCGACAATCTGGTCAAGGGCGCCGCTGGCCAGGCCGTCCAGTGCCTGAACCTGATGCGCGGCTTCCCCGAGGCCACGGGCCACGGCGCAGCGACTCTCGGGCCCTGGGCGGCC
>CAZYOL010000361.1:724-2886 GCA_964649065.1 uncultured Spirochaetales bacterium
CGATACCTCCTTCGTGCGCGACGAAGAGTCACCGGGGGCCAGGCGGTCCTGTGCCTGAACGTGTTGCGCGGCTTCCCCGCGGCCTGGGGCGTGGGGGATGCGCCTCTCGTGCCCTGAGCGGCCGCGAGAGCCGCTCTCGCGGCGCTCGGTTTGACAGCCTCGCCCCGGCCACGATATAAACCGTCGGGCCGGCGCAGATCTCCGCGTCGGATCCCGTACAGCCGATCGAAGCCCCCTCCGGCCGCCTCTCCTCCGGGCGGAAGCTGACGCACGAATTTTTCTCGGGGTGCGAGTGCCCGTATGACGACCTATTTCGCCACCGATCCAACCTGCGTTCGGCTGGCGGTGTCGGCGGTGGTTCGAGCCCGGCCCGGAAGTGCCGAGATCCTGCTGATGCGGCGCAGCGACAATCGGCACTGGGGCCTGCCGGGCGGCTACGTCGAGCCCGGCGAGTCCGTGACCCAGGCCGCCGCCCGCGAGGTGAGCGAGGAGACCGGCTACCGCATCGAGGTCGGCGCGCTGGTGGGCGTGTACTCGGATCCCAGCAGCCAGGTGATCGCCTACTCGGACACCGACCGCATCCAGTCCGTGAACCTCTGCTTCGAGGCCCTGGCCCTGGAAGCCGGCGAGCCCACGACGCCGGAGGAGAGCCTGGGCTCCGGATTCTTCCCGCGCGATGCCCTGCCCGAGCCGCTGGTGCCGATTCACGGCGTCCGCATCCGCGACGCCTTCGAGCGCGGCGGGGCCGTGCGGGTACGCTGAGACCAGAAGGGGGTGCGTCCATGGCAGAGAGGCCGACGAAGTTCATTTTCGTGACGGGCGGGGTGCTCTCCTCGCTCGGCAAGGGCCTGGCTTCGGCGTCGATCGGTGCGCTGCTCGAGGCCCGCGGCCTGCGCATCACCTTCCTCAAGCTGGACCCCTATCTCAACATCGATCCCGGCACGATGAACCCCTTCCAGCACGGGGAGGTCTACGTGACCGGCGACGGGGCCGAGACCGACCTCGACCTCGGCCACTACGAGCGCTTCACCCACGCGAAGATGGGGAAGATCAACAACGTCACCGCCGGCAAGATCTACGACGCCATCCTCACCAAGGAGCGGCGCGGCGACTACCTGGGCGGCACGGTGCAGGTGATTCCCCATGTCACCGACGAGATCAAGCAGCGCATCTTCCGGGCCGCGGAAGGGGTGGACGTCCTGATCTGCGAGATCGGCGGCACGGTGGGCGACATCGAGTCGCTGCCCTTCCTCGAGGCAATCCGCCAGATGCGCGCCGAGGTCGGCCGCGAGAGCTGCTGCTACGTGCACATCGCCCTGGTGCCCTACGTGGCGACCGCCGGCGAGCTCAAGACCAAGCCGGTGCAGCACTCGGTGAAGGAGCTGCGCACCGTCGGCATCGCGCCGGACGTGGTGCTCTGCCGCACCGACCGCTTCCTGCCCAAGTCCGTCAAGAGCAAGATCGCGCTCTTCTGCAGCGTGGACGACGACGCGGTGATCACGGCCAAGGACGTCGAGACCATCTACGAGGTCCCGATCATCCTCCACCACGAGGGCCTCGACGAGAAGATCGTCTCGCTGCTCAACATCTGGACCCGCCAGCCGGATCTCGGCCCCTGGCGCGAGCTGGTCCACACCGTGAACCACCCGCAGACCGAGGTGGCGATCGGCATCGTCGGCAAGTACGTCGACCTGACCGAGTCCTACAAGAGCCTGAACGAGGCCCTCTACCACGGCGGCTTCGCGAACCAGGCCCGGGTGCGCCTCGAGTACTTCGACTCGGAGAAGCTGGACGATGGCGGCGTGCTGGCCGGCCTGGACGGCATCCTGGTGCCCCACGGCTTCGGCGGCCGGGGCGTCGAGGGCAAGATCGTGGCGGTGCGCTACGCGCGCGAGAACCGCATCCCCTACTTCGGCATCTGCTTCGGCATGCAGATGGCCGTGATCGAATTCGCCCGCAACGTGGCCGGCCTGGCCGGGGCCGGCTCGGCCGAGGTCGACGGCCAGACGGCCCACCCGGTGATCGACTTCCTGCCCGAGCAGCGCGAGATCCACGAGAAGGGCGCCACCATGCGCCTGGGAGATTGGCCCTGCGTGCTGGCCCCGGGCACCCGGGCCGCCGCGGCCTACGGCCGCGCGCAGATCGAGGAGCGCCACCGGCAT
>CAZYOL010000362.1:0-2861 GCA_964649065.1 uncultured Spirochaetales bacterium
AGCTCGAGGCCGGGCACGCCTGGCCCGAGCTCGCCGAGCGCAGCCTGCGGCTCGTCGCCCGCGCGATCGAGCGCAGGGCCGCGGCTAGTGACGGCGGCCGAAGCCGCGACCGAAGCGACGCCCGAAGCGCCGGAAGCCGCGGCGCTTGACGAAGCCGCGCTTGCCGCGGCGGAAGCTCACGGTGTGGTCGACGAAGCGACCCTCGCCGCGGTAGCCCTTCACGGCGAGCGCCCGCAGGGGAGCGGCGGGCCCGTGGTGGATCGGGCGCTTCGCGACCACCGCGCTCCCGACGCGGCCGGGGTGCCCCCTTCGGAAGCCCTCGTGGGCGAGCGCGGGCCCCGCGCCGAGGAGCAGGGCGAGGCTTGCCAGGGCTCCGATTCGTACCGGCTTGCTCATGACTTTCTCCTTTTGATTTCGAGGGCTTCGATGCCGTGGCCCCGGAGCCGTCACCGGCGGTCTGGTAGGCTCCCGCGCGTGTTCTACAAGCTCGCCGCCCGGGATCTCCTGTTCGCGGCCGCCGTGGCCGGCCTCTGGTGGCTGGCGGGGCCGATCTCCGCGGGCCGGGGGCCGGCCGCCGACTTCGCGGGGGTCCTGAGCGGCCTGGGCGTCGCGGCCGCCGCCTATGTCTGCCACGAGTGGGGTCACCTGCTCGGCGCCCTCGCCACCGGAAGTCGGGTGCTGGCGCCGGAGCGCTGGACCTCGATCTCGCTGTTCAGCTTCGACTCCAGGCACAACTCGCAGCGCCAGTTCCTGGTGATGTCCTTCTCGGGCTTCGCCGTGACCGGTGCCGCCCTGGGCGTGGTCTACGGGCTGCTGCCCGAGGCCCAGCTCGCGACGCGGGTGGCCCGCGGCGGGGTCCTGTTCCTGACCTCGCTGACCGTCTTCGTCGAGCTTCCTCTGGTGTTCTACGCCCTGCTGAGCCGCAGGCTCCCGCCGGTCGAGACCTTCGCACGGCAGCGCGAGGTCGCCGGCTAGCGACTTCCCTTGCGCGGACCGTCACCTCGGGAGCGCGGCTTCGAGGGGCTGGCCTGGCTCGCCCTGCTGGCGCTGTTCGCGGCGCTGGCCTGCCAGTCCATCCGCAGCCTCGACTACTGGTGGCACCTGCGGACCGGCTTCTGGATCGCCGAGTCGGGCTCCGTCCCCCGGCTCGATCCCTATTCGTACACGGCGGCGGGAGAGCCCTGGATCGACGTCCACTGGCTCTTCCAGCTGGGGCTGGCGGGCCTCTACTCGCTGGGCGGACACGGCGCCGTCGTGCTGGGCAAGGCCCTGGCTGCGCTGGCCGTGCTGGGCCTGCTGGCTCCCATCGGCTACCGACGCGAGCGGGCCGCGCTCTCGATCGTCCCGCTGGCCGCCCTGGCGCTGGTGCTCGGCGATCGCCTGATGCCGCGACCGGAGCTGCCCACCTTCGTGCTGCTCGCCGCGGCGGTGGCCCTGCTCGAGCGCTTCCGGGAGCGGGGCGATCGCAGCGTCTACGGCCTGGTGCTGGTCCAGCTCGTCTGGGTCAACGTGCACGGCCTCTTCGCGGTCGGCCTGGCGCTGATCGGGCTGTATGTCCTCGCCGAGCTGGGCGAGTGGTGGCGCGCGCGACCCGACCCGCGGGCCGGCCTGCGCCTGCGTCGGATCGGGGTGGCGGCGGCGCTGGCGCTGGCGGTCTCGCTGCTCAACCCGAACGGGCTCGCCGGGGCCCTCTATCCCCTCGAGCAGCTGGGCATGATCGGGCCGCCGGGCGCCCGCTCCCCGCTCGGCACCCTGGTCACGGAGCTGGCGCCCACCCTGTCGCCCCAGGGCGCCACGCCCCACCTGCAGCTCCTCTTCCTGGCGATCGCCGCCTTCGCGCTGTCCGGAATGCTGATCGGCTGGCGGCGCGTCGCACTCAGCGACCCGCTGGTGCTGCTCGCCTTTCTCTACCTGGGCCTGGCCGCCAATCGCAATCTGCCGCTGTTCGCGATCGCGGCGGTTCCCCTGGGCGTGCGGATCTGGAACCGGGTGCTCGATGCGCGGCCCGCGCCCCTGAAGCTGCCGGGCACCGCCAACGCCGTGCTCGCCGGACTGCTCGTGCTCTCGACGCTGGACGTCGCCAGCGGGCGCTACTTCGGCCGCCAGGGCGAGCTGCGGGCGCCGGGCTTCGGCACGATCGAGTCACTGCACCCGCGGGCCGCCGCCGACTGGATCCTTCGCGAGCGGCCGCCGGGGCCCGTCGCTCACCACATGGCGGACGGCGGCTACCTGATCTGGCGGCTCTTCCCCGCCTACCGGGTGATGCTCGACGGGCGGCTCGAGGTCTACGGCGCCCGGCGACTGACCGAACTCAACCTCGTCTCCGCAGATCGCCTGCTCGACCTCGACGAGCGCTACCGCTTCGGCGCCGTGCTGCTGAACCTGGGCTTCGACTACGGGGACCTGCTCGAGTGGCTGCTTCGCAGCGCGCGCTGGAAGCTGGTGCAGGTGGACGACTCGGCGGCGCTCTTCGTCCGCGCCGACGCGGGCTCCTTTAGCCCGGTGGAGCTGACGGCGCCCGGGCTGTTTCCAGCGTTGCCGGAGGCGCACAGCCCGGAGCTTCCGCTGGTGGCGGCGAACCGCGCGCGGCTGCTGGCGGCGGCGGGCCTCTTCGAGCGCGCCCTCGACGTGTGGGAGGAGGCACTGCGCGCCCGGCCCGACCTCGAGGGGGGCGAGGCGATGCGCGCCTGGCTGCGCGAGCGGGTCGTGCCAGGGCTCGGCGGAGCGCGCTGAGCGACCGCCCGGGCGGCGCCGTCCAGGACCCGTGCCGGAGGTCGCGCCGGCCGCGTTGCTACTCTGCGGCGGTCCTCGCACCCCCACCCAGCGTAGGGGGGCGAGGCACTACTGTATGCACCGCTCGA
>CAZYOL010000363.1:0-1057 GCA_964649065.1 uncultured Spirochaetales bacterium
GCCCGCTTGAATCCCCCGCCCAAGGGCATCCCCGAAGGGAAGTTGACGCTTCGAGTCTTATCGGTCCTGGAATGACCGCTCGTTCGGGCTATCCGCCGCGGGTCGAGACGCCGCTCGATCCGCTGACCCCGATCCACCACGTGGCCGCGCTGCCCGACGGCGAGCGCATCGGGGGGCCGGACGACGCCGCGCGCCTGCGCCTGGTGGGCGCTGCGCTCGCGGCCGCCGGGCTGCTCGGAATCGCCGAGCGGACCCAGGAGCTCGCGGTCGACTACGCGAAGAAGCGCGAGCAGTTCGGGAGGCCGATCGGTGCCTTCCAGGCGCTGAAGCACCTCTGCGCCGACATGTTCGTGCGCCAGGAGGTCGCGCGCGCGGCGGCGTACGCCGCCGGAGCGACGCTCGACGACCCGCACGTCGGCGACGTCGCGCGCGCCGCGGCAGCCGCCAAGATCACGGCCGGCGAGGCGGCCCTCGAGAACGCGCGCGCGTGCATCCAGGTCTACGGCGGCATGGGCTACACGTGGGAGATGCCCTGCCACTACTACCTGAAGCGCACCTGGGTACTCGAGAACGCCTTCGGCACGGTGGACGAGCACGCCGATCGCCTCGGCGAATCCGTCGGCGCCTTAGCGTAGCCCCCCGCCCCTACTGGGACGTATGATGAAGAGCGGGCGACGGGTGTGGGCCCCGTCGACCGGGGCCGTCGCCTAGCGGCCTCTCCGCGCGTTTCGGGCTTTCGACGGGCTTCCGGCGCGCGGCGGCCGACGGATTCGGGCGGCGCCTTGGTATCGTTAGGCCGTCATGGCTCGCCCCGACCGTCACAGAACGGGTCGCGGCCCGACCCTCTTCGTCGTCCTGGCGAGCTTCGCCCCGGTCTGCCTCCTCCCCCCGTAGGCGGGCGCGCGGGACCTCGTCTCGCTCGAGGTCGTCGCCCTCGAGGGGGAGCCGGAGCGCACGCAGGGAGCCGGGCTCGAATAAAAAAAAAAAAACGACAACAAGAAACAAATAATCTATCGAAATGGAGATATTAAAGATAAAGGAGAGAAAAGAACGAAAA
>CAZYOL010000363.1:1067-2810 GCA_964649065.1 uncultured Spirochaetales bacterium
CGGGCGCGCGGGACCTCGTCTCGCTCGAGGTCGTCGCCCTCGAGGGGGAGCCGGCGCCCGGGCTGGCGCCCGGTGGCGTCTCCAAGAACTTCGCGGACCTTCCGATCCTGGACGCCGACGGCGCGGTCATCTTCACCGCCGAGCTGGAAGGTACGGCCCCGCCCACCTTTCAGCCGCCCGCGCTCTTCGGGCCCGACGCCGCCGGGACGCAGACGTTGGTCCTGAGGGTGGAGGAGCCGGTCGGCGGAGGCCCGGAGCTCCTGGACTCGGTCCGGGTGGCGGCGTCGATCGACGGCACCTACCTGCTCGACGCGTTGGGCACGTTCAACGAGCGGATCCTGCGTGCCGCGCCGCCGGCCGCGCCCGCAGACATCGCCGTGATCGGCGACGAGGCGCCGGGCACGGGAGGGGGGACCTTCGCGTCGCTCGAGCTCCCCGCCGTGACCCTCTCGGGCGAGGCCGTCTTCTTCGGAACGTACGAGGGCGGCGCCGGAGCTCACCTCTTCCGGGAGGGCCTCTGGAGAATCGCCGCGGACGGCTCGCTGCTGCCCGCGATGGTCACCGGCACGGCCGCGCCCGGAACCGGGACGAGCTTCTTCTCCCTGACGAATCCCGCCGTCACGATCAGCCGTGCGGGGACGATCGCCTTCATCGCGTTGGCGGGCGGCAACGGCCTGTGGACCGAGTCGGCGGGGACGCAGACCCTGCACTGGCGCCAGGGCGACGCGGCCCCGGGGGCCGCTCCCGGCCAGACCTTCTCGGTCTTCCAGCAGCCGCTCATCAACGCCTCCGACGAGATCGCCTTCGGGGGCTCGCTGCAGGGCCCCGGTGTCGACGGCACCAACCGCGCCGGCCTGTGGGGGCCGGGCACGAGCGGGGGCATCGCCCTGAAGGCGCGCGAGGGCGACGCCGCACCGGGCGCCGCCGTCGGGAGCACTTTCATCGGCTTCAGCGGTCCCCAGCTCCTGGACTCCGGCTCGGTGGTGTTCTTCGCCAACCTCGACGGCGAGCCCTTCGGCGGCATCTGGCGCGCGGGCCGCGATGGAGCGCTGACTCCGCTCGTGCTCCAGGGAGACCCGGTCGAGGAGATGCCGCCGGGCTCGGTAGTCGAAGACATCGGCACCGCGTGGTCCGTGAACGAGCGGGGCGAGGTCGTCTTCATGGGCCGCCTCTCCGGCCCGGGCATCGACGACTTCCCGAACGACGAGGGGGTCTTCGCGGTCCGCGACGGCGACGTCGTGCCGCTGATCTTCGACGGGGACCTCCTCGAGGTGGCCCCCGGAGACCTCCGCACCGTGAGCACCGCGGTCATCGTCGGCGCGTTCTGGAAGCGCTACGGCCAGCTGGGCTGGAACGACGCCGGTCAGGCCGCGATGCTGGTGGGATTCACCGACTTCACCCGGGCGATCGTCGTCGCGACCCTGGCGCCGCCCGTGCCCGCGGCGGGCCCGGCGGGCATCGCGCTTCTCGGCCTGGGGCTGCTCGTCGCCGCCGGCTGGGCCGGGGGCGCCATGCGAGCCCGGGGGCGCTAGGCGAGCCCGCCGTCGCGCAGGCAGAGCTCCCACAGCTTCCGGCGCGCCGTCTCCGGCTCGCGCGTGAACGGGAGCCAGTGCGTGCGCCGCGCCTCGCGGTCGAAGAGCCCGTTCGACTCGTGCGCCCGCTCGCTCGCCGCGAGCCACACGACCGCTTCGCCTAAGGGCATCCCCGAAGGGAAGTTGACGCTTCGAGCCTCATCGGTCCTGG
>CAZYOL010000364.1:0-2794 GCA_964649065.1 uncultured Spirochaetales bacterium
GCTGGGCGACGAGCTGCCCAAGAGCCACGATCTCGGCTCGCTGCGCCTGCTCGGAACGGTCGGCGAGCCCATCAATCCCGAGGCCTGGATGTGGTACCACCGGGTGATCGGCGGGCGGCGCTGCCCCATCGTCGACACCTGGTGGCAGACCGAGACCGGAGGCATCCTCATCAGCTCGCTGCCCGGCGCGGTCGAGACCAAGCCCGGCTCGGCCACCCTGCCCTTCCCCGGCATCCACGCCAGCGTCTACGCGTCGGACGGCACGCCCGCACGACCGAACGAGGGCGGCTTCCTGGTGCTCGAGAAGCCCTGGCCGGGCATGCTGCGCGGGATCTGGGGCGACCCCAAGCGCTTCAAGGAGCAGTACTGGAGCCGCTTCCCCGACACCTACTTCGCCGGCGACGGCGCCCACCGGGATGCCAAGGGCTACTTCTGGATCATGGGGCGCATCGACGACGTGATGAACGTCTCGGGGCACCGCATCGGGACGATGGAGGTGGAGAGCGCCCTGGTCTCCCACGACCGGGTCGCCGAGGCGGCCGTGGTGGGGCGCCCCGACGACCTCACCGGCACCGCCATCGTGGCCTTCGTGACGCCCCGCGCGGGCAGCCACGCGGACGGCGAGTTCAAGGCGACCCTGCGCGACCACGTCTCCAAGCACATCGGAGCCATCGCCAAGCCCGCCGAGATCCGCTTCACCGACGCCTTGCCCAAGACCCGCTCCGGCAAGATCATGCGTCGCCTGCTGCGCGACATCGCCACCGGGACCGAGACGGTGGGCGACACCACGACCCTGGAGGACTACTCGGTCCTGGCGCGGCTGCGCGAGGACGAGGCCTAGCGCGGGCTCAGGCCTCGTCCAGGCCGGGGGGGTTGCTGCCGCGGCGGCCGAGCACCCAGCTGCCGCTGCTCGTGAGCGAGGCCGAGAGGCTCTGCCCCAGAGCCGGCAGCTCGCGCGGCAGCTCCTCTCCCACCAGCTCGTCGATCACGGCGCGAATCGGTCCCTTGTGCAGGACCAGCAGCGCGCTGCGCGCGCCGCTGCCCTGGAGCCGATGCAGGCCGCGCGACACCCGCTCCAGGAAGTCCTTGCGCCGCTCGCCGTCGGGAAACTCGAAGCCCGGTACCCGCGCCTGCCAGTCGCGGTAGAGAATCGGATCCCGATCCTCGATCTCGCGGGCAGTCAGCCCCTCCCAGCGACCGAAGTCGACCTCCCGGAAGTCGGGCTCGATGCGCACGGCGGTGTTTCCGGCCACGAGCCGCGCGCCTTCCCAGGAGCGCGAGAGCGGGCTCGCGACCACGCAGTCGAACCACTCGGTCGCCAGGGCGTCCCGCGCCGCGCGCATCTGGGCCCGGCCCTCTTCGGAGAGCGGAACGTCGCCGCGCCCGTGGAAGCGACTGCTGCTCCTTCCCTCGGTCTCGCCGTGGCGGAGCAGGACGATGCGGCGCAGTGCGGACACGGAGTCTCCTCGCAGATCGGACGCGCCCGAAGATCGGTGACGCGGCGCACGGCGTCAACGCGACCCTCTGATAGACTGCGGGCCAGGGGGTGGATGTGAGCGGTCGAGCCTGGATGGCGCTCGGCGCCCTGGTGCTGGCGGGCAGCGCAATTGCCTACGCCTGGCTGCGCCTCGAGGGCGGGGAGCCCGAGATCCTGGGGCCGGAGCCCACGGTGCTGGGCGCCGGTGGCCAGACGCTGCCGATCGAGGTGCGCGACGCCGGGAGCGGCGTGCGCTCGCTCTCGGCGGTGCTGGTCCACGCGCGCGGCGAGTCGCCGCTGCTCGACGAGAGCTTCCCGGGCAGCCCGTGGAGCGGAGCCCTGCAGCGCGGCGAGCACCGCGCAACGCTGCAGCTCGACGCGAGCGCCCTGGGCGTCCCGGACGGCGAGGCCTTCCTGCGCATCCAGGCCCGGGACTGGTCGCTCCGGAGCAACCTGTCCACGCTGGAGGTCCCGGTCCGCATCGATCGGACGCCGCCGCGCCTCGCGGTCTCCAGCGGGCTCACCTACGTGAAGCGGGGGGGCTCGGGCAGCGTCGTCTACCGCGTCTCGGAGCCCCCGGTGCGCAGCGGCGTCGAGGTGGGGGAGAGCTTCTTCCCGGGCTTCCCGCTGGGGGGGCACTACGTCGCCATCTTCGCGGTCCCCACCGACGCGCCCGAGAAGCCGCGGGTGCGGGTGGTGGCCGAGGACGCGGCGGGCAACGTGGCGGCCGCGGGCTGGCCAGCCGTGGTGAAGGAGCGCAGCTTCCTGCGCTCGGCCGTGCGGCTGCCCGAGAGCTTCCTGGAGGAGACGGTGCGGGGCCTCGCCGCCAGCCAGGGCATCGCCGAGGAAGACCTCTCCGCCGCCTTCCGCCGCATCAACACCGAGCTGCGGGCCGCCAACGAGCGACGCATCCGGGAGATCGTCTCCCGCACGGCAGAGGAGCCGCTCTGGAGCGGGGCCTTCGAGCAGCTCGAGAACTCGCAGGTCACCAGCCGCTTCGCCGAGCGGCGGGACTACGTGGTGGGTGGGGTCGTCAACTCCCAGGCCACCCACTTCGGCTACGACCTGGCCTCGACCCGTGCAGCCGAGATCACCGCCACGGCCCGAGGCCGCGTCGCCTTCGCCGGCGAGCTGGGCATCTACGGCCAGTGCGTGATCCTCGACCACGGGCTCGGCGTGGCCTCGCTCTACGGTCACCTCTCCCGGATCGACGTGGCCGAGGGCGAAAGCGTGCCTGCGGGCGGCGGGCTGGGACTCTCCGGCGCCAGCGGCCTCGCCGGCGGAGACCACCTGCACTTCGCGATCCTGGTGGGCGGC
>CAZYOL010000365.1:0-2791 GCA_964649065.1 uncultured Spirochaetales bacterium
CGACCCCAATGCCGCCGCCAACGGCCCCCCCAAAATCACGCTCGGGCAGCGGGCCCAGGCCGCCCTCGAAGGCCTCGTCATGGGAGCGGTCATCGGCGCGGGCACGGGCACCCCGATCGGGGCCGCCATCGGGGCGGGCACCATGCTCGTCTACGGAGCCGCGACCGGCAACAGCCCCTTCTCGGGAGGCTTCGGCTCCATGGGAGGCGCCAACCAGAGCCCGAGCGATGGCGGCGTCGCCCGGACCGAGGCGGAGCGCGAGCGGCAGCTGGAAGCGCAGCTCGAGCGCGAGGTCGGTCGGGGTGAGGCCCTGGAGCTCGAGATCGAGGAGGAGCTGCGGCGCCAGGAGGAGCTGCTCAGGGCCATCGAGGAGGCCGAGAAGAACGTGCAGGCCGGGGCCGCGGCGGCTCCCGAGCCGCCGGCCCCGACGCTCAGCCCGGAGGAGCTGGCCGAGCGCACCGATCCGCGCGCGGCCCCCTTCGTGCCGGAGGAGCGCGAACTTCCGCTGGCCATCTTCGAGAAGCAGCGCAAGACCATCGGCAAGCGCGACTGGGGCTACAACCGCAAGAAGCTCGAGGTGGTCGAGTATCGGCTCGACGCCGACCGCGACGGCATGCCGGAGGAGGTTCGCTACCACGACGCCGAGAGCCGCGAGCTGATTCGTATGGAGCACGACCGCGACTACGACGGCGCCATCGACAGCTGGAGCCGCTACGCGGGAGGTCAGCTGATCGAGCGCGAGCTGGACGTCGATGCCGACGGCGAGGTCGACGCCTGGGAGCGCTTCAGCGCGGGTCGCATGGTGCAGCGCTCCATCGACCGGGACTCCGACGGAGTGCGCGACGCCTTCTACCGCTACGAGAACGGCTCACTGGTGGAAGAGCGCCTGGATGCGAACAACGACGGCTCGGAGGACAGCGTCGTCACCTACGCCGACCGTCAGCAGCAGAGCCGCCAGGAGGATCGCGACCGGAACGGCAGAATGGACGCCTGGACGAGCTACCAGGTCGTCGAGGGCGTCGAGCTTCCGCTGCGCGTCGAGCGAGACACCCGGGGCGATGGCAGGCCGGACGTCTTCGAGAGCTACGAGGCCGTGAACGGCGAGGCCGTACTGAGCCGCAGGGAAGAGGACGTGAACGGAGACGGCGAGATCGACATCACGTCGATCTACGAGAAGGGCAAGCTCGTCAGCCGCGAGATCTCCGATCCGAGCCTGAGCGCCCTCTAGCCTCCGGCTAGGGCTCCTCCTCCGCAGCCTCCAGCTCGAGCACCTTGCGCTGCTGGTCGCGGAAGCGCTTGATGCGCTCGCGTTCGATCAGGAGCTGCAGCTCCCGGTTCCGGCGCCGGATCCGCTCCAGCTCCAGGGCCAGCTCGCGATCGCTCAGGCCGCTCTTCTCGAAGTCGAGGTCGAGCTCGACGCTGCCCGAGCTGCCGTCGGAGGCCAGGGCCGTCACGCGGACCCGGTTGCGTCCCTCGACCACCGGAACGAAGCCCTGGAAGCTGCCGTCCGGCGAGAGCTCCACGTCGTAGGAGACCTCGCGGGTGGTCAGATTGGTGAAGACCACGTCGTCGATGTTCGCGAAGGACACGCCCTGCAGGAAGGAGATGATGTCGCCCGGGTTCTGCACCGGCATGTAGGTGCCGAGGGTGATCCGCGCGACCTCGGTCACCGCGATCGGATCGGTGAGCGCATTCGGGCCGAGGGCGTAGGTGTTGACGGTGATGCCGGCCTTGTGGGCGAGCCGCGCCGCCGTGAGCGCGGCCTCGGTATCGCCGTCGTCGGCGGCGGAGCCGGTTCCGAAGGGGAAGGTCGGAAGCCCGTCGGTGAGGAAGAGCACCACCTTCTTGGCCTCCGGCCGGGGGCGGCTGCGGGCGCCGGAGAGAGCCGCCAGCTCCGCGATCGCCGCGCGCACGCCGGCAGCGAAGTTGGTACCGCCGTGGGGGCCCCGGGCCAGGATGGCCTGAAGGGCCCCCCGCACCTGCTCGTAATCGTGGGTGAGCGGCACCTCGACCCAGGCGTCCTGCTGGTCGAAGCGCGCGCGCAGGCCGGTCACGGGATCCATCTCGCCGGAGAAGCTGATGATCCCGACGCGGATCCGCTGGGGGTCCAGCGTGTCGACCAGCACCTGCGCCGCGCGCACCTCGGCGGCCAGGATCGTGTCGCCGGGGTCGGTGGAGCGGACGTCGTCCGGGTAGGTCCCGGGCGGAATCAGCTCGAGGTGGGGGTCGATGCCGACCTGGCCGTCGCCGTCGACGTCCACCCCGGATGCGGCCTTGGTCGAGCCCGAGACGTCGAGCACCAGCATCACGTCGAAGGCGACGGGCCCCGCCAGGTCGGTGGAGGCGGAGCCGCGAATGGGCGCCTGGTCGACCTTGTTGCGCACCGGCTCGCCCGGCGTCGGGGAGTCGATCATGACCCGCACGGGCTCGCTGGTCGCCGCGCTGGCGGGCGCGGCGGCGGCCGGCGCCGGCAGCGTCGCCCAGGCCAGCAGTCCCACGAGTAGCGGCGTGACACCTCGAAGCACGGTTCCCCCAGATCTCGGCCTCCCGAGGATAGTGAAGGCGAGAGGCGGGAAGGTGGCGTGGGCTAGGGCTCGGGCGGTCCCGTGGAGGGCGCTGCGGCCCCGCTGCCGTCCGGCTGCGGGTCGACTGCGGCGGGCTGGGAACTCCCAGAATCGGCTCTTTCCAGGTGACTTCGAATTCGCCAGGGAGCACCTCGATCAGCTCGACGAAGACGGGATGAGCCTCGTGCGCGCGAGCAGCCGGGATGGTGAGCCACCCCAATAGCCCG
>CAZYOL010000366.1:0-2790 GCA_964649065.1 uncultured Spirochaetales bacterium
CGATGAAGGGATCGGTGAGGTTGTCGTTGCCCATGCCGCGGGCGTAGAAGCTGCCGGTCTGCTCCCAGAAGCGGTGCAGATCGGTCACCGGCGCCTGGCTGCGCGGCAGCGGCTCGACCATGACGGGCGGCGGGATGCCGGCCGGATGCTCCTTGTGGCGGCTCCGGGCCTCGCTCACCGCACCGGGCACGACCTCGCGGATCTCGTCGAAGCCGCGCTTCACCACGCGCATGTTGTCGGCCACGACGCGGGCGCCCTTGGTCCCGAACTTGTGCTCGAGCTGGTCGCGGATGGCCTGGAGCAGGCGCGCCTCGTCGAGGCCGGCCTGCTGCATCACCGGCGAGGCGGCGAAGAAGGCCCCCTGGAAGGCGATGCCCTGCATGCGCAGCTGCAGGTCCGGGTCGGTGGCCTCGTCGCGCGCGATCTGGAAGGCGTCGAGGTAGAAGAGCCGGATCTTCTTGTCGAGGATGATCTTCTGGAAGGGCGGCGGCACGTCCTCCCAGACCTTCTCGGGGGAGGACTGGTCGCTCTGGATGATGAAGACCCCGCCCTCCTTGAGGCCGGCCAGCGCATTCGTGTGGTGGAAGACGTTCGGGTCCGGCGAGAGCACCACGTCGACGTAGAAGTACTCGCAGTTGATGCGGATCGGCTCCGGCGCCGCCGAGAGGTAGTAGGTGGTGGGCTGGCCCTTCTTCTCCGATCCGTACTTGGGGTTGGCCTTGATGTGGTATCCGAGCAGATCGAAGAGCGTCATCGCCAGGTTCTTGCCCGTGGTGATCGCTCCCCAGCCACCCACCGAGTGGAAGCGGACGGTGATGCTCTTCTCGGGCATCAGGTTGGGATTCTCGGAGCCCCGGATCGCCAGGCCGCGGACCTCCGGATAGGCCTCTTCGATGCTCTGCTGGTGGATCTCCTGCACGGGCGTCAGGGCCTCGCCGCGCAGGAAGTCGATGGAGAGGTAGAAGAGCCGCTTGCGCGGCCCCTCGGGCAGCATGTTCTCGACGGCCGCCACCAGGCCCTCGGGCTGCAGATCGCGGCTCCCCATCCCGAAGGAGCCCGAGTAGAGGGGGGGCGCGTCGCGCAGCTCCCGGTAGGTGGGAAGCTCCGGATGCGGGGGATGCTCCGGATCGCGGCCGTTCTCCAGGCACTTGCTGAGCGTCGCCCGGACCTCGCGCATGATGGGCAGGTCGCAGGCCAGGGGCTGGTCGAGGCGCTCGAGCACCGCGACGCCCTTGCGGCCCCGGAGCAGCTCGCCGATCCGATCGGCCGGGAAGGGGCGGAACATCAGCAGATCGACCACTCCGACCCGCAGGCCGCGGCTCTCGCGCAGGTAGTCGGCCACCACCTCCGCGCTGGGAATCAGGCTGCCCTGGCCGAGGATCAGGTACTCCGCATCTTCGAGCCGGTAGCCCATCACGCGCTCGTAGCGCCGGCCGGTCAGGGCCTCGAACTCCTCGAAGGCCCGCTCGGAGAGCTCGTGGATGTGGTCGAAGAAGAAGGGGCGCTGCGCGGCGACGCTCTGCATGTAGGCGTCCTGGTTCTGCACGATTCCGGCCATCACCGGGTTGTCCACATCCCACAGGATGGGAATGCGTCGCCGTGTGTCTCCGTAGAGGATGCGCTGGGCCGGGGTCGGCGTCTCGATCGTGTCCTCCGGGCGCCCCAGGTACTCCTCGATCAGCTCGCGCTCCGGGACGAGCATCGACTCGATCAGGTGGGTGGTGAGGAAGCCGTCCTGGGCGACGACGCCCGGGTTGAGGGAGAGCTCCGCCAGCCGATGGGCGATCAGGTTGAGATCGGCCACCGCCTGGGCGTTCTTGGCGAAGACCTGGAAGAAGCCGGTGTCGTCGATGCAGTGGTAGTCGTCGTGGCCGGCGTGCACGTTCAGCGTAGCCTTGGTCATGGCTCGCGCGCCGATGTTCAGCACGTAGGTCAGGCGCTTGCCGACCGCCGCGTAGAGCGACTCGTGCATGTAGGCGATGCCCTGCCCCGAGGAGAAGTTGGCGGCGCGCAGGCCCGTCATGGCCATGCCGGCGGTCACCGCCGCCGCGGCGTGCTCGCCCTCGGGCTCCACGAAGATCAGGGGACGCCCGGAGATGTTGAGGTGCCCCGCGGCGGCCGCCTCGGCCCAGTACTCCCCCATCTGGGTCGAGGGCGTGATGGGATAGGCGCCCGCGGCGTCGGTGGACTCGCGCTCGCACAGGATGACTGCGGTGTTTCCGTCCAGCGCGGCACGCTGGCCGGGAAAGCGGGGGGCGGGCTTCTCGTCTCTCTTGCGACCGAACATCGGAGCTCCTGTGCTCTACATCAGGTGGGCGCTGCGCCGAGCGCCCCCTTTCGGATGATCTTGCGGGCGGCGGCGCCCTTCTGGGCGCCCTCGACGGGATCCAGCCAGACGATCGCCCCGGTGGGGCAGCGCTCGATGGCGGCGCGCGTCTGCGCCCCCCGGCCGTAATCGACGACCGGGAGCTGGTCCTGCATCGAGATCAGTGCGGGGGCGTCCATGGCACAGCGGCCACAGGCCGTGCAGGCGACCTCGCAATCCTCGAGCAGCTCGTCCCCGGCCTCCAGGGAGCGGCAGGCCACCCACAGGCGGTGGCTCACGGGATGCAGGGAGAAGAGATCCTTGGGGCAGACCTCCACGCAGTCGCCGCAGGCGGTACAGCGCTCCTCGTCCACCACCGGCAGATCGTGTTCGTTCATGTGGATGGCGTCGAAGTCGCAGGCGCGCGCGCAATCGCCGAGGCCCAGGCAGCCCCAGAAGCAGCTCTTGCCGCCGCCGGCCACCTG
>CAZYOL010000367.1:0-2768 GCA_964649065.1 uncultured Spirochaetales bacterium
ACCTCCCCTTCAGCAAGTTCGACGACTCCTACGATCGCGGGATCGCGGAGGCGCTTCGGGAGGGAGGCGTGGCGATCGAAGACGGCCCCTTCGAGCTCGGCGAGCTGAGCTTCCACCACACCCGAAGCCTCCACACCGCGGGGCCGAACCGGACCTCGCTGGCGCGAATGGCGCTCGCGACCACCTACCTCGAGGACGGAGCACGCCTCGTCGACTCACCCACCCTGATCAGCGGCGACTTCGAGAAGTTCATGCCCGGAGTGAAGCCCGGCGATCGCATCGCGAGCCGCCTGAACCCGATCGTGTACGACGCGGAGGCGGCGCCCTGAGATGGATCGCGAAGCCGGAGACACGCGCGAGCGGAGCCTCGCCCACTGGAGCGAGGCCAGTCGCGCCGAGATGGACGCCTTCTACCGGGTGGCGACCCTCGACTACCGCGAGCTGGCCCGGGCCTGGGACTGGGATGCGCACCTGCGCGAGCGCGCGACGACGCGCGACCCGGTCCGCATCCTGGACGTGGCCTGCGGCAGCGGCAAGTTTCCCAGTGCACTGCGCGCCCACACCCGGCTCGGCAGGCTCGAGGGAGCTCGCCTCGTCCTCGACCTGCTCGATCCCAGCGCCTTCTCCCTCGCCGAGGCACGGGCCTCACTCGCAGCTCCGATGGTCGGAGGCCGCGACTTCGAGTGCACCCTGCAGGAGCTCCCCGCCGAGGCCACGGGCTACGACGTGGTGTGGGCCGTCCACGCCCTCTACGCACTCCCCGCGGCCGAGCTGCCCGCGGGCGTCGAGGCCTTCCTGCGCGCACTCGCGCCCGACGGCCTCGGCTTCGTCGCCCACGCCACGCGCTCCGCGCACTACCTGGCCTTCTACGAGGCCTACCTCTCGCACTTCCGGCCCGACGGCACGCCCTACACCAGTGCGGAGGCCGTGGCCGGGGCCTTCCGCGACGCGGGCGCCGAGGTCGACGTGCGTCCGCTGGCCTACGAGCAGATCATCGACGACGACGCGGTGCTGGAGGGCTTCCTCCAGCGCTGTCTCTTCGACTCCGGGCTCAGCCTTGCCGACATGCGCCGCGACCCGGTGCTCGGCACCTATCTCGAGCAGCGCCGGGACGGATTCGGCCGCTCCCGCTTCCGGCAGGACGTGTCCATGATCTTCATCCGTCGATGAAGAAGACGTCGACCGGGTGGGCGATCTGGTCCCGGCCCCGGTCCTCCACTGCGATGAGGCGGAGGTAGCGCTCCACGATCTCCTGCACCGGCGGGGGCAGGCACTGGCTGTCGACCTGCACGATGAAGTCGCGCAAGGCGAGGCCGATCTCCGCATCCCGCTTCACGAAGGGGGTCACGTCGACCGTTGCCTCGACCCGCCTGCGCTCGTAGGCCCACCCCCAACGATCGAGGAGCTGCGCGAAATCCTCCGCGAAGAGGGTCGGCCGGGCGTACGTCTTGTCCCAGAAGCGCACGGCGAGGTCGTTCAGCGCCTCGCAGGGCGCGTGGAACACGACCAGGCGTCCCCCCGGTGCGAGCAGCTTTCGAGCCTTTTCGAGGGCCGCGGCGGGATCGGGCAGGTAGTAGAGGCTGTGAACGAAGTGGATCAGATCGAAAGCGCGGTCGGTCTCGAAGGCCTCGAAGGGGGCAGGCACGACCTCGACGCGCGCCCTGGGCAGCGAGGCTCCTCGGAACAGACGCCCGAAGAGCTCGCATTCCACCCGATTCGGGTTGACGCCGACGTAGTCGAGGCCGTCCGTCCTGGACGCGAGCTGCGTCGCCACCGGGACATCGAGCACTCCGCTGCCGCAGCCGACGCTGAGAACCCGGAAGGGACGGTCGCGCCGCAGCATGGGGGCAATCGCCTCGCCGAACCACTCGATGATGCGCTGCCGCTGGTCCGAGCGGCCCTCGTAGATGCCGTGCGTCTCGAGGAAGCGAGCCTCGTCCAGAGCGACGAGATCGTCGACCCGGCTGAGGGCTTCGTCGAGTCGAGCGAGAAGACGTTCCCGCTCTTCGAGCTCGGCGGCGGTCGGATGAGACGAGGTCACGAGGGCTCCCTGGCTCCGGTGCGCCTGCCGGGCGAAGGGAGCTTGCACCGGCTCCGTGAGAGCCGGTAGGTGGAGGAGTTGCGAGCCGATAGTGCCGGAGGGGGCCGCGCTCCGCCAGCCGCGGGTTTCGGAGGGCTCCGTGGCCGCCTCCCCTGCGAGGCGCGTTGCCCCGAGCCGCGCCCCGCACCAGACTCGGCGGACGTGCGCGCGCTGCTCCCCGCCGACGTCCCCTTCGCCCCACGCCGGCTGCCCTTCTTCTACGGCTGGGTCGTGGTCGCCGCGGCCACCTCCGGGGTGCTCTTCAGCATCCCCGGCCAGACGATGGGAGTGAGCGTCTTCACCGATGCCCTGCTCGAGGCCACGGGCCTCGGCCGGCTCGCGTTCTCGAACGCCTACCTCCTCGGGACGCTCGGCGCCGCCACTCTGCTACCGCGAGCGGGCCTCTGGATCGACCGCCTGGGTGTCCGGGCGGCCGCCCTGTGCGCGGCGCTCGCCCTCGGGACGGTCGTTGCCGCGCTCTCGCAGGTCGACCATCTGGCTCGAGCAGCCGCCTCGCTCGGCGCGCTGGGCTCGGGCGCAGCGGCCTTCGCCGTGCTGACGCTCCTCTTTGTCAGCCTGCGCTTCCTCGGACAGGGAGTCCTCACGCTCGTGAGCAATACCATGCTGGCGCGCTGGTTCGACCGCCGCCGGGGCCTCGCCGCGGCCATCAGCGGCCTGTTCGTCGCCT
>CAZYOL010000368.1:0-2758 GCA_964649065.1 uncultured Spirochaetales bacterium
GCCGACGCGGCCGCGCAGCTGGTAGAGCTGGGCCAGACCCAGGTGGTCGGCGCGGTCGATGATGATGGTGTTGGCGCGCGGGATGTCGAGGCCGCTCTCGATGATGGTGGTGCAGAGCAGGACCTCGGCCTCTCCGTGCAGGAAGGCCAGCATGCGCTCCTCCAGGTCGCGCTCGCGCATCTGCCCATGGGCGACCAAGACCTTCACCTCCGGCACGACGCGTTCCAGGAGCTCCGCCATCGATCCGATCGTCTGAACCCGGTTGTGGACGAAGAAGACCTGGCCCCCGCGCCGCACCTCGCGCAGGATGGCCTCGCGCACCAGCGACTCGGAGAAGCGGCAGACGTGGGTGCGGATCGCCATGCGATCGGCGGGCGGGGTATCGATGACCGAGAGCTCGCGCAGCCCGGTGAAGGCCTGCTGCAGGGTGCGCGGGATGGGGGTGGCCGTCAGCGTCACCACGTCCACGGTCTTGCGCAGCTGCTTGATCTTCTCCTTGTGGGTGACGCCGAAGCGCTGCTCCTCGTCGATCACCAGCAGGCCGAGGCTGCGGAAGCGCACGCTCTTCTGCAGCAGCCGATGGGTGCCGACCACGATGTCGACCTTGCCGTCGGCCAGGCCCTCGAGCACGGCCCTCGCATGGGCCGGACGGCTGAAGCGCGACAGCGACTCGATGCGCACCGGGTAGCCCTCGAAGCGCTTGCGCAGGGTCTCCTCGTGCTGCTGACACAGAATCGTGGTGGGTACCAGGAAGGCGACCTGGTGGCCGTCCATCACCACGCGGAAGGCCCCGCGGATCGCCACCTCCGTCTTGCCGTAGCCCACGTCGCCGCAGACCAGGCGGTCCATCGGCTTGGGGAGCTGGAGGCCCGCCAGCACGTCCTCGATGGCGGCGAGCTGATCCGGGGTCTCCTCGAAGGGGAAAGCCGCCTCGAACTCCTCGAGCAGGTGATCGCGCGGGGAGAAGGCGTGGCCCGGCGCCAGCTCCCGGGCGGCGTGCACCGCCAGCAGCTCGTGGGCCATGCTGCGCAGGGCCTTGCGCACGCTCTTCTTGGCGCGCTCCCAGCTCTGCCCGCCCAGCCGGTCGAGGCGCGGCGTGTGGCCGTCGGAGCCCGCGTAGCGCTGCACCAGATTGAGCCGGTGCACCGGAACGAAGAGCCGGTCCCCGCCCTCGTACTCGAGGCGCAGGAACTCGCCGCGGCCCCCGCCGACGTCGAGCTCGACCAGGCCGCGGTAGGTGCCGATGCCGTGCTCGCGGTGCACCAGCGCGTCGCCGGCGCTGAGCTTCTCGATGCCCTCGACGGCCGCCCCCTCCGGCCAGCGGCCCCGGTGCCGGCGCCGCTCGCGCGGGCCGAAGATCTCCTCCTCGGTCACCACCGCGAGCCGCTCGGCCTCCAGCACGAAGCCCTCGGAGAGCGGCGTCGTGCGCACCTCCGGGCGGCCCGGCGTCGCCCAGCGCCAGGCGGGGCGCGCGTCGGTGACGCAGCGGGCCCGGATGCCGTAGTCCTGCAGCAGCGCGCGCAGCCGCTCGGCGTGGGAGAGCGAGGAGACCGCCAGCACCACCCGCCAGCGCTCCTGCTGCCACTGCTCCAGCCGCTCGACCAGGGGCAGCAGCGCGCGCTCCCCGGTGCGCGCCGCGGCCAGGGCCTGGCGCAGCTCGTCGTTGGGGCGCGCGCGAAGCGAGACCTGCGGCAGCTCGGCGCCTCCGGGCGCTCCCAGGTCCGAGTCGACCTCGAGGCGCTCCAGCCAGATCGGCCCGCGCGCCTCGACGGCCGCCAGGATCTCGTCGGGCGAGAGCGTCAGCGCGGCGGGCGGAGAGACCACGCGGCCGCCCTCCACCGCCATCCGGAAGTTCTCCTGCATCTCCTGGGCGCGGCTCGCGAGGCGTGCCAGCCCCGCCTCGCGGTCGTCCACGGCGACGAGCGTGTCTTCCGGCAGGAAGTCGAATACGGTCTCCAGGTCGGGCTGCAGGGCCGGCGCCAGCGCCTCGACCCCCGGCGGCTGGTGGCCGCGCAGCAGCGCGTCCACCAGCTCGTCGACGGCGGCCGGGGCCACGCCCTGCTCGTCGGCCAGCTCTCGCAGCGCGTCTGAGCGGCGGATCACCTGCGAGCGGTCGATCAGCAGCTCGCGCGGCGGGGGCGCCACCACGTAGACCAGCTTGTCCTGCGAGCGCTGCGTCGCCGCGTCGAACTCGCGGATCGACTCGACCTCGTCGCCCAGCAACTCGACGCGAACCGGATGGCTGCGATTCGGCGGGAAGACGTCGAGGATGCCGCCGCGCACGGCGATCTCGCCGCGCTCCTCGACCAGTGGCATGCGCGTGTAGCCCGCCGCCACCAGGGTTGCGACCAGGGCGTCGCGATCCAGGGTCTGCCCGACTTCGAGGTGCACGCTGCGCGAGCGAACCGAGCCACGCGCCGGGACGCGCAGGGCCAGCGCGGTCCAGGGAGCCACCGCGATGGGTGCGGGCTCGCGCGAGCCGGCGTCGGGCCTCGCGCTGGCCAGCCAGCGGTAGAGCAGGTCCATGCGCTGGGCCAGCACGAAGGGCTGGGGCGAGAAGCGCTCGTAGGGCTGGATGTCGTGTCTCGGGAAGAGGCGCACGCGGCCGCTCTCGCCCCGCTCGCCGAGCATGCCGCGCAGATCGTCGATGAAGACGTCTCCCGCGCGCGCGCTCGGCACGAGCACCAGCAGCGGCCGCTCGCCGTGCGCGCGGGCCAGCTCGGCCACGGCCAGGGCCCGGGCCGAGCCGCGCAGGCCG
>CAZYOL010000369.1:0-2710 GCA_964649065.1 uncultured Spirochaetales bacterium
AGTGGAACCAGCCGCCGCGCAGGGCCTCGGCGCTCGCCTCCGGACGGTCCAGATAGCCCTTCATCACGTTGTGACCGCGGATGCAGATCTCCCCGGGCTCGCCGTCGGGCAGCGGCCGGTCCTGGTCGTCGAGCACCGCCATCTCGACGCCCCAGACCGGGTAGCCGATCCCGCCGGGCTTGCGCGGCCGATCCAGCACGTTGAAGCTCGCCACCGGCGAGGTCTCGGAGAGGCCGTAGCCCTCCAGGATCTGCACGCCGAACCTGGCCTCGAAGGCCTTCATCACCTCGACGGGCATCGCCGAGCCGCCGGAGAGGCACCAGCGCAGCGAGGAGAGGTCGTAGCGGCGCTCCGGCTCGTGGTGGAGCAGCGCGTGGTACATGGTGGGAACCCCCGCGAAGAGGGTCACGCGATCCCTCTCGATCCGCTCCAGCGCCTCCGCCGGCGTGAAGCGCGGCACCAGGCTGTAGCAGCCGCCCACCGTGATGCTGGCGTTCTGGATGCAGGTCTGACCGAAGGAGTGGAAGAGCGGCAGCGTGGCGAGGGCCACGTCCGCCTCTCCCACCGGGACCAGCCGCGGCACGACCACCGCGCAGTTGAGCAGCAGGTTCGAATGGCTGAGCTCCGCCCCCTTCGGCTTGCCGGTGGTCCCGGAGGTGTAGAGGATGACGGCCGTATCGCTGGCCGCGGAGTCGTGCAGGGTCGGCAGCGGCTCGGCGGCGGCCAGGGCGGGCAGCTCCTGCTCGCCCTCGGACCAGAGCACGGGAACCCCGGCCGCCTCGGCGCCCCGTCGGGCGGGCTCGCCGAAGAAGGGATGCGCCAGCAGCAGGCGCGCGCCGCTGTCGCGGAGGTGGTAGCTCACCTCGGGCGCGGAGAGCAGGACGTTCAGCGGCACGACGGTGCAGCCGGCGTAGAGGATCCCGAAGTAGGCGATGCTGAACTCCGGGACGTTCGGAAGCAGCAGCGCGACCTTCTGGCCGGGCTCGAGGCCGCGGGCGAGCAGGCTCGTGGCCAGGCCCCGAGCCGCCCGATCGAGCTCGCCGTAGGAGAGCGAGCGCTCGCCCAGACGCAGCACGACGCGCTCCGGGTGTGCGGAGGCGCTGGCCTGCAGAATGCTGCCCAGGTTCAGGCGCACGAGTCGATCCTCCTAACCCCTCGCGTACATGCCCGCGAGCATCCAGGCCGCCGTGAGCCAGGCCCCGGCCGCGCCGGCCACCGCGATCCGTCCCGCGGCGCGATGGCCGCCGCGCTCCGAAGAGCGCGGGTCGGCGGGCGGGAGGGTGGGCGCATCCGGCAGGCCCCTGCGAAAACGCAGGGCCCGGAAGCCCGCGTAGGCGCCCCCCGCCAGCATGGCCGCGATGCAGGCCTCGTGGACGCGCAGCACGGTCACGTCGAGCGGGCTCCAGGCGCTGCGATCCTCGTGACCGAGCAGGGCCACCTTGGTGAGGTAGGCCACCAGGAAGACGCCCACGAGGGCGATCGCCCACAGCATGAGCCTCCGGTGCTGCCGCCAGCGGCCGCGTCGAATGGCCTGCACCGCCCACAGCGCCAGCGCCAGGATCACCCCGAGGTTGAGCAGCGAGCCGGTCCAGAAGGCGAGCGAGGCGGTCACGGCGGGCGGCTCAGACGGGGAGATCCGAGCGCGTGTAGAGGGCTTCCAAGGCCTGCCCGCGGGCGGCGAAGGCCTCGGCGGCGCCCTCGCCGCGATCGACCAGGCACAGCACCCGCGCGACCTTGCCGCCGGCCTCCTCCACGATCTCGAGCGCCTCCAGGGTCGAGCCCCCGGTGGTGGTGGTGTCCTCGACCAGGGCCACGCGCTGGCCGGGCTCGAAGGCACCCTCGATGCGCCGACCCAGGCCGTGCCGCTTGGCCTCCTTGCGCACGAAGAAGCCGAGCAGCGGCGTCTCGCGATCGTGCTGGTCGGCGGCCGCCAGCAGCGCCGAGACCAGCGGAACCGCGCCCACCGCCATGCCGCCGACGGAGTCGACCTGCGGGCCGGTCAGCAGGCGCTGCAGCAGGAGCTGGCCGGCCAGGGCGGCTCCGCGGGGGCGCATCAGGGTCTGGCGCAGGTCCAGGTAGAAGTCGCTCCGGCGCCCGCTCGAGAGGACGACCTCCTCCCGCCGGAAGGAGACCGCCAGGATCAGCGCGAGCAGCTCGCGCCGGCTCTCGTCCGAGCCCATCACTGCTTGCGGATGCCCAGCGCGTACTCCGCGACCAGCTTGCGGTGCAGCTCGCTGGTGCCCTCGCCGAGCTCCAGGGCCTTGGCCTCCAGCAGCAGCCGTCCGATCTCGTACTCGGAGGAGAGGCCGTAGCCCCCGTGGATCTGGATCGCGTCGAGGGCGTTCTGGGTCGCGGCCTCGCTGGCCATCAGCTTGGCCAGCGAGGACTCCATGCTGGCGCGGGGAACGCCGGCGTCCTTCATGCGACCCAGGCGATAGACCACGCCGCGGGCCCCTTCGGTGCGCGCGATCATGTCGGCCAGCTTCTGCTGGATCATCTGGAACTCGCCGATGGGCTGGCCGAAGGCCTCGCGCTCGCCGGCGTAGGCGAGCGACAGGTCGATGCAGCGCTGGGCCTGGCCCACGCAGCGCGCCGCCACCGAGTAGCGACCCGTGTCCAACGCACTCCCCAGCACCGGGAAGCCCTGGCCCTCGGCGCCGAGCAGGGCCTCCTCGGGGACGAAGGCCTCCTCGAAGTGGACCTCAGCCAG
>CAZYOL010000370.1:0-2707 GCA_964649065.1 uncultured Spirochaetales bacterium
ACGAGCAGGTAGGCGAAGCCCATCCAGAGGGCGCCGGGCCAGGCCAGCAACCGCCTCCAGGGCTGGCGCAGGCGGCTCTCGAGAGGATGCAGGGCGACGCTGCCGGCCAGCAGCACCAGGGCCACGAGCAGCGCGCTGCGCAGGGGCTCGGGCCAGCCCGGCTCGAGGATCAGCCGGCTCGCGAGATAGGCGTGGGCCCCCAGGAAGAAGGCCGTGGCCAGGACGAGGATCAGGACCAGAGCGACGCGGCGCCTCACGCGAGCCAAGGTAGCTCGGCTACCAGCCCCGCAGATCGATCTCCCAGCTGTCGACGACCTCCTCGCCGGTGACCAGGTGCATGCGCTCGTGCTTGGCCACGGTGGGATCCAGGTGTCCGGGCCAGACCCGCAGCCGGTCGCCGACGGCGACGGGCTGCGAGGGCTGGAAGGTCACGTGCTCGTCGGAGCAGAACCAGACCTCGGCGCCGTCGATCCGGGGATTGCCGTGGTCGAGGGCGAGCGACTTGAGCCCGGCGTCGACGACGGCGAAGCCCGGGCCGACGGAGATCACCGTGGCCAGCACCCACAGGGCGCACTCGAAGGGGAGATCCTCGAAGGCGCCGAAGGTCGCGTCCATCAACGCGTAGCTGCCGGCCTGGATCTCGGTCGCATCGCGATTCAGGTCGAAGGTGCAGGTGCCCCCGGCGGAGACGATCTCCCCCCCGGCCTCGGCGTGGGCCCGGCGCAGCTTCTGCATGGCCTCGCCGCACAGGGCCTCGCGCTTCGAGCGCTCGGGAAAGGCCATGGCGTGGCCTTCGTAGCCCATCACTCCGCGCACCCGGAGACCCCGCGCGCGGGCGCGCTCGGCGAGGGCGCCCGCCTCCTCCGGCGCGCAGCCGCAGCGCGGCAGGCCGACGTTCACGTCGATCAGCACCTCGCCCACGCCGCCGCGTCGCGCCGCCTCGATGGTCTCGGGAGAGTCGACGGCCACGGTGACGCGCGCGTCGAGGGCGCCCAGGCGGCGGGCGTCGAGCACCTCGTTCGCCAGCAGCAGGTCCTCGCCGAGTCCGGCGCGGGCCAGGCCCTCGACCTCGCGAACCGTCGCGCAGCAGAAGCTCCGGTGGCCACGCTCCGCCTGGCGCCGGGCCAGCGCCGTGCACTTGTGGGCCTTGACGTGGGGCCGCAGTCGAGGCCCGGGCAGGGCCCGGCTCATGGTGCCCAGATTGCGCTCGAGGGCGGCCAGATCGACGACGAGAGCGGGAGTGACGAGTTCTCGGCTGCGCAGCGGCGGCTCCTGGACCGCCCGAGGGTAGACTAGCGGCGCTCCGCCATGCACGGGGAGCAGAGGGCGTGGGGCGTCAGCCCGCCGCTGCCCAGCCCCGCGAAGGCCCGATCTCCGACCTCGATCGCATCGCCGCAATCCGAGCAGCGGCGCGCGCGATTGAAGATGAGCGGCTGCCAGCCGACGACGTCGGGAAAGTCGAGGGGCCCCTCGGCCGCCGGGGGCTGGCGATCGTCGCGGAAGCTGCCCGCGCGGCGCCGGCCGCGGCGGCGCAGGACGCGCTCGCGGGCCTGCTCGGCCTCCTCGACCACCTCGCCGAGGAAGTCGCCGACGTTGTCGGTGACGGTCTCGACCACGTCGAAGGCCTCCTCGAGGACGTTCCTCACCAGGTTCGAGACGGGAACGCGCAGATCGTCCGCCATACGCCGAATGTCCTCCGCGAGCTGCTCGGAGATGCGGGTGTGCAGCACCCGCTCCTTGCGCGCGCGCTGCCGGTGGTGCCGGCGCCGAGCGCCCGACCCGGCTCCCCGGCAGCCGCTCGGCCCGTGCTCGGCCTGGCCAGGGCCCTCGGACCGGGGGTCTCCACCGCGCTCTCGCTGTTCCATGTACTCGGTTGTAATACAACGTGATACAAAATGCAATCGGCCCCCGACGCGGACGCGTGGGCACTCCTGGCCTAGCCTTCGGCGCGTGGGCGAGGCGCGCTTTGCCGTGGGTTCGATCGTGCACCACCGACGCTTCGACTACCGGGGCGTGGTCTTCGACGTCGACGCGGACTTCCAGGGCAGCGACGAGTGGTACGAGCAGGTCGCCCGCAGCCGGCCGCCCAAGGACGCGCCCTGGTACCACGTGCTGCCCGACGGTGCGGCTCACACGACCTATGTGGCCGAGCGCCACCTCGAGGCCGACGAGAGCGGCGAGCCCGTCCGCCACCCGCTGCTGGAAGAGCTCTTCAGCGGTCTCGAGGGCGGGCGCTACCTGCGCCGCGACCGCCCTTCCTGAAGGAGCCGCCGCGCGAGCGGCTCAGAGGTAGTGGAGCCAGCGCTCGTACTTGCGATCGCGTCCCGCCACCACCTCGAAGAAGGCGTCCTGGAGGGACTGGGCGATGGGGCCGCGGGCGCCGTCGCCGATGCGCCGGTGGTCGATCTCCCGGATCGGCGTCAGCTCCGCGGCCGTTCCGGTCAGGAAGACCTCGTCCGCGGTGTAGAGCTCGTCGCGCGTGATGGCCCGCTCCTCGACGGGAATGCCCTTGTCGCGGGCCAGCTCGACGATGGTGGATCGGGTGATGCCCTCGAGCACGGAGTAGAGCGGAGGCGTGCGCAGCACGCCGTCGCGCACCAGGAAGACGTTCTCCCCCGTGGCCTCGGAGACCAGCCCGGCGCAGTCGAGCATGATCGCCTCGTCGTAGCCGTCGAGCAGCGCCTCGCGCTTGGCGAGGATCGAGTTC
>CAZYOL010000371.1:0-2700 GCA_964649065.1 uncultured Spirochaetales bacterium
CGGGGGCGCGGCCGTGCGCGGGCCGGTGCTGCGGCGCAGCGGCGACGGGCGCGCCGTCTATCGCCGGGCCTCGCTGCACGACGCGCGCGGTCGCACCACGGCGGCCATCGGCATGGGCGAGCCGCTCTCCGTGGAGCTGGAGTTCGAGTGTCGCGGGGAGCCTCTGCCGAACCCGAGCTTCGGCGTGGCGATCCACAGCGCCGCCGGGCAGCCGCTGCTGCGCCTCACCACCGGGGAGACCCTGGGCGAGCTGCCCCCGGCGGCGCGCGGTGGCCGCGTGCGACTCGACATCGAGCGCCTCGACCTGCTGCCCGGCTCCTACTACCTGACCCTCGGCCTCTCCCACGGCGGGCAGCAGTCGGACCTGATCGAGAGCGCGCTGCGCCTGGAGATCGTCGCCGGGGCGGTCTACCCGACGGGCAAGCTCCCGCCCGCGGGCCGGGGCTTCGTGCTCTTCGCGCCCTGCAAGTGGCAGGCGAGCTACGAGTGAGGCGCCACCCGTCCGCACTCGAGGGCAAGCGCCTGGTCTTCACCCTGAGCACCGGGCGCAGCGGCACCGGGCTGCTGGCCCGCTGCCTGGACGAGCTGCCGGGGGTCGCCGGGCGCCACGAGCCCGAGCCCCACTTCGCCGAGGTGATGCGACCCGCCCTGCGCGAGCCCTCGCTGGCGAGCGAGTTCTGGCTGCAGCGAAAACTCCCGGCCATCGAGGCGTCGCCGGAGGCGATCTACGTGGAGACGAGCCATCTCTTCGCGAAGGGCTTCGCCGAGCCGCTCCTCGCCCTGGGCCTCGTCCCGGACCTGATCGTGCTGCGCCGACCGCCGCGCGAGGTGGCCCTGAGCCTGCTGGCACTCGGCACCGTCCCGGCGCGCACGCCCAAGGGACGGCGCTTCCTGCTGGCGCCGGACGACCCGGGCGTGCTGGCCCTCCCGGCCTGGGAGCGGCGGAGCGACTACCAGCTCTGCTTCTGGTACTGCCTGGAGATGGCGCGCCGGGAGCAGCAGCTCTCGGAGCTCTTCCGCGCACGGGGCGCGCAAGTGAGCCAGCTGTCGCTGGCCGAGCTCGCCGAGGGCCCGGGCCTGCGCCGGCTGATCAACGAGCTGGACCTGCCGCGGCCGCGTCTGGCCGCCCGCCTGCGCAGCCACCTCGGCACCGCACCGGCCCGCAACCGCAAGCGCCACCGCAAGCGCGCCGCGGAGCCCGTCGCAGACCTGCTGAGCCAGGAGCTGGAGGTGCGCGAGAGCGTCGGCGACAAGGAGGCGCTCCCGTGAGGGCGGGAGCGCCGCGGGCTCCGCGGGGTCGGAGCGGCTCGGGCCTGCGCGCGGCGCTGCACGCGCGGCGCAGCCGCCAGCAGCTGCTGCGGGAGCTGCAGCGCCGCCTGCCGCGCCCGCTGAGGATGGCCCGGCGGCAGCGCTCGGCCCGGGCGGAGCTGGCCCCCGTCTACGAATGCTACGTGTCGCAGGTCTCGAGCCCCGAGATGGCGGTCTCGCTGGAGACCGCGTGCCTGCTCGCGGTCCTGTGCGAGGCCCTGGAGCCGGCGCGCGTCCTCGACCTGGGCTCGGGCTTCAGCTCCTACGTGCTGCGCCGCGCGGCGCAGCGCCACGCCGGCCGCGTGGTGTCGGTCGACGACGATGCGCGGTGGCTGCGGCGCAGCGGCGACTTCCTCCGAGAGCAGGGCCTGGCGGCCACCGGGCTCTTCGAGTGGGAGCGCTTCCGCGCCTCGACGGAGCGCTTCGAGCTGGTCTTCCACGACCTGGGGAGCATGGAGCGGCGCCGCGAGGTGCTGCCCGAGGTGCTGGAGCGCGTGGCCGAGGGAGGCGTGCTGGTGTTGGACGACGTGCACAAGGCCGAATACGCGGAGGCCGTGCGCGCGCTGCTGGCCGGGCGCCCGCATCGCTGCCTCGACCTGCGGGCGCTGGTGCAGGACCGCTTCGGACGCCACGCCTGGCTGCTCAGCGAGCTGGGAGCTGCAGCCTGATGCGAGTGCTGGTGGGAACGCTCCACAGCGAGGAGAACGAGCTGGAGGCCTGCCGCCAGGCGATCGCCGGCCAGCGTGGAGTCGACTTCGAGCACTTCGTGATCTCGGGCCTGCCCAATCGCGAGGCCCACGAGGCCCTCTACCGCCGCTTCATGGAGCGCGCCGCGGACTTCGACTGCTTCGTGAAGGTCGATGCGGACATGGTCCTCACGCGCGAGGACCTGCTGCTGCGGATTGCCGAGCGCCTGCGCGACCGCCCCGAGATCGATCAGCTCGAGATCGCCGTACACGATTTCTTCACCGACGGCCTGGTCTTCGGTCTGAACGCCTTCCGGAGCGGCGTGCGCTTCCCGCCGCGACCGGAGGGCCTCTTCGTCGACAGCACGCCGGTGCGCGGCCGCCAGATCGAGCGCGATCGCAGCGAGCTGGCCCCGGCCGCCCTGCACTGCCCCGACCCGAGCCCCTTTCAGGCCTTCCACTTCGGCCTCCACAAGGCGCTCAAGTGGTCCGAGGCAGAGGGCTCCGGCCAGCGCGAGCGCGCACTGCGCCACCGCTCCAACGTGGAGCGCACCTGGGCCCAGCTCCGCCGGCGGGAGGATCGCCGGCTGCTGCTGGCCTGCCTGGGCGCCGAGCTGGCCCTCGCCGGGCGCCTCGACGGCGCGCGGGTCGACTACGCCGATGCCGCGACCCGCCGGCTCTTCGATGCCTGGCGGGGCCGCGGCGA
>CAZYOL010000372.1:0-2670 GCA_964649065.1 uncultured Spirochaetales bacterium
CGCGGATCCGGGCCTCGATGGCGCCATAGTCGACGACATTGCCCGGGGTGGGCTCGATGAAGCCCTGTCGCGCCCAGAGATCGTAGGGGACGCGGTCGCGCTCGGCGCGTCGGCGTAGGTTATCCTCGGGCACGAAGTAGCGGGAGACGACCTGCCAGGGTTCGTCGTCGTCCTCGGGCGGGAACACCCAGGCGAGGGCGGTGATGTCGGTGGTGGTGGAGAGATCGAGACCACCGAAGCAGCGCCGCCCGCGCAGGTGCTCTGGACGGACCGCCTGGACACAGGCGTCCCAGGCAACAGGATCGATCCAGCGCTCCGCCTGCTCGGTCCACTGGTTGAGGTGGAGGCGTCGGAAGACGGTCTGGGCTGCGGGCAGGGCCAGGGCCTTCTCGACCTTGCGGGCGAGATCGTCGGCTTTGACCGAGACCCCGAAGTTCGGGTTGACCTGCCGCCACACCTCGGGATCGGTCCAGTCGTCCTCGTCGCCGGCAGCGGCGATGAAGGCGAACCAGCTGTCGTCCTGGAGCACGCCATCGAGGAGCTTGGTGGCATAGTCGTGGTGCTCGAAGCAGATCGAGTGGCGATCCCAGCCGGCGGTGGTGATCTCGAACAGGAGCGGCTGACGGCGGGCTCCGGTGGCCGTCTCGAGGACGTCGACCACGTGCCGGGTCTTGTGGGCATGAAGCTCATCGATGATGGCGCCATGGACATTGAGACCATCCATGGTGCTGGCATCGGAACTGAGCGGCATGAACCGCGACGCAGTCCTCTCGACATGGAGATTATTGATCAGAATGCCGACACGCCGCTGTAGAGAGGGTGAGGACTGGACCATGCGTTTGGCCTCGTCGAACACGATCCGGGCCTGATCCCTTGAGGTCGCAGCGGAGTACACCTCGGCCCCGGGCTCACCGTCGGCGATCAGGAGGTAGAGGCCGATCCCGGCCGAGAGCGAGCTCTTGCCATTCTTGCGCGGAACCGCGCAGTAGGCGGTGCGGAACCGCCGGAGGCCGTCGTCGCGCTTCCAGCCGAACAGCGAGCCCACGGCAAAGGCCTGCCAGGGGCTCAGCTCGAACGTCGCGCCGGCCCATTCGCCCTTGGAGTGGCGAAGGAAGCCGAAGAAGGCGATCGCGTGCCGGGCAGCCTCGAGGTCGAAGTGAAGGCCGCGCGCGGAGCTGGCTTCGAGATCGTTCAGATGCCGCTCGCAGGCGCGTTGCATCAACCGGCAGGCGGGCACCTCGCCGGCGGTGACGGCCAACGCCCAGGCGGTCACGGGATCGTCGACGTGGCTAGCCATCTCGCTGCTCCAGGAACGCGTCGAACGGATCATCGGCTACGGCCTCGCCCACCCGAATCCGGGTGCGTGAGGACGGGGTCATGCCGAACTCGGCGGCGATCCGGGTCATGATGTCGACCTGCTTGTTGGCGAGGGCGACGTAGGGCGATTGCATGGGATAGCCGTTCGGGGACTTGACCATGGTGCCGTAGCGTTCGATCGCCTGGACGGCTTCGGTCCAGAGCGCGTGGGCCTGGCAATAGGCAGCGAGCTGCCCGCGATCGATCCGGGTCAGGAGGCCGAGGGCGAAGAGTTGCCGCGCCAGCCGCTGCCATTCCTTCCGGGCCTCGGGGCCGAGGGCGGCAGGACATGCGGGTGCTCGCGCCTCGGGGCGGGGCTCGTTGGGGTTTCGCGCGCGCTTGCCGGGGTTGCCGCGCAGGCGCACGACGTTGCTCGGGAGAGGCTTTCGTCCGCGCATCCAAAGCTCCACAAGTAAGAAAGAACCGAGGATTCCAACAAGTTTCGTCAGACGACGCTCGAATTGTTCCAGCTCATGTCGTGTCGAATTCCCTCGCCATTCGGCGTTGTCCAGGTCTAACTGACTTGCGGTCAATATTTGGCACACAAGATCATGATCATTCCGGACGAACTCGTTCTCACGGTATGTGCAGGGCTCCGGCACCACAGCAACCAGCATCCTTGCCCGCGGTGGCGTGCCGTTGAGCTTGCTGATGAGCTATTCCACTGCTGGAACGCCGGGCACACCCGGCTCGCCGTGAGCACCGAAGACCTTGAGCTGATTGTCGAGGCTCTGACCTTCCCTCGGACGCCGAGGTGTGACCGGGCCTTCCGGCGGGCACTCGACGCGCTCAAGCCGCGGCCGTCAGTAATCCCTGGTTCTCATGAAAGATCAATAAGTTAATTCCTGCCTGCGCTCGCTTTTCTGCTGGATCTTCGGGCCACGGCAAGTCTTCATAGCTCCAATGCAAGACGCCGATGCGGAGAGCCATCATGATCTCAAGAACCTCGAAGATCATCAGCAAGTCGAAGGATGATGCGCTCGCTGCCTTCGTCTCCACGAAGGCCGAGATCGACATCCTGCTCGCCCGGCTGCAGCGGCTCAGCGACGACCACTTCGGGGTCGACCCGGACGAGGTGACCTGGGGCGACGTCACGCCACTGGTCGACTACGCCGACCTCCTCAAGCGCATCACCGACATGGCCCTCAACGAGGGCGAGCACGCCCCGGCCTGAGCCTCTCCGCTCCCGCCCTTTGCCCCGCGCGGCATGAGCCGCCGGGGCTCGGGGTCGTAGGAGAGCGCCGGTGCTCTCCGACGAACGGAGACCCACGATGGCTTACCTCAGCGACACCGCCCGCGTCGTCCTCGCTGCCG
>CAZYOL010000373.1:0-2670 GCA_964649065.1 uncultured Spirochaetales bacterium
TCCCGGTCGAGAACCTGCTGGGGCAGGAGGGGCAGGGCTGGAAGGTGGCGATGTCGACGGCGGGCTTCGAGCGCGGGCTGATGCTGCGCAGCCCGGCCCGCTTCCAGCGCACCGCGGCCCGGCTGGTCGAGCTCTACCGGGCTCGGCAGCAGGACTGCGACCCCGCGCTGCGGCGCGCGGTGGTGGACTGCTGGGTCGAGGCCGAGGCCTACACGCTGGAGACCTACCGCACCGTCTCGCGGCTGGCAGCCGGCGGCACGATCGGCGCCGAGGCCAGCCTCAACAAGATCTACTGGTCCGAGCTGGACCTGAAGATGCACGAGACGGCGCTGGAGATCCTGGGCTGGCGCGCGGAGCTGCTGCCCGAGGCCCCCGCGGCCCAGGGCGTCGGCGAGTGGCTCGATGGCTACCTCTTTGCCCTGGCCGGCCCGATCTACGCCGGCACCAACGAGATCCAGCGCAACGTGATCGCCGAGCGCATCCTCGGTCTGCCCAGGAAGTAATGGACTTCACCTTCGACGAAGACCAGCGGCTCTTCCAGGGCGCGCTGCGCGACTTTCTCGCGGCCGAGTGCCGGCCCGAGAAGGTCCGGGCGCTCTGGGAGAGCGAGAGCGGTCACGACCCCGAGCTGTGGGCCCGGCTCGCCGAGCTGGGGCTGCCCGGCCTGCACGTCGCCGAGGAGCACGGCGGCATGGGCCTCGACGAGATCGACTCGGTGCTGCTCTTCGAGGAGCTGGGCCGCGCTGCGCTATCCGAGCCCGTGATCGCCACCGCGGCCGTGGCGGCGCCGCTGCTCGCCGAGCTGGGCGACTCCCAGCTGGCCTCCCGGTGGCTGCCCCGCATCGCGGCGGGGCAGGCGATCGTCGTGGTCGGCCACGAGCCGAGCCCGCTGGTCTGCGATGCGCAGCTGGCGGACCTGCTGCTGCTGAGCCACGGCGACACCCTCTACGCCGTCACGCGCGAGGCGGTCGGCCTGGAGCGCCAGCCCGCCAACGACCCCGGGCGCCGCCTCTACACCGTGCGCTGGCAGCCCGCCGAGGCGCTGCGGGTGGCCTCCGGGGAGGAGGCCCGCGCGCTGCAGGCCGCGGCGCTGGACCGCGGTGCTCTGGCCGCCTCGGCGGCCCTGCTCGGCGCCGGCGAGCGCCTGATCGAGCTGGCCTCCGACTACGCCCGACAGCGCCACCAGTTCGGCGCGCCGATCGGCTCCTTCCAGGCCGTGAAGCACCTGCTGGCCGACGCCAAGCTCAAGCTCGAGTACGCGCGGCCCGCGGTGGCCCGGGCCGCTCACTCGGTGGCCCGGGGCGTAGACGGGCGCGGCCTGCACGTCTCGATGGCCAAGCTGCTGGCGGCCGAGGCCGGTGCCCTGGCGGCCCGCACGGCGCTCCAGGTGCACGGCGCGATCGGCTACACCTGGGAGCAGGATCTCCACCTCTGGATGCGACGCGTCTGGTCGCTCGAGATGGCCTGGGGACGCAGCGACTTCCACCGCCGCCGGGTGGCGGCTCGCGTTCTCGCCGACGGCGCCCGGCTGGGTCCCGGCGAGACCTTCACCCCCCACGCAGCGACTCGCGCAGCGAGCTAGGAGAGCCCCGATGGCAGAGGCCTACATCATCGACGCAGTCAGGACGCCGATCGGCAAGCGCGGAGGCGGGCTGGCCGCGGCCCACCCGGCGGATCTCGGCGCCCACGTGATCCGGGCACTGATCGACCGCACCGGCGTCGACCCCGCCGCGGTGGAGGACGTGATCTTCGGCTGCTGCGACACCCTGGGCCCCCAGGCCGGAGACGTGGCCCGCACCTGCTGGCTGGCGGCGGGGCTGCCCCAGCACGTGCCCGGCGTGACCATCGACCGCCAGTGCGGCTCGTCCCAGCAGAGCGTCCACTTCGCCGCCCAGGCGGTGATGAGCGGCACCTCGGATCTGATCGTGGCCGGCGGGGTGCAGAACATGAGCATGATCCCGATCTCCTCGGCCATGACGCTGGCCGAGCCCCTGGGCTTCAGCGATCCCTTCTCGGGCTCCCGCGGCTGGGTCGACCGCTACGGCACCCAGGAGGTGTCGCAGTTCCGGGGCGCCGAGATGATCGCGGAGAAGTGGGCCATCTCGCGCGAGGACATGGAGCACTTCGCCTACGAGAGCCACCAGCGCGCCGCCCGCGCCATCGACGAGGGACGCTTCGAGGACGAGGTCCAGCCGATCGCGGGCGTGTCGGCCGACGAGGGACCGCGTCGCGACACCAGCCCCGAGAAGATGGCGAAGCTGCCGGCGCTCGCGGAGGGCGGCCGCCTCACCGCGGCCGTGGCGAGCCAGAGGCAGGTGGCGGGGACAGCGAACGCTCGGAGCAGGTTTGGCATCGGTCATGGTCCCACACGAGGGGTTGGTCGAATCGGGCGAGCCAGAGAGTGGCCCGCCCGCGTCATCATTCGTGTCGTAGCGCGTCGATCGGGTTCAGCCTTGCCGCCTTGATCGCAGGGAGCATCCCGAAGATCACGCCCACGCTCGCGCTGAATGCCAGTGCCAACGCGATTGCCCAGGGCGGCACGCTTGCGTGCTCAAGCGGGAAGTCGGGGATGTGCCGAGCAGCTCCAACAAGCCCTTCCCCGATACCGATCCCGACCAGCCCGCCGACCAAGCACAGCACCACGGCTTCCACCAGGAACTGCATCAGCAC
>CAZYOL010000374.1:0-2663 GCA_964649065.1 uncultured Spirochaetales bacterium
GTTCCCGAGCTGTAGAGCATGAACTCGCCGAGGGGCTCCTCCTCGAGGGGCTCGGCGGATTCTGCGCTCACCGCGGCCTCGTAGCTCTCGAAGCGCTCCGAGGCTCCCGCCGGTGCTCCTCCGACCACCAGGAAGCGCTTGCAGCCCGGCGCGTGCCCGGGGATCTCCGAGGCGGTCTCGTGCACTGCACGCGACGAGATCAGCACCTGCGCGCCGCAGTCGTCCACGATGTACGCGGCCTCCGGCCCGGTCAGGTAGCGGTTGACGGTGGTGAGATAGAGCCCGGATCGGAGCGCCGCCCAGACGATCTCGAAAGTGCGGAGGTGATTCTCGAGGAAGATCGCGATGTGATCGCCGGGGCGGAGCCCCTCGGAGCGGAGGAGCCGCGCGAGGCGGTTGGAGGCGGCATCGAGCTCGGCGTAGGTCACGACCTCGCCCGTGCGGGCGTGGATGGCGGCCGCATGGTCCGGCCTCTCGGCCGCGTGCTGTCCCGGATACAAAGGGGAGTCCTCCCGGAGAACGGTGCGCGCCGCAGACCGTTGCGCGCCGCCGGCGCCATAAACTATGATCCTATTTATCGAATGGCAAGCCTCGGGAGCTCCCTTGACCGCTGCAGTGACGCCTGAGCTCGACGGCTACGACCTGATCGCTCCGCAGGCCTACGGCCAGCGCGGCGTCCCCCACGATCTGTACCGCGAGCTGCGGGCCCGCGAGGGGCTGCACTTCTGCGAGCCGGAGGGCTTCGACGCCTTCTATCCGGTCGTGCGCCACGACCAGATCTGCGAGATCTCGAAGCAGCCGCAGCGCTTCCTCAACCGCTTCGGGATCGTGCTCGAGAGCCGAGAGCAGCGGCAGATCCTCGAGACGGAGGGCGGCCTCGGCCAGCTGCGCGCCATTCTGGTGATGGATCCGCCCGAGCATCGCGACTACCGCAAGGTCGCCGCCCCCTGGTTCACGCCGCGCGCCATCGAGCGCGTGGCGCCGATCGCCGAAGCGAGCGCCCGCGCCCTGGTGGACGGCCTGGTCGAGCGCGCCGGCGGCGGCGAGGGGGAGTGCGAGTTCGCGAGCGAGGTTGCCGCCCCGCATCCGCTGCGCATCCTCGCCACCATCCTGGGCGTGCCGCGCGAGAAGGAGCCCCAGCTCCTGCGGCTCACCAGCGAGCTCTTCGCGGCCGACGATCCCGACCTGCAGCGCAAGGGCGAAGACCGGAAGGCTGCCTTGATGGCGCATGCGGCGGAGTTCTTCCAGCTCTTCAACGAGATCATCGCGGATCGCCGCGCCAATCCGCGGGACGATCTGGCGACCCTGCTCGCCCATGGCAAGGTGAAGGGCGAGCCCATGGGGATGGTCGAGACCCTCGGCTACTACCTGATCACCTTCACCGCGGGACACGACACCACCAAGAACGCCCTGGCGAGCGGCATTCACGCCCTCGCCGGGCACCCGGAGGAGTTCCAGAAGCTCAAGCGGAGCCCCGAGCTGGTTCCCAGCGCGGTGGAGGAGATCCTGCGCTGGACCTCGCCCGTCAACTACATGAAGCGCGTCGTGGCAGAGGATCTGGACTTCCGGGGACAGAAGCTCCGCGAAGGGGAGAACCTCGTGCTCTTCTACGGCGCGGCGAATCGCGACGAGTCGGTCTTCGAGGACCCCTACCGCTTCCGCATCGACCGCTCCCCGAATCCGCATCTCGCCTTCGGAATCGGCGAGCACTTCTGCCTCGGCGCCCACCTGGCCCGCCAGTCGCAGCGCGCCCTGCTGCGAGAGCTGGTTCGCCGCGTCGACACCCTGGAACTCGCGGGAGATCCGGTCCGGATCTCCTCGAGCTTCGTCGTGGGCTTGAAGCAGCTCCCCATCCGCTATCGGCCGAGCCGGGCCTGACGAGAGCCTGCGCGTCGCCGGAAAGGACGGCCAGGGGATGAGCGAGAATACGAGCTACGAGGACATTCGCTACGAAGTCGCGGAGGGCCGTGCGCGCATCACGCTGGCGCGCCCCAAGACCCACAACGCCATGACGCCGCGACTGCTGCAAGAGCTCGAGCACGCGCTCTGGGAGGCCGACGAGGACTACTCCGTCCACAGCGTCATCCTGCGGGGCGAAGGGCCGTCCTTCTGCTCCGGCTACGACCTCACGACCCTCGGCGGCCGGAAGGGGCCCGGCTATCGCACGGGGCGCCGCCACGACGACGACATCTGGCTGATCGAGCAGAACAACCGGCGCATCCGGGCGCTCTGGGAGATGCACAAGCCCTGCATCGCCCAGGTCCACGGCAACTGCCTCGCCGGAGGCACCGACCTCGCCATGGCCTGCGACATGGTGATCGCAGCCGAGGACGCGCGCATCGGCTTCCCCGCTGCGCGCGCCATGGGCGCACTTCCCAACAACCTCTGGATGTACCACTGCGGCCCCCAGTGGGCCAAGCGGCTGCAGCTCACCGGGGATTCCGTGACCGGCGCGGACGCGGAGAAGATCGGCCTGGTGATGAAGGCCGTGCCGGTTGAGCTGCTGGAGGACGAGGTCGAGGGGCTGGCCGACCGCTTCCGCCTGATCGACCCGGATCTCCTCTCGGCCAACAAACGCATCACCAACCTGGCCCTCGAGCTGATGGGCGCCCAGACGCTCCAGCGGCTGGCCGCCGAGAACGACGCCCGGGCCCACCGCGCCC
>CAZYOL010000375.1:0-2655 GCA_964649065.1 uncultured Spirochaetales bacterium
TTGACGTTTCGGGGATTATCGGACGTATAATGCCCCGTTATTCGTCCTAGCCGCTCGGGCTGGCAGTACGAGGGCAGCAGCGTATGACGGGGCTCGGCTTCGCACGAGACGGGCGAGGCCGAGGGGCCTAGGGGACCGACTCGAGGGTCGGCCGCCGGGACGCGATGCGGTCGCGGCCGAGGAGGGCGGCCGCAGCCACCAGCGCCAGCAGTGACAGGGCCAGCGGCGGCATCGGGCTCGTCTGGAGATACCCGACGGGGAGCAGGAGCAGCAGCAGGCCCGCGCCCGACAGCGCCAGGGCGCCCCGTCGGCCGAGGGGGGCCTCGTCGCGCCAGGCTGCCCAGAGGCCGGCCCAGAAGAGCGCCGTGCCGAGCAGCGCGATGGCCTGCCCGAGCGTCGCCCCGAAGTCCGACGTGTACGGGATCGAGACCGAGGCCGCCTCGTCGGCCTGGTTCGCGTAGAGCTTCTCCAGCGCGAAGTGCACCCCGGAGCTCGGCACCTGGATCTGGAGCGGCTGGAGCTGCTGGGGCGTGTGGGCCACCCGCTCCACCGCGTCCATCTCGGCCTGGAGCGCGTCGCGCGACATCGGCGTGCCGTTTCCGATGACGTCCATGTTCGTGGCCGGGGCGCCGTAGCGGAAGCGGTCCGGCAGGTAGAGGTCCCAGCGCGACCGCGTCACCACCATGTCGGGGCCACAGACAGTGGCCAGACACCAAGGGGGAATGGGCGATGGCCAGGCGCAACTGGGGCAAGATCCGCGACCACTGGGACCGTAGGCCATCTCCCTCGCGCGTTCCCCACAAGGCTGTCTTCCGAAAGACAGCCTGCTTTCAAGGTCCATGCGAGACTCTGGAAACGGCCGCCCGATGGGCCTGCATCCCGGGGAGGATCCTTTGATGCGTAAGCGACCGGCTTCAGCAACCTTCATAGGCTGGCTGTTCATCCTAGGCGGGTTGGTGATGGCTCCATTGAGCTGGATTGCCGTGTGTGCGGAAAGGCCTCTGCCGGGCGACGGAGCAACGGCACCATCCGTTCCACCAGACGTCGCGGCTGCTCCTATCGAGGAGCCCTGGCCCTTTGCGGCGGTTTCATTCCTGTTTGAGCACTTAGAAGTCCTCGCATTCCTTCAGAGCGGGCTCGGAGTCGCAAGTATCGCGGGCGGCATCGCTCTTCTGATGCTGCGACCGTGGGGCCGGCAGTTGACCGAGGCACTGACCTGGCTCGGTTTGGCCTATGCCGTCGGTTACGGTGTCTTCCTCATCGGCTCCTTAGGTTGGGCGAGTACCTTGGAATCACAGAGCGGCGAACCGCCTCCGGGGTTCTTCTTCGTTTTCATGGCTGTGGCCGCGCTTCTGGCTATTGCCACCCACGCCGTACCCATGGTGCTCGTCTTGATTGCCCTGCGAGGGAAGACGATTCGGGAGGCGGTGCGCCGTAGTCCAATCGTTGAGGGGGCCGCCTGAGGAATTCGAAAATATTTCCGGGCCTTCGCTGGCCAAAGTGTCGAATCGACGCGGACTTATCGGATGGCTTAGCTACGTTGAAGTGGCGCGAAGTAGAGGAGTAGTAAGGCTGAAGTAGCTGCACGTAGGGGGGGCCGTGGCGGCGTTCGACGACGAGCATCGACGTCGGATCGGCCTGGGCGTTCGGCGGGCCTGGCAGAAGAAGCGCGAGCGCGAGGGGGCGCGACCGGCGCACATGGATACCTGGCTGCGGGAGGGACGCGTGGCGCCCGAGCTCCGGCCCATTCTCGGAGTGCGCGCGAAGCAAGATGAGCGCATGGTGCAGAATCTCGGCGGGGTGGACGTGGTCACGGCGATGCAGAAGGCCCACCGCGACGGTTGGCTGCATGCAAAGGTGGCCGCCGACGTGGAGTTCGCCTGCCTGGCTCGCGGTGAGGCCGATGGCGGGCCCGAGCGGCGACGTGTCGTACCAAGCGGCCTCGATGAGCAGACCGAAGGTGCAGCCAGGTGCGCCGCGTGCAACTAGTTGCACAAATCTCAGGTGAGTTGCGCGCCTGAACAGGGGCATGGGGGTGAGTACGAGCCTACTCAGCGCCCTCCCGATCTCGACGCGCTTTTCCGGCCTCGCGGACCAGCTTCGCGGCCATCGACTTTGAGACACCGATGGCGGCGGCTATCTGTGACAGGCTCTTCCCTCCCGCACGGAGGCGGCGGACTCGGCCGAGGAGGCGCCGATCGCGTTTCATGCCCGGCCGCCCCACGTGCTTGCCGCGGCGCTTCGCTGCAGCCATGCCGGCGCGCACACGCTCGCGGATCAACTCCCGCTCAAATTCGGCGACTGCCCCGAGGACGTGGAAGACCAGCTTCCCCGTGGGCGTGCTGGTGTCGATGGCCTGGTCAAGCACGACCAGGTCGACGCCAAGCGCCTCGAGCTCCTCGATCAGCTCGCAGAGGTGGCGCGTCGAGCGGGCGAGCCGGTCGAGCTTCGTGCAGGCGACGGCCGAGATTCGGCGCCGCCGGACCGCGGCCATCATGGTGGTCAACCCGGGCCGGCTGTCTCGCGCCCCGCTGGCTCCATGGTCGGTAAATTCCAGGGCCTCAGCGCGGCGGCGCGCCGCATAGGCGCGGAGGGCGTCGGGCTGGGGATCCAGGCTCTGGTCGGGGGTGGAGGTGCGGCTGTAGAGGGCGACAG
>CAZYOL010000376.1:0-2654 GCA_964649065.1 uncultured Spirochaetales bacterium
GACATAACGGGAGGTTACCGGACCTCGAAAGACCCCTTCTTCGGACTATCCGCACCAGCACGGTCGTCGCACTGGCGTTGCGCCTCTCGGACCACCTGCTTCCGAAGCTCGCGGGCTAGCAGGGCGACCCGACACGGAGTCCGAGTCTCGCGAGCGCGTTGACGGGCGGGGCGCGCGGACTATCGTTCGGCGTCTCCAACGCCGGAGGATCCTGCGCTGAGCCCTGGAGTGACGAGCCACGTGGCTGCGGCGATCCTCGTGCTGCTGGCGGGGGCCTGCAAGCGTCTCGACACACGTCCCGATGCGCTGCTGCACGGCTTCGATCTGGTCGTCGTCAACATCGACTCCCTGCGCGCCGACCACCTCGGAACCTACGGGTACGCGCGCGACACCTCGCCCTTCATCGACGAGCTGGCCTCCAAGGGCGTCGTCTTCGAGCACGCTTCGTCCACCTCCTCGTTCACGCGGGAGTCCGTCGCATCCCTGATGACCGGACTGCTTCCCACGCGGGGCGGCGGCATCGGCTGGGCCGCGGCCCCCTCCCCCGATGCCAGGACCCTCGCCGAGCTGCTCAGCGAGGCCGGCTACCGGACCGGCCTGTTCAGCAACACCGTCATGCTGGGCAATCCGAACTTCAGGCGAGGGTTCGACGCGGTGCACAACCTTCCCAGCAGCTGGGACACGAGCCGCATGGGCCCGGAGCTCAGCGCCGAGGCGGCCCGCTTCGCAGAGCGACACGCGGGCGATCCCCTCTTCCTCTACCTGCACTACCTGGATCCCCACGGCCCCTACGACCCGCCCGACGAGTACGTGCGCCGGTTCGCGAAGGGACCGTCCGAGGAGCCGCTTCGCATCTACGGGGGGCTGCGGCGCGACGTGCCCCGGCTCCGGCGCGAGGGCTTCGGTCCGGGTGACCCCCGCTTCGAGGACCTCGTCTCGCGCTACGACGCGGAGATCTCCCACACGGATGAGGCGATCGAGCAGCTCTTCGGGGACCTGCGCCGGCTCGGACGGCTGGACCGCACCCTGGTTGTGATCACGGCGGACCACGGGGAGGAGTTCCTCGAGCACGACTTCGTGGAGCACGCCTGGACGCTCTACGAGGAATCGCTGCGGATTCCGTTGATCTTCTGGGCGCCGGACGCGCTGCCCTCCGGTCGGAGCGAAGCCCCGGTGTCCGCCGTGGACGTCCTGCCGACGCTGGCTGACCTGCTCGGGATCCCGGCCGAGAACGGCCGCTGGGACGGCAGGCCCCTCTTCGACGGGCGCGGCCGGGTCGTGGACCGCTCTCCGGGCGAGTCGACCATCGTGGCCGAGCTGATGATCCGCGAACGGAACGTGCTGCGCTCGGTCACCAAGGGCGAGTGGAAGTACATCGCGACCTACCGTTGGCTCGACCCCGAGGAGCGCGCGGCGGCGGCGGCCACCGAGCAGAAGCTGCGCGAGCGCGGCTACGCGAGCGAGTTCGACCCCTGGGGTCCCGTGGTCCGCGAGGAGCTCTACCGGATCTCCGAAGACGCCACGGAGCGGCGTGACCTCTCGGATCGTCACCCCGAGAAGCTCGACGAGCTTCGCGACGCGCTCGCCGCCTACCGCGCGCGAACCGAGGCGGAGGGCTCGCCCAGACAGACCGGCGAGAAGGCGCCCGAGCTGACGCCCGAGGAGCGCGAGCGACTCCACGCGCTCGGCTATCTCTGAGCGAGAGATGCCGCCCGCGAGATCGGCCCGCGCTGGCCCCATCGGAAGCGCCCTCTACGGGCTGGCCCTGGCGCTGGCCTTCGCCTCCTTCGTGGCGTCCTCGTCGTCCCACTACCGCGACGTCCGCTTCCACGTCGACGAGACCTACTGGATGGCGGAGGGCGCCTACCTCAAGCTCTTCTTCTACGACCTCGACCCGAGCCACGGCGCATGGAGCGACTACTGGGGACGCCGCAATCCGCCCCTGGTGAAGTACGTCTACGGCATCGCCGCCCTCGTGGCGGGCCACCCGATCGTCGATTTCGAGCTGCGAAACGTCTACGGCGAGCTCTGGAACGACGGGGCCGCGCTCGAGGAGCAGACCCCGCCGGCCGTCCTGGCCGCGGGCCGCATGGCCTCGTGGGGGTTCGGTCTGGCGAGCGCGGCCCTCCTCGTCCTCGTCTCCCCCCGGATCGGCAGCCGGTGGATCGGCCCGCTCGCCGTATTCCTCCTGAGCCGGGATGCGCACATGATGTCGTACTTCGTGCGCGCGATGTCCGAGTCGATCGTCAACTGCCTCGCGCTGGTGTACCTGGCCGCCTCGCTGCGCTTCTTTCGCCGCGATCACGACGACTGGAGGGACCGGAGGGACCTGCTGGCCGTGTTCGGCATGGCCGGGTCGATCGCGCTGCTCGCGCTGGCGAAGCCGAGCGGTGGACTCGCCGGGATCGTCTTCGCCGCCCAGGCGGCGGCCTTCCATGCGGTGCCGTTCTGGCGCGGCGGCGGGAGGGACGCCCGCAGGCAGGCCGCGGTGGCGTGGCTGAGGGTCGGTGCCGTCGTGGGTGCGATCTCCGTACTGCTGCTCGTCGCCTTCAACCCATGGCTGTACCGCAACCCTCCCAAGCAATTCCTCAAGACGAACCACACCTGGGGAGAGCACCTGGCGGCCCAGCTGGAGCGTTGGCCGAACGCCGCCC
>CAZYOL010000377.1:0-2599 GCA_964649065.1 uncultured Spirochaetales bacterium
GCCTGGCCGGCCGACACCGACGCCCTCGTGCCGCGCGGCCACGAGGTCCAGCCCCAGACCGCCGCACCGCACACCATCGCTGCAATCTGAACCCCAACCCGAACGGATTGAACCACAGAAGCACTGAGCACACGCAGCAGACAAGAGTCAGGATGAGTCGGGCACAAGCAATTTCTCTGCTCTCACCCCGTCCCCTGCGTGTGCCCCGTGGTTAAAAACCTGCCGAAAGGTGCGCCGCCGAAATGGCTTCTTCCGCCCAGACCAACACCTCGCTGCCGGTGCTGACCGCCAAGGATTTCGCGTCCGACCAGGACGTGCGCTGGTGCCCGGGCTGCGGTGATTACGCGATCCTCAACCAGGTGCGGAAGGTCTGCGCCAAGATCGGCGCGACCAAGGAAAACACCGTGTTCGTTTCGGGCATCGGCTGCTCCAGCCGCTTCCCCTACTACATGGACACCTACGGCTTCCACACCATCCACGGCAGGGCGCCGGCCTTCGCCAGCGGCATGAAGCTCTCGCGCCCGGAGCTCTCGGTGTGGGTGGTAACCGGCGACGGAGACGGCCTCTCGATCGGCGGAAACCACCTGCTGCACACGATTCGCCGGAACATCGACCTCCAGATCCTGCTCTTCAACAACCGCGTCTACGGCCTCACGAAGGGCCAGTACTCGCCGACCTCGCGCCTGGGCATGCGCAGCAAGTCGACTCCGGACGGCTCCCTCGACCACCCGGTCGACCCGATCGCCTTCGCCCTCGGCGCGGGCGCGACCTTCGTGGCCCGAACCGTGGACGTGGATGCCGCGCACCTGCAGGAGACCCTGCGCCGCGCCCACGCGCACCGGGGCACGGCCTTCGTCGAGATCCTCCAGAACTGCCCGGTCTACAACGACGACGAGTGGATCGAGCTCGAGGACCGCAAGAGCCGCGTCGACGCGGGGCTGATGCTGGAGGACGGCCGCCCTTTGGTCTACGGCGGCAAGGAAGCGCGTCGCGGCATCCGCATCCGGGACGGCGTGCCGTCCATCGTCGACCTCCGGGGCGAGGAGGACCCGGCCGCCAAGGGCGTTGCCGTGCACCACGAGCGCTGGGAGACGCCGGCCTACGCATTCGCCCTGGCCAGCCTGCAGCGCCCGGAGTTCCCGCTGCCGCTCGGTGTCTTCCGCGCCGTCGAGAAGCCCTGCTACGAGCGGCTGCTCGAGGAGCAGGTGGCGACGGCGCGGGAGCAGCGAGGCCCCGGCGATCTCGCCGCGCTGCTCCACTCGGGCGATACCTGGACGGTCCAGCCCTGAGGCGCGCCGGGCGCGGCTAGGGACGCGGCCCGGCGCGCGCGCTGCGCCGGAAGGCCGCGAGAGCCGCCTGCAGCCCGTCCGCCCACGCATCCCAGGCGCGCTCGGCGTCCTGCCAGAGCAGGGGACTGCCCTCCAGGCGCTGCGCCGCGACCCCCGGGTCGGCCGCCGCCGCCAGACGGCGGTTCGCGAGGGCGTCGAGGGCCTCGACCTCGAGAGCGGCGGCTTCCAGGAAGGCGGCCGTCCGCGGGGCGAGCGGGGCCTCGGGGTCGGGAGCCGGGCTCCGCCCCGGGCGACTCACCGCTCCGGCCAGCCGATCCTCCGCAGCCACCGACTGGCTGATCCCCACCCGCAGGCGCAGCGAGCGCGGCCCGGGGCGCTCGACCAGCGCGAAGTCCTGGGCGAGATGCCGACGCAGCGCCTCTTCGAGGCGATCGGCCAGCCGCTCCAGATCCTCGGAGAGCTCGGCGTCGATTCCGGCGCCCGCCTCCAGCCAGACGCTCACCGGATCGAGCACCAGGTCGTCGTAGCGACCGAAGTCGGCCGCCGGGTCGATGAAGACCCGCGCCCCCTGCTGCCGCTCCCCGGCGCCCGCCTCCGCGCCGAGGCGGGCGTAGTCGCCGAGGAAGCCCGAGGGGGCGGACGGCTCCGGAGGAGTGGCGCAGGCGAGCCAGCACGCGGCCAGCGCCAGCCAGACGGCCCTGCGAGACGGCCTAGCGGACACAGCTCCAGACGTACTTGTGGAAGACGTTCTGGATGGCCTGCATGCCCGCGGTGCGGCGATCCGCGCAGACGTCGTCGAAGTCGAGGGCCATGCGCGGCGCATAGCCCTCGAGGCAGCGCGCCACGCGCCCCTTGCTGACGTCGTACTGCTGGGCCGTGTGTCCGGTGACCACGCGCTCGATCATGCGGTCGATGCGGGCGTCGCGGGCCTCCTCGTCCAGCTCCTGCCACTGCCGGCAGGTCGTGGCCGCGGCGGGTGACGCCAGGGTCACCCCGAGCGCGAGGGCGGGAACGGCGAGCCGGACGGCCCCTCGGAGCGCGGCGGCGGGCATGGGCCGAGGGTAGTGCCGGCGGGCTAGCCGCGCAGGCTGGGCACGGCCCCCGCCAGGGTCTCGCCGATCTCCGCCGGCGAGAGCGCAACCGCCACGTCGGCCGCCCGCAGCGCCTCGATCTTGTCGCTGGCGCGTCCCTTGCCGCCGGCGATGATCGCGCCGGCGTGCCCCATGCGCTTGCCGGGCGGCGCGTTCTGCCCGGCGATGAAGGCCACCACGGGCTTGCTCATGTTCTCCTGGACGTAGCGAGCCGCCGTC
>CAZYOL010000378.1:0-2589 GCA_964649065.1 uncultured Spirochaetales bacterium
CTTCCAGGAGGCGCTGCGCCCCTCCTTCCGCGACTACTGCTCCCGGATCGTGGCGAATGCCCGCGCCCTGGCGGAGGCCCTGGCGGAGCGCGGCCACCACATCGTCTCGGGCGGCACCGACACCCATCTCTTCCTGCTCTCGCTGGTGGACCGCGACATCACCGGCAAGGCCGCCGAAAGCTGCCTGGAGCGCGCCGGCATCACCGCCAACAAGAACATGGTGCCCTTCGATCCGCGCAAGCCGATGGTGACCTCCGGTGTGCGCATGGGAACCCCCGCCGTGACCACGCGCGGCATGGGCGAGGCGGAGATGGTCGAGATCGCCGGCCTGGTGGCGCGGGCTCTCGAGCGTCCGGAGGATTCCCAGGAGCTCGACGCCATCTGCGCCGAGGTGGAGGCGCTGTGCCGGCGCTTCCCGCTCTATCCCGGACGCTGGCGCGACGCCGACTGAGCCGTGCGCTGCCCCTTCTGCGGCGACGCCGCGAACCGGGTCATCGACTCGCGGCTGGGCCGAGATGGCAGCGAAATCCGGCGCCGCCGAGAGTGCCTCGAGTGCGATCGGCGCTCCACGACCCGCGAGCGGGTCGACGACGTCCTGCCCCGGGTCGTGAAGCGGGACGAGCGCCGCGAGAGCTACTCGCGCGAGAAGCTCCTCTCGGCCCTGGAGAAGGCGAGCCAGAAGCGGCCGGTCAGCGCCGATGCCCTCGAACGCCTGGTCGACCGGGTGGAGCGCAGGCTGCAGGAGCTCGGCGAGCGGGAAGTCACCAGCCAGTCCATCGGGCAGCGGGTCATGGAGGAGCTGACCGACCTCGCCCACGCCGCCGCCGCCCGCTTCGCCTCGGTCTTCTACGACTTCCAGGGGCCCGAGGACTACGAGGCCTTCTTCGAGCAGGTCCGGACCCGGGGCAAGCCCGTCCACGGCTGAGGAGGGGGCGGCGCGCCGGCTCTCCGGAGCGAGGCCCTCGGCGGCTCCTCGCCGGCCATGCCCCCCGGACCTGGATACCCTGCGCCACATGCGGCTCTGGGAGAGCTCCTGCGACGCCCGCGGCCTGCGCGTGGCAGTCGTGGTGTCTCGCTTCAATCACCCGGTCTCCGCCCGGCTCCTCGACGGCGCCCGCCGCGAGCTGATCCGCCGCGGCCTCGACAGCGCCGCGCTTCACGTGGCCTGGGTCCCCGGGGCCTTCGAGATCCCCCAGGCCGCTCGGAGCCTGGCCCGGAGCGGTCGCTACGACGCAGTCGTCACGCTGGGCGTCGTGATCCAGGGCGGGACGCCGCACTTCGACTACGTGTGCCGGGCCGTCACCGACGGGGTGCGCGAGGTCGTTCGGGACACCGGCGTTCCGGTCGCCTTCGGCGTGCTCACGACGGCCGACGTGGCCCAGGCCTTCGAGCGCGCCGACGGCGCCCACGGGAACAAGGGCGAAGAGGCGGCGCGGGCCGCCATCGAGATGGCCCGGCTGTGCCGGCGGCTGGAAGGACCGCCCGAGTCCCCCGAAGGCAGGGGCCGTTGAGCGCCAGCCCCGGCACGGCCCGGCGTCGCTCGCGCCAGGCCGCGCTGCAGGTCCTGTACGCCGCGGAGCTCGGCGGCGGCGGTCTCTCCGAGGTGGACGCGAGCTTCGAGCGGGTGGCCCATCACTTCGAGCTGCCCGAGCCGGCTCGGGCCTTCGCCCGCGAGCTCGTCGCGGGCGTAGCGCGCGAGCAGGAGCACCTGGACGCGCTGGTCGCCCGCCATGCCCGACACTGGAAGATGTCGAGGATGGCGGCCGTGGACCGAAACGTCCTGCGCCTGGGCGCCTACGAGCTGGCCTACAGCGAGACCCCCACCTCGGTCGTGATCGACGAGGCGATCGAGCTGGCCCGTCGCTTCGGAGACGAGCCCTCGCCGGCCTTCGTGAACGGCGTGCTCGACGCGGTCGCCTGGGAGGTGCGCCCGGAGGGGGCGCGCCGCGCGAAGGAGCGGGAGGGCTGAGGTGAGCGCCACGCTCTCCGTCGAGCTCGAGAGGGCGGCCTTCGAGAAGGTGGGGGCCGACGTGGCCTTCGTGCCCTTCTTCCAGGACGAACGACCGCTGCGCGGCAGCGCGGGGCGGGCGGACTGGCGGCTGTGCGGCCATCTCTCCTCGCTGCTGCGCCAGGGGCGGGTCGCGGGAACGCGCGGGGAAGCGGTCCTCGTGCCCACCGCGGGGGGGCTGCGGGCGCCCCTCCTGGTGGCGCTGGGGGCCGGACCGCGGGCCGCTCTCGACGAGCCGACCTGGAGCGAGCTGGCCCGGGAGGTCGTGGAGCGCGCCCTGGGGCTGCGGGCCGCCAGCGTCGCGGTGGCTCTGCCGTCGGCGGGGCCCGGTCGGCTGGGCCTGCGGCCCCGGGTCGAGGGGCTGCTGCGCGGCGCCGCCGCGGGCCTGGCGCAGCATTCACCGCGCTCGCTGCTGCTGCGGCTGGTGGTGAGCGGCGACGAAGCCGTCCGCGCCGCCGACCTGCTCGAGAGTCTGCGCCTGCGGGATCTCGCCTGCGGGATCACCCTGCGCCTCCCCTCGGGCTCGCGCCGGCGCCGCCCGGCGGGGGCCCCCGGAACCTCGGCGCGCCCCTGAAGGGCGC
>CAZYOL010000379.1:0-2565 GCA_964649065.1 uncultured Spirochaetales bacterium
GGTACGCGATCGCGCGGTCCGCGACCCAGTCCGTGTGGTAGAGCTCGCGCGGCACGGGGTTCACCTTGACCTGGGTCGCACCGGTGTCGCCGCCGGCCTCGGCGTTGACGCAGAGGGTGCCCTCATCGTCGAAGTAGATCTGACGATAGAAGCCGCCCACGACCTCCGGGTGATGCTCCGCGATGAATTTTGGATAGTGCCCGAAGCCGACCGGGCCGTGCATCGCGAGCTCGACCCGGTCGAAGCCGCGGTAGGGCCCGGTCGAGCCCTCCCGCGCCAGCCGCCCCTCGGCCCACTCGCCCTTGGGATCGAAGGCCGGCTCGAAGTGCGCCTTCCCGAGGAGCGCCGTGTGGTAGCCGGCCTGCTCCTTCAGGTGGGCGGCGATGCTGGGCGCGCTCTCCGGCAGCGGGACCCCATTCATCCACAAGCCATGCGTGCGGACGTACTGACCGGTCAGCATGGTCGCGCGCGCGGGCATGCATACGACGTTCTGGTTGTGCGCGCGATCGTAGACGAGGCCGCGAGCGGCCAGCGCGTCGACCACGGGTGTCCGCGCGATGCGACCGCCGGTGCAGCCGAGGGCGTCGTAGCGCTGCTGGTCGGTGGTGATGAAGAGGATCTTTCGGCCCATGCTGGATTCCTGGAGGTGGTTGCGAGAGTTGGGGGTGCGCTGTTCACGTCGTCTCGGGTCGCATCTGGCCCCACAGATATCGCAGCGCAACGACGGCCGGAATGTAGTAGAGGAAGACGAAGATCCCGATGAGACGTCCAGGGTTCGAGGCGAGCCCGAACGTCAAGACCGTGGGCAGGTCGATCACGTCGGTGAAGAGCCGAACGAAGATCAGAATGAAGAGCATCGGTGCGTTGCGTAGATGCACCGCGATGAGAAAGGCGAAGCCCACGGCGAAGTTTCTCGCGAGATAGATGTAGGCCGCCTGATTGATGGCCTCCGCCTCCGGCCCACCCATGAAGGCGGGCCGGGTCACAGCCACATAGGGCCCGATGAACATGGGCAGGGTCTCGAGAATGATCACCACCCACAGCCAAACGGGGATCTTGATCTTCACGGAATCGTCCTTTCGAGGCGTCCTACGCGGTCCCTGCGCGGCACTTGATATCGGCCGCGACGAGCCAGAGCCGATCCTGGCCCCACACGGCCAGGTCCGGCTGACCGTCGGGGCCGGACAGACGAAAACTCGGTACGCCCCACAGGCCCAGTCCGTCGACCATCTCGTCCTGGTTCCGTTCGACCATGGTCTTCCAGTCTTCGCTGCCGATCACCCCCTGCGCCTCGGCCCAATCGAGGCCGGCGGCCTCCACCGCCTTTCGCATCCCGGCGTTCGTGTGGAGCCCGACGCCGAGCGCGAACGCGTGCCGGAGGAGAGAGCTCATCAAGGCCTCGTCCTTGCCTCGAGCCATCGCCCAGGGCAGCAGCGAGTAGGCACGGCGCGTAGGCGTGCCGATCGGCATGATCAGGTTGCCGAACGGAACTCCTGCCGCGTCCGCTTCACGCTTCGTGTCGAACACGATGTACCGGGCCTTGGGCGCGGGCGCCGGAACGCCGCGCATCACCATCGGCAGGACCGGCTTGTGGTGGAACTCGATACCGCAGGCATCCTTCAGGGCGATCGTCCTGTCGTACACGATCGCCGTATAGGGAGAGTTCAGTGACGGATAGAAGTCCAGGCGCAGCTCGCTAGCGTCGACGTCAGCGACATCGATCTCTGGACGCGGCACGATCACGGGGGCCTCGGGCTCCTTGCATGCCCCCAGCTCTCGCAGACGATTCTCCAGGTGATAGAGACGATCGACGCCCCAGTACCACTCGCCGCCGTAGTAGAACATGGCACCCGAGTAGTGCTTCTTCTCGGCGAGGCGCGCAGAGCCGCTGTCCAACGCAGCGTTCAGCTCCGCGATGCTCGCGCCCTTCTCCGCGCGGCCGGCGAGTGCTGCTTCCTTGCCCGACCAGAGCGCTTCGGAGACGTCTGCGATGCTTTCGATGCCGGCATCGTCTCCGGCCTTCGCGAGTGCGCGGCCGGCCAGCTCTTGATGGTCCGCCTCGGGCACGGTGCCAGCCTGAGAAGGAAACGAGAGGCCCAGATGGGGCGCGATGAGCTCCGCGTCTCGACGTGCCCAGACGGCCAGCTTCTCGAGCTCGGGCTGACTCGCACCGCCCGAAGCGCGGATCAGGTGGAGCCTCGGCACGATCTCATAGCGCGCGGCAAACGTCCGGAGCACTTGAGCGGCCAGGTGCGAGTAGGGATCGTCGAGCTGATGGAAGTAGTCGACGACGTGGGGCGCACCGCGACGGCGGCGGCGCAACTCGGCCTTCCGCCGCCGTGCCTGGAGCACGGTGGGGTCCGCCTGCGGGCCCAGGACCCGCTTGCTCATGATCCTTCGTAGCCAACCCGGCGGGTCGACGATCAAGCTCGGGTTCGGGTTGTTGTCGGGTTCCAACATGAGCGGTTCCTCGAGCGGTGGCTCAGTACGCCTGCGCAGCGGAAGCGGCTAGCTCTTTCGGCGTCACGCTGCCGTTCCCGTTCGCATCGGCTCTGTCGAACGCCA
>CAZYOL010000380.1:0-2533 GCA_964649065.1 uncultured Spirochaetales bacterium
CGGCCGGCCGACGACGATGTAGTCGGCGCCGTTGCGGAAGGCCTGCTCGACGGTCACGACGCGCTTCTGGTCGTCCACCGGGCGGTTCTCGAGCGGCCGGATCCCCGGCGAGACGACGAGGAAGCGGTCGCCGAGGTCCCGGCGCAGGGCGCGGGCCTCGATGCCCGAGGAGATGACGCCCGCGCAGCCGAGCTCGATGGCGCGCCGCGCGCGCGACAGCACCACCTTCTCGATCGACACCTCGAAGCCGAGGTCCGCGAGGTCCGCCTGGTCGAGGCTCGTCAGCACGGTGACCGCGAGGATCTTCGTCCCCGTGCCGCCGGCGGCCTCGGCCGCCGCCCCGAGCATGGCGTCGTTGCCATGGACCGTCGTGAAGGTGGCGCCGCGGTCCTTCAGCTGCCGCACGGCGGACGCCACCGTCTCCGGCACGTCGAAGAACTTCAGGTCGACGAAGACCTGCTTGTCCTGGCTCCTCAGCTCGTCGACCAGGCCGAAGACGTCGCCGCCCATGAAGAGCTGGAGGCCGACCTTGTAGAAGTGGACGCTGTCGCCGAGCGTGCGGACGAGCGCGCGCGCCTCGTCGTGGGTGTCCACGTCGAGGGGGACGATCAGGCGCTCCCGCGCGGGAATCGGCTTGTGGGAGAGGAAGCTCGGGTCGTCGCTCATCGTGCGGCGGCAGTCTAGCGAAGCTGCGCGCGCCGGACTCGCGCGGGCTCGGGAGCGGGCGCGGGCGCTAGCCGTGGTAGAAGGTCTCGCGCACCACCTTGCCGTCGCGCCACACCTGCACCGCGACCTGGCGCTGCTGCACGCGCTCGCCGCCCTTGGGCGTGAGGTCGAAGACCCACTCCACGGCGCAGCGGTCGCCGTCGACGATCACCTCGCCGACCTCGGCGCCGTGGAAGGTCACGCCGTTGACGAAGGCCTCCTCGTAGGCGCGGTTGGCGGCCTTGCCGACGCGCTCGTCGGCGCCGTTCTCGCTCATGACGACATCGTCGGCGTAGTAGCGGTCGAAGGTCTCGAGGATCTGGCCCTTCTTGATGCCGTCGATGACGGCCTGGACGTGGCTGGCGGTGCTCATGCGGGGGCTCCGGGGGTTTCGCGGCCGTGGGGCCGGTCGAGGTCGAGCTCCGGCCCGACGGGCACCACGCCCGTCGGGTTGATCGTCCCGTGGCTCTCGTAGTAGTGGCGCTTGATGTGCTCGAAGCTCACCGTCTCGCGCACCCCCGGCACCTGGTAGAGCTCGCGCAGGTAGCCCGAGAGGTGCGGGTAGTCGGCGATGCGGCGCCGGTTGCACTTGAAGTGGCCGACGTAGACGGCATCGAAGCGCACGAGCGTCGTGAACAGGCGCCAGTCGGCCTCGGTGAGGCGGTCTCCCACGAGGTAGCGCTGCGCGCCGAGACGCGCGTCGAGCCGGTCGAGGGCGTCGAAGAGCTGGCCGAAGGCCTCCTCGTAGGCCTCCTGGGTGGTGGCGAAGCCGCAGCGGTACACGCCGTTGTTCACGTTCGGGTAGACGAAGGCGTTGGTCTCGTCGATCGCGTCCCGCAGCGGCGCGGGGTAGAGGTCGACGCCCGGATCGCCGAGAGCGTCGAACTCGGCGTTCAGCATGCGGAGGATCTCGGACGACTCGTTGTTCACGATCGTCGCGTGCTCCCGGTCCCAGAGCGCCGGGACGGTCACGCGTCCGCTGTAGTCCGGGTCGGCCTGGGTGTAGACCTGGTGCAGGTAGTCCTTGCCGAGCAGCGCGTCGCCGGTGACGCCGTCCGTCCCGTCCGGGTTGCCGAAGCTCCAGCCGTGCTCGGCCATCCGCGGGTGCACGACCGACACGGAGATCGCCTTCTCGAGCCCCTTCAGCGCGCGCACGAGCAGGGTGCGGTGCGCCCACGGGCAGGCCAGCGAGACGTAGAGGTGGTAGCGGCCCGGCTCGGGCGCGAAGCGGGTCGAGCCGTCGGCGCAGACCCGGTCGCGGAACGCGCTCTCCTTGCGGACGAAGCGGCCTCCGGTGGAGGCGGTGTCGTACCACTCGTCCTTCCAGACGCCGTCCACGAGCCGTCCCATGGCCGGAGCGTAGGAGCCCGGGGGGATTCGGCTAGTCCCCCGGGGTCGGGGCCACGCCCGTATAATCGCCTCCATGCGGTTCCGGTTCGGTGACCACGAGGTGGATGCGGGTCGCTTCCTGCTCACACGCGGGGGCGAGCCGGTGACGATCGAGCCGCGGCCGCTGCAGCTGCTGATCCACCTGCTGGAGCGCCACCCCGAGGCCGTCCCGAAGGACGCCCTGCTCGACGCGCTGTGGCCCGACACCGCCGTGACCGAGGGCTCGCTGACGCGCGCCGTGCGCGAGGTGCGCCGCGCCCTGCGCGAGCGCGCGGACGAGAGCGGGACGATCCGCACGCTGCGCGGCCGGGGCTACGCGATCGGCTGCGAGGTGGAGCGGGTGGGCGACGCGGAGCCCGGCCCGGAGAAGGGTCAGCGCCAGCTCCTCGCCCTGCTCAGCGCCGACGCAGCGGGCTACAGCCGGCTGCTCGCCGAGGAC
>CAZYOL010000381.1:0-2525 GCA_964649065.1 uncultured Spirochaetales bacterium
CGGGCCGCCGTCCGCGAACCCGGAGTGAGGCCCTCAGTCGGGAGCGCGCGCCTGGGACGGCAGCCACAGGGGCAGCGCGAGGCCGCCGAGCAGGAGCATCGCCGCGGCGACCCAGGCGGGCGGAGCTCCCGGCCCCGGAACGCACAGCCACAGCCCCCCCACCAGCGCACCGAAGAGCGTGACGGCGGCCGCCGCCGTCCGGCCCAGGGCCCGGGCCAACCGCCGCGGCCCGTCCGCGCTGCCGTAGGGCCCCCACCAGCCGTAGGGCCGCACCTGCTCGACGAAGCGGCGCAGGCGCTCGGGATCGGTGGGCGGCCCCAGCCAGGAGACCGCGCCCGCCGCAGCCGTCGCCAGGCCGGCCGCGCCCAGCATCTGCAGGGCCTCGGACTCGAGGCTGGCCAGGGCGACGGGCGCGAAGGCGAAGGAGACGCCGAGGGCCGCCAGCTCCCCCCAGGCGGTGATGCGCCACCAGATCCAGCGCAGCACGGTGACGGCCCCGACGCCCGCCCCCAGCACCAGGGTGGCCTTCCAGGCCGCCTGAACCGACTGGAGCCGCGTCATCACCAGCACCGCCACGCCCACGATCACCCAGTTGCCGGCGCGCGCGACCCAGACCTGGGTGCGCGGGTCGGCGGACCGGCCGCGCCAGGCGCGACACCAGAGCCGGTCGTAGAGGTCGTTGGCGAGGTAGGAGGAGCCCCAGTTGAGGTGCGTGTCGAGGGTCGAGGCGAGGGCCGCGAGCATGGCCGTCAGCATCAGGCCCCGGAGCCCGGCGGGCATCAGATCGCGCACGCCGAGCACGAAGCTGGCCTCGCGCTCCCGCACCCGCTCGGCCGCCTCGAGGCCGGCGCTGGGCTCGTAGAGGGCCAGCAGCGCCAGCCCCAGGGGCACCCAGAGCAGGCTGCGCAGCAGGATCTGGACGAAGGCGAAGAGCACGCTGGCGCGCCGGGCATCGGCGTCGCTGCGACAGGCCATGGCCCGCTGCGCCAGGTAGCCGGTGCCGTCGGCGTTGCGCTGGAGCAGCCACTGCAGGGCGAAGACCGCCACCAGACCGAGGCCCGCCGAGGGGGCGGCGGGAGTCAGCGCGTAGACCTCCTCGGCGCCGAGCCCACCGAGCAGGCCGCGCTCCGCGTAGCCGCGGATCGTCTCGAGAATCGCCGCCGGGCCGCCGGCCTCGGAGACGGCCAGGCCGGTGAAGATCGCCGTCGCCAGCATCATCACCGCCAGCTGCCCGACGTCGGTGGCGACCACGCCCCGCAGGCCGCCGGTCGTCGAGTAGGACAGCGCGAAGAGCACCACGGCCGAGATCGAGACGAGGTTGTTGGCGGTGACGATCTGGGCCAGCTCCGGGTCGGCAGCCAGGCCGCCCAGCCCGCTGGCCAGCTGCAGGCCGCTGGCCTTCACCAGGGCGAGCACGCCCGCGAAGGCCCAGCTCGGCAGCCAGCGGTCCCAGAAGAGGAAGCGCTCGGCAAAGAGGGTGGCGGCGAAGAGCACCATGGCCACGACGACGCAGTTGAAGACGAGGCCGAAGAGCAGGGCCCGCAGCGAGCGCAGCAGTGCCGCGCCCCGGCCCGAGTAGCGCAGCTCCGCCAGCTCCGCGTCGGTCAGCACCCGGGCGCGGCGCCAGACGGGCGCGAAGAGGAAGCCCAGCAGCAGGAAGGCGAGCCCGTAGCTCCACATCTGCCACAGCGAGAAGAGGCCGGCGGTGGCGATCAGGCCGGTGAAGACCAGCGGCGTGTCCGCGGCGAACTGGGTGGCGGCCATCGACAGGCCCGCCTGCCAGCCCGGCAGGCTGCGCCCCGCCAGGAAGTACTCCTCCAGGCTGCGCGAGGCGCGGCTCCGCGCGCGCAGGCCGGAGGCCACCGCGTAGACCACGAAGGCGGCGAGGATGGCGACGTCGACGACATGCACGGCAGGGACGACGCGCGCCGGGGCGAGCTCCGGCACGGCGCGAGCGATTATTGCGCGGTCGGGCTCGGGCCGCACTCGACGCTGCGGGCTCGGGCCCATAGGCTTGGCCCGGAAGCCGGATGCGGATCGCGGTCGTCAACTGCGGAAGCTCGAGCCTCAAGGCCGACGTCCTCGACGCGTACGGCGGAGCGCGGCTGCGCAGTGCGCGGGTCGAGCGCATCGGCAGCCCCCGCTGCAGCCTGCGCCTGGACGACGGCCCGGAGGAGAGCCTGGCCGCCGCCGACCACGGCGAGGCCCTCGAGGCCGTGCTCCCGCGCCTGGTCTCCGCGGACGCGCCGCTGGCCGGCGTGGGCCACCGGGTCGTGCACGGGGGAGAGCGCTTCCGCGACCCGGTGCGCATCGACGCCGCCGTGGAGTCGGCCATCGAGGAGCTGGTGCCGCTGGCCCCGCTGCACAATCCCCCGGCCCTGGCCGGCATCCGGGTGGCCCAGCGGCTGCTTCCCGAGCTGGTGCACGTGGCGGTCTTCGACACCGCCTTCCACGCGACGCTCCCGGGCCGGGCCCGCCACTACGCGCTGCCCCGGGAGCTGGTCGAGCGCCACGGCATCCGCCGC
>CAZYOL010000382.1:0-2506 GCA_964649065.1 uncultured Spirochaetales bacterium
GCCACCCCCCCCCCCCCTCCCCGCCTGCCCCCCCGCCGGGCGGCCCGGCCGTGCCTCCGGCCGGATCGACTTCCGGTCGAGCTCGCCCGGCTTCGGGCAGCTCGACCTCCAGCTGGACCTGCGCGAGCTCCACGCGAGCCTGGCCGCCCCAGCCGAGCTGCCGGGGCTGCTTCGCGAGGGGCTGCGCGCCGCCCGGCTCACGAGCGGCGCGAGCCTGCAGATCTCGCCGAGTCGCCTGGAGCTGGTCCGGGCCGACGTCGAGAGCGGCGACCTGAGGATGCAGCTCTCGGGCTGGATCGGGCGTCCGCTCGTGCCCTCCTCCGGGGCCGAGCTGGAGCTGACCTTTCGCGATCTGGAGGTGGCCCGGCTGCGCTCCCTGCTCGAGTGGTGGGACGGCGAGCACGACGCGGACCTCGGCCCCTTCGTGACCCCGGTGGTCCAGGGCCGGCTGCGGACCTTTCGGGCCCGCGGCCGAGCCAGCGTGGCTCGCTGGGAGGACTTCTTCGCCGGCCGCACGCCGATCGCGGCGATGGGCTTCGAGGCGGAGTCCGACTTCGAGGGTGTGGTGCTCGCGGTGGGAGAGACCGACCGCATCGAGAGCCTGAGTGGGCGTGCGAGCTGGAGCCGGGAGCGCTTCGAGCTGGAGGAGGCACGGGGACAGCTCAACGGCGAGCCGCTGCCCCTGCTGGACCTGCGCTTCGACGGCCTTCGGCACATGCTGGACGGCGCGCCGGAGTGGCGCGAGATGCGGGGCGGCGCGCCGCTGCTCGCCGGGCTGGAGCCCCTGTGGAGGCTCCTCCTGCGCGACGAAGAAGAGGAGGCCGCCCCCCCTCTGCGCGTCGGGCTGCAGATCGAGTGGCTGCTCCACCCCGCCTTCCTGTGGCCACTCCACGACCTGCGCGCCGAGGTGGCCTCCGGAGCGGAGGGTGTACACGTCGACCTCGAGGAGGGCCGCTGGGCCGGAGTGCCGATCTCGGGCCAGTCGGATTGGCTCTTCGAGCCCGAGCCGCGGGTACGGGTGGCCTTGCAGGCCGGCGAGACCGGCTCCGACCCCGACCCGCCCGCCGAGCCCCGCGCCTGGGCCCGGGGCCGCTTCGAGATCGGTCCGGTCGACCACGAGCGCTGGCAGCAGACCGAGGCCCACGGACGCTTCCGGGCGGTCGGTCGCACGATCCTGCTCTCCGAGCTCGAGGTACAGCTCCTCCCCACCGGCGAGCTGCGCGGCGCCGGCCGCATCGACCTGGATCGCGACGACGCGCTTCCCTACCAGCTGAGCGCGGAGCTGGTCGGCGGCGACCTCGGCTCGCTCGCCGCCCAGATCCACCCGCAGGCCCGCGTCGCCTCGGGACGCCTGGACGGCTGGGGCAGCGCCGAGGGGAGCCTGCGACCCGGAGACAGCCTCTTCCGCGACCTGACCGCCCTGGTCGAGCTGAGCGCCTCGGAGGGCAGCATCTATCGATCGCTGCCCCCGGTGGTGGCGGTCGCCCTGGCGAGCCAGGTCTTCAATCCCTTCGCCGAGCGGGAGTCGATCCGCTACGGCCGTGCAGCCACGCTGCTCCAGTTCTCCGGAGGCTCGATCTCCACGCGGGAGCTGAGCATCGACGGTCCCGACATGCGGGTGATGGCCTCGGGGCGGGTCGATCTGCTGGGCGCGATGCATCGGCTGGACGCCGAGGTGGCCCTGTTCCTCTTCCGCCAGATCGACCGGGCGGTCGGCGGCATTCCCCTCGTGAACCTGCTGCTGCTCGGGCCCAACAAGAGCCTGGTCGCCGCCTACTTCGAGCTCTCGGGGCCCTGGGGGCAGCCGGAGACGCGGCTGGTCCCGCTCAAGTCCGTCACCAGCGGAGGCCCCGCCAGCCTGGTCTTCGAGGGCGTGCCCTCGCTGGTGCGGCAGGGGCTCGAGGCGCTCGGCAACGTCTTCGGCAACGGCCAGGCCCGGCCCCCGCCACCGGCGTCCGTCGAGCCGGACACGCGGCCGAGCCCACCCGCGGAGGATTCCTGAGCTCTGCGCGCTCCAAGCTGCTGCGCCTGCCCGAGGCGCGGGCGCGACGCGAGGCCGCGCGGCGCCGAGGCGAGCGCGTGGTGCTCACCAACGGCTGCTTCGACCTGCTCCACGTCGGCCACGTGCGCAGCCTCGAGCAGGCGCGCCGGCTGGGCGACCGGCTGATCGTCGCCGTCAACGGCGACGCCAGCCTGCGCCGGCTCAAGGGAGGGTCGCGCCCGCTGGTGCCGGCGCGGCAGCGGGCCGAGCAGATCGGGGCGCTGGCCAGCGTCGACTGGGTGCTGCTGTTCCGCGGCGACAAGGGCCGTTCGGTCTTGGTCGATCGGCTAGAAGCCAATAGCGCCGCGGTCGATGATGTGGCGGCTTACCGCATCTCACCCGTCACCGAAATGCCCAAGGCTGCGCTGGACGCGATACGAAGCGGCGATAAGCTGTGGGTGGCGGTGACGTCCGGCGCGGCCGTGAATGCGTTGGCCGAGGCGTAGGGCGAGGCACGCGCTCGGT
>CAZYOL010000383.1:0-2489 GCA_964649065.1 uncultured Spirochaetales bacterium
AACCCGCAACCTGCTGATTACAAATCAGCTGCTCTACCAATTGAGCTACGCCAGCCCGGAATTGGCGCGCGAGTGCGGCCGTCGGGGGAAGGTACGTCCCCGAAGGCCCCCTAGCAATGTCCCTGCCAATGGCTCCGAAAGTGGCTCCGAATGGCTCCGCGAGGGCTCCGAGCGCAGACCGGCTGCTGGTTGAAAATGCTCGTGCCACAGGAAAATATGGGAATCACCCGCCGGGCGCCAACCGATCGCGCCGGGCGGCTTCGAACAGCAGGACGGCCGCCGCCGTGGCCACGTTCAGCGATGCGACTCGTCCCCGGAGGGGCACTCGCACTCGGTGATCCAGGGCCCGGAGAGCCGCCTGGCGAAGGCCCCGCCCCTCGGCCCCCAGCACCCACACCCGGTCCCCGGCCAGCACCCGGTCGGGCAGCGTGTAGAGATCGGCCCCCTCCTCGGGATCGGCCCCGAAGACCCAGAAGCCCGAGCGCTTGAGGCCCTCCAAGGCCCGAGGCAGATTGGGCACGCGGGCCGTCGGCAGCCACTCGATGGCGCCGGCACTGGCGCGGGCCACGGCCGGGCTGAGAGGAGGGGCCCGGCGACGCGTGAGCACCAGGCCGAGCACCCCCGCACCGTCGGCCACCCGCGCGATGGCCCCCAGATTCTGCGGGTCCTCGACCCCGTCCAGTGCCAGCAGGCTGCGAGGCGTAGCCCCCGCTTCGGGAAGGGTGGCCAGCAGCCCCTCGAGGTCGAGCTCCGGCAGGGGCCCGGCCTCGAGCACCACCGCCCGTCCCTCCCGGTCTGCGGAGGAGTCGCCGATCTCGATCGGGACCCGCGCGGCCGCCGCCGCCTCCCGCAGCCTCCGCAGCTCTTCCTCCACCCCGTCGCGCAGCAGCAGCCGTCGGAGCGGTCGGCGGCGGGCCCGCAGTGCTTCGAGGACCGGGTGGTAGCCCTCGATCCGCTGGAGCCCAGGGTTCCCGCCTGTGGGCCCGGGCCGGCGGGCCGGTCGGCTCATCGGGCCCAGCCTAGCCCCCGTCCCGGCGCCCGGCCCCGCCCGTGGGGCGGCCTCGAGACCCGCGGCTGCCACGCTCCCGAGCCGGCGGCCCGCTAGAGCTCGGAGCGGAGCCCTTCCACGGCCTCCAGGAAGGTCTCCGGCTCGGAGATCTTGGGGTGGTTGAGGAGCTCGAACTCCAGGTAGGAGACCAGCTCACCCAGAGCCAGCCGGACCTCGCGCTCGCGCTCGCCGGGGTAGCGGAGGGCCCGGTCGGCCAGCGCCTCCGGATCGAGGGCCCCTCCGCTGCCCACGCGCACCCCGGAGAGCAGCTCGGGGTAGCGGCGCGCGGCCTCCTTCAGCACGCCCTGCAGGCGCTCGCGGATCGGCTCGGGCCCCTCGACGGCGACGCCCGGCGCCGCCAGCTCGGCCAGGATCTTCGCGTAGCGGGCGACGCAGGCGCGAATCGCCTCGTCGTCTCCAGCGCGGGGGTCCTCCGGGGCGCTCGGCGTGGCGTCGGCCTCGCGGGTCACCTCCACGCAGCCGAAGAGGCGCAGCAGCTGGAGCGTGCGCGCTCCCGTGAGCGGGTCCAGGCCCGCGCGGCGACAGGCCTCGGAGAATCCCGTGTGGCCGTCGATGGCGCCGAACAGGGCGCGCTCGGTCTCGCCGAGCTCGCGGGCCCCCGCGCGGCTGCGCGTGAGGCGCACGCGCGGATCCTCGAGCCAGGCCAGGAAGCGCAGCAGCTCGTCGCGCCGGCGCAGGCCCTGGGCGATCAGCGGCCGCGTGGCGAGGGAGAGCCGCACCACGTTGTCCGGCCTCACCTCCCCCTCCCAGAAGTAGACCCGGCCCGCGGCGTAGGAGAAGAGCGAGCGAACGATCTCCTCGACCTGCAGCTTCACGCCGTTCCACAGCTCCCGCGGCGTCAGGTAGCCGCGCTCGACGAGGATGCGGCCGAAACGACAGGATCTCGTGTAAGCCCGACGGGCTGCGTCGAACTGGTCGCTGCGGATCACCCCGGCCCGCAGTAGGGTCTCGCCGAGACGATCCCCGGTCTGGTTGGAGGCCGCGAAGACGACCTCGCCCTGGTGCAGGTAGACCGACTTGGCGTGGTCGCCGTTCTCGAAGAAGAGGAAGCCCGACTTCGCAGCGGTGTGGAGCAGCTGGAGGATCTCGGCCAGCGGGAAGGCGCGAACGTCGGCCACCGCAACCAGATCCCGGTCCCAGGGCAGCGCCATGCCCTCCGCTCCGGGGCCGGTGCGCTCCAGCAGCAGGAGCTGGCCTCCGGTAGACAGCAGGCGCAGCGAATCTCGCTCGCCCAGCCCGAGCCACTCCCGCTGCTCGGGTGTGAAAGCGAGCTCCGCGACGCTGCGGATCGGGCTCCGATCCATGGGAAGGACCACCGGCTCCTGGGGGGGGAGTCCGAGGTGCTCTTCGTCTCTCGCGGCGTCGTGCTTGAGGCGCTTCCCCGGGGCCTGCTTCGCAGAAAGGCTGGCGCCCTCAAGCG
>CAZYOL010000384.1:0-2480 GCA_964649065.1 uncultured Spirochaetales bacterium
CATCCCCGAAGCGAACCCTGAGAGCACCGACGCCGGATCCGGGGCGCCGCGTGGCGGGCGGGCGGGCTGGGCGGCGGCCGCCCGGAGGTCTGGCTCACCGCGCCGCTCCCCGACTCAGGAGCGCCTGCGCCCGCCGCGCGATCCCGGCGGCATCGATCTCGAAGGCGGCGCGCAGAGCGGCACAATCGCCGTGCTCCACCACGCGGTCCGGTACCGCCAGGCAGTCCAGGCGGGGCCGGAGGCCGAGCTCTGCGAGCAGGCCGGCGACAGCCTCGCCGAAGCCTCCGCTGCCGCAGTGCTCCTCGATCGTCAGCACGGTGCCGGTCTTCCGCGCCAGCGCGGAGATCCAGTGCCGGTCCAGGGGCTTCACGAAGCGGGCGTTGAGGACCGCCGCTCGCAGCCCCTGCTCCGCCAGGGCCTCGGCCGCCGCCAGGGCGCTCGCGACCGTCGTGCCGATGGCGATCAGGGCCAGGTCCGGGCCGTCTCGCAGCAGCTCCGCCTCGCCGACCTTGAGCGGCTTGATGTCGCGCTCCATCGGGACGCCCAGCGCCGAGCCCCGCGGGTAGCGCAGCGCCGCCGGCCCCGGATGCTCGATCGCCGTCCGCAGCATGCGGCGCAGCTCGTTCTCGTCCTTCGGCGCCATCACGACCATGTGGGGCAGGGTCCGGAGGTAGGCGTAGTCGAAGAGTCCCTGGTGGGTGGCCCCGTCGGCCCCCACCAGGCCGGCGCGATCCAGGGCGAAGCTGACGTCGAGATTCTGGACGCAGACGTCGTGAGCCACCTGATCGAAGCCCCGCTGGAGGAAGGTCGAGTAGATGGCGCAGACCGGCTTCAGGCCCTCGGTGGCCATGCCCGCAGCCATCGTCACCGCGTGCTGCTCGGCGATCCCGACGTCGTAGAAACGATCCGGGTGCGCCGCTCGCAGCCGGCTCAGGCCGGCACCGTCGGCCATGGCCGCCGTGATTCCGACGATGCGCGAATCCTCGTCGGCGAGCTGTACCAGCGCGTCGGAGAAGACGGAGGTCCAGGAGGGAGCGCCGCCCGCCGACTTCGGGAGGGTCGGGGAGTCGAGCCGGAAGCGGCCGACGCCGTGGTAGCCGACCGGATCTCGCTCGGCCGGGGCGTAGCCGCGGCCCTTCTGCGTGCGGCAGTGGACCCACACCGGCCGTCCGTCCGGCGAGCCGGCACGCGCCTCCTCGAGAACCTCGAGCAGCGCCATCAGGTCGTGCCCGTCGACCGGCCCCAGGGTGTGGAAGCCGAGCCCGTCGAAGATTCGGGCGGCTCGGGCGGCATCCTGCGCCAGGGCTCGGGAGAGGGCGCCGACGTTGGGCGAGATGGACATGCCGTTGTCGTTGAGCACGACCACGAGATTGCCGAGGGCGCGGAAGCCGGCATGGTTGAGGGCCTCGAAGGCCATCCCAGCGGTCATGGCCCCGTCGCCGATCACCGCCGCCACGCGCTCGCGGCCCCCGCGCTGCCGGATCGCCTCGGCGACGCCGACGGCGGCGGAGATCGAGGTGCCCGCATGCCCCGCCCCGAAGACGTCGTAGGCGGACTCGGAGCGGCGCAGGAACTTGCTGGGCCCGCCCCGCTTGCCGAGCTGAGGGAAGACGTCGCGCCGACCCGTCAGCAGCTTGTGGGGATAGCCCTGGTGGCCGACGTCCCAGATCAGCCGGTCCCTCGGCGTGTCGAAGACGTAGTGGAGCGCCGTGGCCAGCTCGACCGTGCCGAGACTGGCACCGAGGTGGCCGCCAGAGTGGGAGATCGTGTCCAGGATCTCCTCGCGCAGCGCCGCGGCCACGCCGGGGAGACGATCCGGCGTCAGTCGGCGCAGATCTTCGGGAGATCGAATGCCCTCGAGGAGAGAGGCCGTCATCGGGACCTCCGGGCGCCGGGCCTACCAGGCGGGCGCCAGCCGAACGCGCTCCGGTGCCGAGTTCGCGTGAGCCGGCAGCAGGAACAGGCGTAGGAAGGTGATTGCCGCGGAGAGCTGAAGGCGCCCGCGGCGCAGTGCTCCGAGCCAGCCGCCGCGCTCGCGGGCGGCCGCGGATTCCTCCGAGATCCGGCGCAGGCGCTCGAGGCCGGCCTGGAAGCGGGGATTCTCGATGTCCAGGGTCAGGGGGAAGACCTGCCGGCAGATCTCCGTCGTGATCCGGAAGACCGTCATGTCGTACTCGGTGGGATCCAGGCCCAGGGCGGCATGCAGGGCGGGGCGACCGTGGTCGCGGATGTACATGGTCGCAAAGACGGCGAGCTGGAAGAAGCGAATCCAGAGCTTGTTCCAGCCGCGCAGCAGCTTCGGGTCGGCGCGCATCAGCAGGGCGAAGGCCTCGCCGTGGCGGAACTCGTCGTTGCACCAGCTCTCGAACCACTGGAAGATCGGGTGGAAACGCCGCTCGGGGTTTCGCTCGAGCTGGCGGTAGATGGTGATGTAGCGCGCGTAGCCGATCTTCTCGGACAGGTAGGTGGGGTAGAAGATG
>CAZYOL010000385.1:0-2475 GCA_964649065.1 uncultured Spirochaetales bacterium
TCCCGCACGCGGAGCGCCCGGACCGGGAGTGACCCCGGCCCCCCGCGCGCCCCCGAACTGCCCGCGCTGCTGGGCGTACCCCCCCCCCAGGGCGAGGGCCCGCTGGGCCCCGCCGACCTGCTCGCCGGCCAGGGCGATGGCCGCGCGGTCGAGGGCGCGCGAGAGCGCCGCGCCCGCCTCGCCCTGGGCCCCCAGCCGGCGCTCGGCCGGGAGCCGCAGGTCGCGGAGCTCGACCTCGGCCAGCCGGCGCGTGGCGTGGAGGGTGGGCAGGGGGCGCACCTCGACGCCCTCGCTCTGGGCCGGAACCGCGAAGAGCGAGATGCCCTCGGCGCCGGCCGAGCCCGGCCGGCGCGCGGCCACCAGCAAGAGCTGGGCGACGTGCGCGTCCACCACGTAGCGGGCCCGGCCGCGCAGCAGCGCCTCGCCGCCCGCCTCTTCGCAGGTGATCTCCACGCCGGCCACGCCGGGCTCGCCGCCCGGCCCGGTCACCGCCAGGCTCGCCAGGGTCTCGCCGGCGGCGATGCCGGGCAGCCACTCGCGCTTCTGCGCCTCGCTGCCCGCCTCGAGCAGCGCCGAGCCGGCGAGGCACACGCTGGACAGGAAGGGCGCGCAGAGCAGGACCTCGCCCAGCACCTCGCTGAGCGCCACCAGCTCGACCGCCCCCAGGCCCAGGCCGCCGTACTCCTCCGGGATCGCCACTGCCGTCCAGCCGAGCTCGGCGCCGATGCGCTTCCAGAGCGCCGGGTCGTAGCCCCGCTCGCCCTGCATGGCGGCGCGGACCTGCTCCGGCCCGCAGGCCTCCGCCAGGAAGGCGCGCGCGGTCGCGCGCAGCTCCTGCTGCTCCTCCGTGAAGGCGAAGTTCACGGGGTCAGGTGCCGTAGACCTTCTGGGGCGGCTCGGCCTTCGCCAGCAGGTCGCGCAGGGCGGCGCCCAGCTCGTCGGGCTCCCAGCGGGCTCCCCGGTCGATCTCGGGCCCGCTCCGCCAGCCGTCCGCCACGCTGATCTGGCCGCCCGCGACCTCGAAGACCCGGCCGCTGACGTCGCGCGACTCCGCGCTGGCCAGCCAGGCCACCAGCGGCGAGACGTTCTCCGGCGCCATGGCGTCGAAGCCGCTCTCGGGCTTGCGCATCATCTCGGCGAAGACCTCCTCGGTCATGCGCGTGCGCGCCGAGGGCGCCAGGGAATTGGCCGTGATGCCGTAGCGGGCCAGCTCCGCCGCCTGCACCAGCGTCAGCGCCGCGATGCCCGCCTTGGCCGCCGAGTAGGCGCTCTGACCGATGCTGCCCTGGAGGCCGGCGCCCGAGCTGGTGTTGACGATGCGGGCGTCCACGGCCTCGCCGGCCTTGGAGCGCTCGCGCCAGTAGCCGCAGGCGTGCCGCGAGAGGCAGTAGTGCCCTTTCAGGTGCACGCGCAGCACGGCGTCCCACTCGTCCTCGGAGGCGCTCACGAACATGCGATCGCGCACGAAGCCCGCATTGTTCACCACGGCGTGGAGATCGCCGAAGCGCTCCAGGGTCTTTCGCAGCAGCTCGGCGGTCTGCTGGAAGTCGGCGACGTCGCTGCCGTCGGCGAAGGCCTCGCCGCCGGCCGCCTGGATCTCGCGCACCACCGCCTCGGCGGGAACCGAGGTGGCCCCCCCCGAGCCGTCGTTCGCGACGCCCAGGTCGTTCACGACCACCCGGGCGCCCTGCCGCGCCAGCTCCAGGGCGTGGGCCCGGCCCAGGCCGCGCCCGGCCCCGGTGACGATCACCACCCGGCCGGCACAGATGCCGCTCACGACAGGCGCTCGAGGATCGTGACGTTGGCCTGGCCGCCGCCCTCGCACATGGCCTGCATGCCGTAGCGACCGCCGCTGCGCTCCAGCTCGTTCAGCAGCGTGGCCATGAGCCGCGTGCCGGTGGCCCCGATCGGGTGGCCCAGGGCGATGGCGCCGCCGTTGGGGTTCACCTTCGACATGTCCGGGTGCAGCTCCTTCTCCCAGGCCAGCACCACCGAGGCGAAGGCCTCGTTGATCTCGATGGCGTCCATCTCCTCGAGCTTCATGCCGGCCTTCTCGAGGGCGTGGCGCGTCGCGGGGATCGGGGCCGTCAGCATGAAGATGGGATCGTCGGCGCGCACGCTCATGTGGTGGACCCGGGCCCGGGGCCGCAGCCCGTGGCTGGCGACCGCCGCCTCCGAGGCGACCAGCAGGGCGGTGGCCCCGTCGGAGATCTGGCTGGCGACCGCCGCCGTGAGTCGTCCGCCCTCCTCGAGGGTGGGCAGGCTCGCCATCTTCTCGAGGCTGGTGCCGCGACGCGGGCCCTCGTCCACCGAGACCCCGTCGTAGGCGACGATCTCGTTCTCGAAGCGCCCCTCGTCGATGGCGCGCAGCGCGCGCTGGTGGCTCTCCAGGGCGAAGCGCTCCATGTCCTCGCGGCTGATGTCCCACTTGTCGGCGATCATTTCGGCGCCGCGGAACTGCGACACCTCCTGGGT
>CAZYOL010000386.1:0-2472 GCA_964649065.1 uncultured Spirochaetales bacterium
ATCACGTCCAGGCCGACCAGCACCTGATCCGACTGGAAGCCGGCCACGGAGTTCGAGTAGAAGACGGCGTTCGAGCCGACGCTGTTCGTCCCCTGCTCGTAGCGCACCTCGCCGCGCACCTTGAGGCCGTCGGCCAGCTGGTGGTCGACGGTGGCCGTGAGCGACCACAGGTTCTGGTCGTCGGTTGCACCGGTCGGAACGGCCAGGAAGTTGTCGTTCGAGTAGATGTACTCGCCGCGCAGGGCCAGGCCGGTCTTCTCGGTGATGGCGTAGCGGCCGCCCAGGGAGAGGCCGAAGGCGTACTGATCGAGGGCTCCGGAGTCCCCGTCGACGAAGTTGAACATGAGGTCGCCCCACAGCGAGAGCTTCTCCGTCGGGTCCCAGGTGCCCACGAAGTTGATGATGCCCAGGTTGTCCGTCGTGTTACAGATGCCGCCCGTGACGCCACCGCAGTTCGCGAGCTGATCGGCGACCGGCTCATTGTCGGTGGCGATGTCGCCGCCGTAGAGGCCGTTGAAGGAGAGGCCCCAGGAGTCGGCGCTGTAGCCGAGCTTCCACATGAACACCTTCTCGCTGTCCAGATCGGTGTTGGTGGTGCCGATGGCGTTGTTCAGCACGCCCGCGCCCACGGAGATGCCGTTGTCGAAGTCCATGGTGGCGAGGACGCCGTCCTGGTTGAAGGGCTGCAGCACGCTGTAGAGCAGGCCCCGCGAGACGTTGGCGTTGTAGACCGCCTGGGCCACCTCGTAGCCGATCACGGTGCCGAAGCGGCCGGCCTGGATCTTCAGGCCGGGGCCGATCGGCGCCAGGTACTCCACGTAGGCCTGGTAGACGTGCATGTTGTCGCCGTTGCCGGGCCGGGCGAGCGGGCTGCGGAAGTTGCTGCCGGACGGCGAGCCCAGCACGTCCGCCGTCTTGCCCATCACCAGGTCGAGGGCGAAGCCGCCGCGGCTCTCCTCGGTGGCCGGCTTGTAGATCTCGAACCAGACCTGGTCCACCTGGAAGGTGTCGGTATCCGGGTTGAAGGGGTTCGCGAAGCCGAAGGAGCCCACGTTGGCGGCATTGCCGTTGGCGTCGCCGATGAAGTTGATGCCCTCCGAGGGTCCCCCGGGCAGGTGGTTGAAGTTGTACCAGTAGCTGGCCTGCACCCAGCCCGAGACCTCGACCTTCTCGAAGAAGGAGGAGATGCCCGAAGAGCTCTCCTCGGTCTCGATGCCGGCCCGCTCCATCACCTTGGCCTGCTCTTCGACCACGGCCTTCGAGGCCTCGAGATCCTCACTGGTGGCCTGCAGCTCCGCGTCGGTGGCTTCGAGCTTGCTCTCCAGCTCGCTCATGCGCTCCTGCATCTCGCGGAGCTGCTCATCGAGGTCGCTGGCCGGCGCCGTCGCGCTCCATGTGAGCGCAACCCCCACCGCGGCGCAGACCTTGAACTGACGTCTCATCGTTTCCTCCATTCCGCGGTGTCGTGCACAGCCGCGCGCACCGCAAACTTGCAGCGCGGGCGTAGCAACGGACGTGCCGGAAGACGGAGGCGGGCCGGAGGGCGCTCGCCTGGGCCCGGCTCTGCACGTTGATTGCACCTGCCGACACACTTCGGTTGCCGCCGGCGTGGGCGCCCTGCCCAAATCGTGGTCAGGGTCCTGCACACCATCGGCCTCCCCACGGGGCTCCGGCGGGGCCCGAGCGGGCATACAAAGGCCGATCCGTGCCTTTATTGGCCCGTTCCCGTCGCGGCCGCGGCGCCGAGGCCCTTGGCACGGCGATTGCCTTGGGAACGCGGCGGGCGCCGGCCGTGATGTACGGGAGGACACGGCGGCGCCACGGCGAGCGCGAAGAGGCAGGCGCGAGTCCGGAACCCGAATCCCCCCGAAATCGATGGAGGACTCCAAGTGAGATTGCTCAGCGCAATCGTGGTGGGCGGCCTGCTGCTTCCCCACGTCGCCTTCGCGGAGGACGGGGTCACCCCCGGTCAGTTCACCGCGAACAACGCGTGGATGATGCTGTGCGCCGGCCTCGTGTTCATCATGCACCTCGGCTTCGCGACTCTCGAGTCTGGGCTCACGAGGGCCAAGAACACGACGAACATCCTGTTCAAGAACACGTTCATCGTCTCGATGGGCATCCTGACCTACGCCCTCATGGGCTTCAATCTGATGTATCCGGGGGACTTCAACGGCTACTTCGGATTCGCCGGCTTCGGTCTCGATCCCGGTGCGGAGGGCAACACCCCGGCCTACGCGGACGGCGGCTACACCTACTGGACCGATTTCCTCTTCCAGGCCATGTTCGCGGCGACCGCTGCGACGATCGTCTCGGGCGCGGTGGCCGAGCGCGTGAAGCTCTCCTCCTTCATGATCTTCACGACGATCTTCGTCTCGCTCGTCTACACGATCGCCGGCTCCTGGGAGTGGGGCGGGGGCTTCCTGTCCGAGATGGGGTTCCACGACTTCGCCGGCTGGACGCTGGTGGACG
>CAZYOL010000387.1:0-2470 GCA_964649065.1 uncultured Spirochaetales bacterium
CGCGACGGCGATATCGTCGAGGTCAGTGGATCCGTGGCGATGAGCGCGACATCGGTTGCCGACAGTGCAGTCATCGGTGTCTTTCCCCAGGCTACAATCGCAGGCCTCGAGCTCGACGAGCTGCTGTTCGCCGTGGGGCTGCCGTACGTGGGCAGGAATCGGCAGAGGTGGAGCTGCGGATAGCCCGAACAAGCGGTCGCTCCACGTCTGATCGTCCGCGAAGCGTCAACTTCCCTTCGGCGATGCCCCCCGACGCGGGGGATTCAAGCGGGCGCGGCGCAGATGCGGAGCGCGGGCTCGGCTGCGCGGCCGGCCCGCGGGGCTTCGGGCACCGCTCGGAAGGCGCACCGGACCCGATCGGGGTCGGGTCGATCTTCTGCTGAGGGTGTTCTCGCGCCCGGTTAGAAACCCTCGCCCTCGAAGCCGGTCTCCCAGGGATCGGGCGCTTCCTCGTCCCGGCGCGCGGCCTCGAGCGGTGGGGCGCGGGCCGGGAGGTCGAGGCACTCGAGGATGGCGCGCGTCGCATCCGGCGGGTGGATGGCTGCCAGGAGTCTCGTGCGTGCGCCACAGCGAGGGCATTCGAGCACGTCGACCGCGAAGACCCTGCGGAGCAGGTCGGCCCAGGCGAGGCGCCGGGGGCGAGTCGGGGGCTCGGCGACCGTGGCCTGCGCTTCGGGCGCGCCCTCCCCTCGCGCCCCCGGCCGCCCCGCGTTGTCCACACCGGGCAACGGCTCTCCCCGCCTGCTGGGAGTAGCCTCGGACCCGCTTCGGGGCCCGAGCCCCCCGACGTCCGCCTGCCCGGATCGGCTACCCACCCGCTCCCCGGCTTCGTGGCCTGGCACGGCCTGGCCCGTTCGCTTCCGCGCGTCCGTCGCCCCGCCGCCGGGGAGCAGCTCGCCACCGGGGACCACGCGACTGCGCTGGCTCGCGCAGGGGCCGAGCACGCCGTGGTAGCGGACGAGGTGGAAGCGCGGCGGCGGCACCAGCGCCGCGAGCTTTTCCACGAGCTCGCCGGGCTCGAAGACGACATGGGTGGTGCCGTCGCGCCAGCGGTGCTTGAGCCGATAGAGGAGCCGGCCGTCAGCCATCCGCGACAGCCGCTCGGTGGCGACCGGAGGTCGGGCCACATAGCGGCACAACCGCTCGAGACGCTTCCGGTCGCGAGCTGGCACGGCAACGTTCGCATGAAGGCTGACCCCGCTGACGCTGGCGCAACGCTCGCCATCGAGCTCCGGCACCACGTCGGGATCGATGCAGTCGCCCACGCGGATCACGGGTTGGCCCGCGCGGCGCCCCGTGGCGATGCGGCTCGTCACCGACGCGCCGTAGAGCTCGGCGAGCAGGGGCTCCTCCTCCGTCAGAGGGTCGGCATCGCTGGGGTCCGCATCGGGGCCGAGGCCGCGGCGCTCCAGCAGGCGCGCGATGCGCGTCGCCACCTGGCCCACGACGCGCGCGACCTCGTCGTCATCGGGCGGCGGCAGCGGGTGGAAGCGCGGTCTCCCGTAGGGGCTCGTCTCGTAGACGCCGTCGAGCACGAGCGAGTGGAAGTGGAGGTTCAGGTTCAGCGCGTCTCCGAAACGCTGCACGAAGGTGACGGCCCCGCACTGGCCACGGGCGACGTTCCACTGTCGACGCGCGCGCCGGCGAAGCGAGGCGAAGACGGTGCGCACGAAGACGCCGAGCACCGCGCTCGTGAGACCCGCGTCGTAGGCGAGCCGGTAGCGCAGCGCGAAGGGGAGCGAGAGCACCCATTGGCGAACTGGCACCTCGGGGAGCACGCGATCGACCAGGTGCGCGGCCGTGTCTGCCATGCGCCGGCCGCCGCAGGAGGGGCAGAACCCGCGGCCCTTGCACGAAAAGCCTACGACGCGGTCGAGGCCGCACTCGTCGCAGTGCACCCGCACGAAGCCGTGGGCGAGGATGCCGCAGCGGAGATAGGCGCGGAGCTCACGCTCGACGAAGCGCGGCACCGTCCGCTCGCGCGACCGAGCTCGCGCAAGGAAGGTCTCGAGTTCGCGCTGGACGACTGTGTAGAGCACCGTGTTTTCGGGCTGACGCCGCGTGTAGCGCGTATCGCCGCTAGACGGGCAGTGGGATCGACTTCCGCCGGGCACAACGACCGGCAGTTGCCAGCTTCGTACCGGCGACGGCCAAGGAGCACAGCGCAGGGCAGCGCGTTGCACTGGAGCAATGCGTAGGAGCGTTCACGGGCCGCCGAGGCGGTCGGTTCACGAAACCGAGAACGGACTCCCTGCCCAACGGTTTCGATTGGCGGTGTGTCCCGCGGCGAGTGGGCTGCGCGTCAATCCTTTGGATCCATTGCCGCTTCGCGAAGCGGATGCGGGTTTTTCGAAGGCCGCAACTTCGGAGGCAAACAGTTGAATTTATTCAGAATTTGGTGGAGGCGGCGGGAATCGAACCCGCCGTCGACGTCGATTAGCTTAGCAAAATCAGTGCGACCAGGCTCTGG
>CAZYOL010000388.1:0-2458 GCA_964649065.1 uncultured Spirochaetales bacterium
CCATCTGGTAGAGCCGGTGCACGCCGGTGGTGGTCTCCTCGGAGACGCCCTTCACCTGCGCGGCGATCTTCGTCCAGCGCTGGGAGTCGTGCAGCTGCTCCCGGCGCAGCAGCTCGAGGATCACGCCCCACTCCTCGGGCTCGGCGTCCGGGTGGAAGTCCGGAACCTTGCCGGCGCGCTCGAACTCCACGCCCTTGTGCAGCAGCAGCGTGGCGTCGCCGCCGTCGTCGACCAGCAGGTCCGGGCCCGAGCCGTCCGGCCAGCGCAGGGCCTCGGCCGTGCACCACCAGTACTCCTCGAGGGTCTCGCCCTTCCAGGCGAAGACCGGCGTTCCCTGCGGGCTCTCCGGCGTGCCGTGGCGCCCCACCACCACGGCCGCGGCGGCCGGATCCTGGGTGGAGAAGATGTTGCACGATACCCAGCGCACGTCTGCTCCGAGCTCCACCAGGGTCTCGATCAGCACGGCGGTCTGCACCGTCATGTGCAGGCTCCCCATGATCTTCACCCCTTCGAGGGGCCGCCTGCTGGCGTAGCGCTGGCGCAGCGCCATCAGGCCGGGCATCTCGTGCTCGGCCAGGCGGATCTCCTTGCGGCCCAGCTCGGCGAGATCCAGATCGGCAACCTTGAACGGGACGCGTCCCGGCGTGACGGGCATGGCTTCTCCTCGGGGCTCCCGGGGGAGCAGCTAGGGGCCGAGGGCACGGCCGGCACGACGCACACCACCCCCGGAGGCCCAAAATCAATCCGTTCATGCAGATAACCTGATGAGATCACGCTGTCAAGCCGCGAGCGGTACGCTCCGGCGCGCGGATGGATGCGAGGGCCGGAGCTGTGAGTCGCCCCGCGTGGCGCGAGCTGGCGATCAACCTGGGGGTGGCCGCCGTCAGCCTCGGCGTGGCCCTGGGGCTCGCCGAGGCGGCGGCGCGGCTGGCCGGGGCCGAGCCGGAGCGCGGCGTGAATCCCCTCTTTACCTGGACCGGTAAAGAGGGCGAGTTCTGGCGCTTCGAGGCCGGCGCCCGCTGGCTCACCCGGGTGGGCGGACACCCGGTCGCCATCAACTCCGCGGGCTTTCGGGACGTCGAGTCCGGGCCGAAGGCGAACGACGCGTACCGCATCGCGGTGCTGGGCGACTCCGTCACCTTCGGCCACGGCCAGCCCGTCGCGCTGCGCTTCAGCGATCAGCTCGAGCAGCTCCTGAGCGGCCGCAGCCCGCGCGTCGAGGTGTTGAACCGGGGCATTCCCGGCTGGTCGAGCTATCAGCAGCGCGCCTACTACGAGCGCGAAGGCGAGGGGCTGGAGGCGGACCTGGTGCTCGTGGGCTTCGTGCTGAACGACGTCACCGAGATCCACCGGGGGCTGATCGAGCTGCGGCTGGCGACGGGCATGCGCATCGTGCGCTTCCTGAACGCGCTGGCCGAGCGCAGCGCCGCCGTGGCGGCCCTGAAGCGCGGCTACGTCGACGTGGCGGCCCCCCAGGACCGCCAGCTGCGCGGCGTCCTCGACCTGGTGCTGCGCCAGGACGCCCCAGAGGTGCAGCGCGCCATGGAGAGCACGCTGGCCGAGCTGGGCCGAATCGAGGCCCTGGCCCGCGAGCGCGGGGAGCGCTTCGGCCTGGTGCTCTTCCCCTTCCGCTTCCAGCTGGAAGATCCGCGCCTCGACGCGCCGCAGCGCAGACTGATGGAGTTCGCCGCGGCGAGGGGGATTCCGGTTCTCGACACGGCCGAGCCGCTGCGGACCCACGGCGCCGACGCGGTGCTGATGGATGCGGACCACTTCACCCCCCTCGGTCACCGCGTCGTCGCCGAGGCGCTGGCGGGGTGGCTCGAGGCCGAGGGCCTGCTGCCCCCCGATTCGAGCGCCCGGGGGGAGGGGTGAGGGCGGCCGAGGCGCTGATGCGGACCGCGGCGCGGGCCGGGGTCGACGTCTGCTTCGCCAATCCCGGCACCACGGAGATGCCGCTGGTGGCGGCCCTGGACGCGGTGCCGGGCGTCCGCGCGGTGCTGGGGCTCTTCGAGGGCGTCTGCTCGGCGGCGGCCGACGGCTTCGCCCGCATGAGCGGGAGACCGGCCCTGACGCTGCTGCACCTGGGTCCCGGCTTCGCCAACGGCATCGCGAACTTCCACAACGCCGCGCGCGCTCGCAGCCCGGTGCTGAACCTGATCGGCGACCACGCCACCGGGCACCGCGTCCACGACGCACCGCTGGCCTCCGACATCGAGTCGCTGGCCCGGCCGGTTTCGCGCTGGCTGGGCGACTGCGTCGATCCGGCACGGCTCGCGCAGCGAACGGCCGAGGCCATCGCCGCCGCCCGCCGGGCCGGCGTGGCCACCCTGGTGGTGCCCCACGACGTCCAGCTCGGCGAGGCCGCGGCCCCGGCGCGGGTGCCCGCGCCCCCGGCGCCGCCGGCCGTTCCCGGGGCCCGGGCCGTTCCTCGGCACGGCGCCCATGGACTCCTCGT
>CAZYOL010000389.1:0-2451 GCA_964649065.1 uncultured Spirochaetales bacterium
CCGCGCGGCCAGCCCGGCGCCCGAGCGGCCCCGGGCGCGCGGCCCGGAGGTCGCGCGGCCCGAGCGCAGCGGTCGCGTCGCCGTGCAGGTCGGGGCCTTTGGCGACCGCGCCGCCGCCGATCAGCTGGCCGACTCGCTGCGGGCCAAGGGCTACCCGGTCTTCCTGGTGGCCGAGCGGGGTGGGCCCATGCGGGTTCGCGTCGGCCCCTTCTCGACCCGCGAGCAGGGCGAGCGGGCGGCTTCCCGGCTCTCCGGGGAGGAGCAGCTCCCGACCTGGATCCTCCAAGAGGATCGCTGAGGCGTGCGCTGGGTCGTCGCGGGCGGTCGGGGCCAGCTGGGCCTCGCCATGCAGGCGCTGCTGGCGCAGCGCTCCGACCTGGAGCTGCTCTCGGCCCGGGACCTCCCGGAGCTCGACGTCTCGGACCCCGGCGCGGTGGCCGCCTGGCTGGACGGCCTCGAGGCGCGGCCCGACGTGCTGCTGAACGCCGCGGCCTTCACCCACGTGGATCGCTGCGAGACCGACCCCGAGACCGCCGAGCGCGTCAACGGCGTCGCCCCGGGGATCCTCGCCGAGGCCTGCGCCCGTCTGGGGGCGCGCATGATCCACGTCTCGACCGACTACGTCTTCGCCGGCGACGCCAGCCGCCCGTACCGGGAGGGCGATCCGCCGAGCCCCCGTTCGAGCTATGGGCGCAGCAAGCTGGCAGGAGAGCGCAGGGTGCAGGAGGCCCTGCCGGAGGCGCTGGTGGTGCGCACGAGCTGGGTCTTCGGAGAGGGACGCAACTTCGTCCGGGCCATCCTCGACCAGGCCCGCAAGCGCCGGGCCGGGGAGCTGGAGGGCCCCCTGCGGGTGGTGGACGACCAGCGCGGGCGGCCGACCTATGCCGTCGACCTGGCCGGGGGCCTCCTGGGCCTCCTCGAACGGGGCGCAACCGGCCTGTACCATTTCGCCAACGGCGGCGAGGCGACCTGGTGGGACCTGGCGCGCGCCGTCCTGGACGAGGCGGGCTTCGGGGATCTCGAGGTCGAGCGTATCCGCACCCGCGATCTGGACCTTCCGGCGCCGCGGCCGGCCTGGTCGGTCCTGGACTGCTCGAAGGCCGCAGCCCTGGGGATCGAGGCCCGGCCCTGGCGCCAGGCCCTGGCGGACTACCTGGCCTCGTAGACAGCGCCGCCCCAGCGGCCCGTGTAGGAGATCCGATGCCCTCAGCTCGACTGCGCCGCGTCCTGGTGACCGGCGGCGCCGGCTTCATCGGGTCGCACCTGTGCCAGCGCCTGGTGGAGGAGGGCTGCGAGGTCCTGGCCTTCGACAACCTATTGACGGGGCGCGTGGAGAACATCGAGAGCCTGCTGGGTCATTCGCGCTTCTCCTTCCTCGACTACGACGTCACGAACTACCTGCACGTCTCCGGCGAGCTGGACGCGATCCTGCACTTCGCCTCGCCGGCCAGTCCGGCGGACTTCGAGCGGCTGCCGATCCAGATCCTCAAGGTGGGCTCGATGGGCACGCACAAGGCGCTGGGCCTGGCCAAGGCCAAGGGGGCCCGGTTGCTGCTGGCGAGCACCTCCGAGTGCTACGGGGATCCGGAGGTCAATCCCCAGCCCGAGTCCTACTGGGGAAACGTGAACCCCATCGGAATCCGGGGCGTCTACGACGAGGCCAAGCGCTTCGCGGAGGCCATGACCATGGCCTACCACCGCCACCACGGCGTCGACGCGAGGATCGTGCGCATCTTCAACACCTTCGGCCCTCGCATGCAGCTCGACGACGGCCGGGCGATTCCCAACTTCTTCCGGCAGGCCATCCGCGGTGAGGACATCACGGTCTACGGCGACGGCTCCCAGACGCGCTCCTTCTGCTACGTCGACGACCTGGTCGAGGGCATCCTGCGCCTGCTGCGCTCGGACTACGTCGGGCCGGTCAACGTGGGAAACCCCCAGGAGATGACCATCCGCCGCATGGCCGAGACGATCGTGAAGCTCACGGAGAGCCGCAGCCGCATCGTGAGCCTGCCTCTGCCGCCGGACGATCCCAAGGTGCGCTGTCCGGACATCTCGCTGGCGCGTCGGGTTCTCGACTGGGAGCCCCGCATCTCCATCGAGGAGGGCCTCGAGCGCACGCGCGACTACTTCGTCGAGGCCCTGGCCGATGCGCCAGAGGGCTCGTCGTGAGCGATCCCTCCCGCATCCGCAATTTCTGCATCGTGGCCCACATCGACCACGGGAAGAGCACGCTCGCGGACCGCCTGCTCGACGCCACGAACTCCCTGCAGGAGCGCGACCGCCGCGAGCAGTTTCTCGACAAGATGGACCTGGAGCGCGAGCGCGGCATCACGATCAAGGCCCAGACCGCGCGGCTGCGCTATCGAGCGGAGGATGGCCACGAGTATCAGCTCAACCTGATCGACACGCCGGGCCACGTCGACTTCTCCTACGAGGTCTCGCGAGCGC
>CAZYOL010000390.1:0-2450 GCA_964649065.1 uncultured Spirochaetales bacterium
GTCTCGATCTACTCCGATGCGGAGTACGTCTCGTACGACCTCGACTTCATTCCGATCGGGCTAGCCCGGAAGGTCGACACCGTCATGCAGTCCCTCGGCTTCGAGAAGACCCAGCGCCACTGGACGCATCCGAAGAGCCGCTACTGGGTCGAGTTCCCGCCTGGTCCCGTCGCGATTGGAGAGGAAACGATCCGCGATTTCGCGGAGCGCGAGACGCGGATGGGGACACTGCGACTCCTGGCCCCCACCGAGTGTGTCATGGATCGGCTCGCCTGGTACTTCCACGACGCGGACACGCAGTGCCTCGAACAAGCGGTGGAGGTTGCGACTCGACATCCCGTAGACCTGAAGCGCATAGAGCGGTGGGCGCGTGGCGAGCGGCCGCATGGCAAGGAACGCTACCGGGAGTTCGAGCGGCGGCTGCGCGACGGCGCTGGCGCGTAGGTCTTCGCGCGGGCGGGGAGTAGAGGGGGCACTCACGCGGGTGCCCTGCGCAGCGCGCTTCGCTCTCGGGTCCCCGATCGAACCCTCAACCTGCAGAGGGCCGTCCCCTCAGCGTCGCCGCGGTGGGGCGCCTGCGTCAGCTCGCGGGCGCGAGTCGGCGGCCTGCGCGGCCGCGGCGCGGCGACCGAGTGTACGTTGATCGCCGGCCGGAGCGGGAGCCCCGGCGCCTAGCTAGCGCCCACGCTGGCGTGCGAGCAGGACCAACAGCGCGAGGCCAGCGAAGAGCCCCGCCGTCGGCTCGGGCAGCGCCACCAGATCGGCTGCGGGCCACGCGACCGGATCACTCAGACCTCCGTCGAAGAACAGGCTGAACGAGAAGGTGCCCGTGTCGAAGCGCACCACGTCCTCGTCGTCGAACGTAAGACCCGCCACCGTGCCGGTGCCGTCGAAGGACAACAGCAGGATCGGCGCGCTCGTGGTAGAAACCGCGTCGACGTCGAGCGCTTCGTCGATGCCGTTGGCGCTTCCGTCGAAGACCATCGTCATGGTCAGGCCAGAGATGCGCACGACGTCCTCGTCCGCGACGGCGCCGGCGGGCAATCCCAGGACGTGCTTGTCGAACGACAACAGCAGATCATCGGTCGCGACGTCCACGCCGATGGCATCGATCTGCACGCCGGCGGGAAGCAACGCCGAGCCGTCGAGCTCGAGGGCGTAGAGGCCCGTCCCCGAGTCGTAGCGTACGACGTCGCGGGGTTCGGCCGCCGCGAGTCCGGGCAGGGACACGGTCGTGTCGAACGAGAGGAGCGCATCCCCACCCGGCAACGGCTCGTAGCCGATCACGTCCGCCTCTGGGGGGAGGCCCAGCGATGGAATGGGCAAGACGCTCCCGAGAGCGTCGTCGTACGCCAGCTCCTCATCTGCGACGACCGCCGTCGAGACCGGTCCGAGCTCGACCGTGATGTCCGGCGAGAACAGCACCTGGCCGCCCGCCGAGTTGGCGAGTCCGAGGGCGGCGAGGCAGCCGACGACGCAAGACGCACGCGACATGGGCATTCTCCTCGGAGCCGGGCTACGGGCAGGTGCCCGGGCCGAAGCCCACGACGGGCGCCGCTGCGCCGCTGCAGAAGTTGTCGAAGCCCGCGGACGGGTGCGGCGCGGCCGCGGGCGGCCCGATCGGCACCACCTGGCTCACGTCCTGCGCGGTATTGGCATCGAACGTGTTGTTGCTCCAGCCCGTAGCGGGCGAGAGCACGAGGCCGATGCCCACGTTGAACGAGACGCTGTTGGCATGCACGGTCGAGCCGGGCCCGACCGTCATGCCGCCGTTGCCGCCGCCGCTCGCGTTGTTGCTGTTGACCTGGTTGCCGCGCACGGTGCAGGAGATGCCACAGACGATGCCGTCGAAGGTCCAGCCGGTCACCGTGTTGTCGGTGATGAGCGCCGAGCCGTTGGTGTAGATGCCGATCCCGGCGTTCACGAAGCCGGGGGAGCCGCCGTCGACCACGTTCTTCATGATGTTGTTCGCGGCGGTCCCGGGCGGAACGGGCGGAAAGCCAGCGCCCGGAAAGGCCGGCATCGGCACTGGTCCCGGAGGCGCGCCCGACGAGTCCGAGATGCCGAAGCCGAAGTTCCGGACGAGAACGTTCTCCTGGATCGTGCTGCCGAAGGGCGAGAGGATGCCGCCCGAGCCCGGCGCGCCCTGGCCGTTCTCCACGATCTTGTTGTGGATGACGACGTTCTCCGACCCCAGGATGCCGTTGAGACCGTTGTCCTTGATGATGTTGTTCTCGATCTTGCAGTCGAACGCATCGATGCCGTCCCCGAGGTTCCCGTCGATGACGCTCTCGACGATGATGCAGTCCGACGCGCTTGCGATGCCCGCCGCGCTGTTGCCCCCGATCCGGAGCTTGAAGGCCTTGAGGTGCGGACCGGCGACGATGCCCGCCCCGCCGAAGCCCGATATCTGGCCGTCCTTGACGACGAGACCGTCCACCCCGGGGGCG
>CAZYOL010000391.1:0-2448 GCA_964649065.1 uncultured Spirochaetales bacterium
CCCCCCGGTCTCGGCGAAGCGCCGCACGGCCGCCATCAGCGGGGAGTACTGCGCCATGGCCCCACAGCGGAGGTAGTCGCCGTAGGAGAAGCCGCCGGGACACACCACGGCCCGCGTGTCCGCGGGCAGCTCGGAGCGCTTGTGCCAGACCAGCTCGCTGTCCGCTCCGAGGACGGACTTCAGGGCGAACCGCGTGTCGCGGTCGTCGTTCGACCCGGGGAACTGAACCACGGCGATCACGGGGGGCGCGACCTGCTCACCTGCCTGGTTGTCGGGAGAGCCGCGAGGGTACCGGGCGAGGCTCGGCGCTACAAGGCCGGCGACGGCGGTCCACTCGCGGGGGTGAGCGAGCTCTCCGTGGATCCGCTGGGGATGGACTTCGCAGACATCCGCAGCTCCGACCTCGTGGGCGTGGGTTCAGCGCGCTCGAGCCGACCTGCTCGAGCAGCCGCTTGCTCTCCACTCCTCGGGCGGGTATCGATAGCGGCAACGCGACGGGGGAACACGGATGGCAGTCGATCCGGAGCTGCTCCGCGCCCAGTGCGAGCGCACTCTCGAACACACGCAGCTCGACGAGCTGGGCCAGCGCCGCGAGGGCAAGGTGCGCGACAGCTACGTCGCGAACGAACGCCGTTTCCTGGTGGTGACGGACCGGGTGAGCTGCTTCGACGTGGTGGTGGGCACCCTGCCCTTCAAGGGCCAGCTGCTGAACCAGGCCGCCGCCTTCTGGTTCGAGCGGACCCGCGAGATCGCCCCCAACCACCTGCTGGAGGTGCCGGACCCGAACGTCTCGGTGGTGCGCGAGTGCAAGCCCCTGCCCGTCGAGTTCGTGGTGCGCGGCTACCTCAGCGGCTCCACCAAGACCTCGATCTGGACCGCCTACGAGCGCGGCGAACGCCACTACTGCGGGCACCGGCTGCCCGAGGGCATGCGCCGCCACGAGCGGCTGCCAGAGACCCTGCTCACGCCGACCACCAAGGCCGAGCAGGGAGCCCACGACGAGCCGAGCTCGCGGGAGGCCCTGATCGCCAGCGGCGTGATCTCCGCGGCACACTACGACGCGGCCGGCCGCATCGCCCTCGAGCTCTTCGCCGAGGGCCAGCGCTGGGCCGAGAGCCGAGGCCTGATCCTGGTGGACACCAAGTACGAGATCGGTGTGGACGCGGACGGCGAGCTGGTGGTGATCGACGAGATCCACACCCCCGACTCCTCGCGCTACTGGTACCGCGACTCCTACGAGCGAGCCCTCTCCGAGGGCCGCGACCCGGAGGCCCTGGACAAGGACTACGTCCGGCGCTGGCTGATCCAGGAGCGGAGCTACCGAGGCGACGGCCCTCCGCCCGAGCTGCCGGACGAGGTGCGCTGCGAGGCGGCGCGCCGCTACATCGAGGCCTTCGAGCAGCTCACCGGGGCCGCCTTCGAGCCCGACACCGAGGCGCCGCTGCCGCGCATCCGGCGCAACCTCGGCCTGGCCTAGCCGGCGCGCGCGCCGCTACTCCCAGCGGAGCTGCTCGACCAGCCCGCGCGGGAGCTTCATGGCCGTGCCGAAGGGGCCCTGGGGATGGTCCACGAACCAGACGTGGAGCATCTCCGGGCTGCGATGCGTCGGCTGGCCCACGCGGCAGCGGAGCTCGCCGTCCGCGACTCCCGCGGCGATCAAGCCTTTCTCGAGGCAGTGCGGTCGCGACCAGACGTGATAGTGCCAGAGGGTCTCGGGGCCGCCGAGCTGCGGGCCCTCGTCGAGGGGCTTGGCGACGTAGAACATGACGCCCGCCAGCTTCCGGCCGGACTCGGTCTCGTAGTACATCAGGAACTCGGGACGGTCCGGATCCAGGATGTGATCGTCGAGGATGTACTCTCGGTTCTCGTAGTGCGTATCGTCGCCGATCGCGGGCCGGTAGCCGGCCGCGCGGCCCTTCAGATACTCGTGCCAGCCGTGCCGCAGCGCCGCCTCGCGGCAGGCCTCGGCGAAGTCTTGGGCCCGGCGCCGCTGCTCGCGCGTCGCCTCGGCCTCGGGAAAGCGCGTGACCTCGTAGATCACCATCCACGGAGAGGCCTGCGGGCGGGCCGGCAGCTGCGACTCCGGGCGCCAGCGACGCCCCTCGGGCCCCTCCGGCGTGAGCCGCGAGACGTAGCGCTCCTGCGTCGGAGCGCTGGCCCGCTCCTCCCCGGGCGAGCAGGCCAGCGCGAGCCCCGCGAGCCACGCCGCGCAGAGCCACCCTCCGGGCCGCCGAGGAGCCGACACGAGGGCAAGCTAGGGAGCGGGGCGCAGGGCGTCGAGTCGGGCGCCGGCCTCGCGGTGGGCCGGCTGGATGCGCAGGACCGCCTCGAGATCCTCGATCGCCCCGCTGCGGTCCCCGCCCCGCTGCCGCAGCGCCGCGCGCTCGAGCCGCCCATCCACGTAATCGGGCTCGATTGCGAGGGCGGCGTCGCAGGCCGCGAGCGCCT
>CAZYOL010000392.1:0-2431 GCA_964649065.1 uncultured Spirochaetales bacterium
GCCCTGGAGCGCCGCCTGGCCGGCGGGGACGTCGAGCCGCGTGCCTCCCCGTGCTCCGGAGGGGGCGGCGCGCCGGACGATCGGCCGCGCGGGCGGTCGAGCGGCGGCTCGTGACGGCAGCGGGCGGCGCCGGCACCCGGGTCGTCGAACGGCGCGGCGCAGCCGGAGCCGGAGCCGGCCGAAGCCCAGCCGACCAGCGAGGCTGCTGCCGAGGCCCCGCTCGAGGTCGTCTACGACCGGCTCAAGAGCTTCGTGGCCCGACGCCAGCCCGCGCTGGGGACGGCGCTCGAGGACGCGGCCCTGGTCGAGCGGAGCGCCGGCGCCCTGAAGCTGCGCACGGCCCAGGCCTTCACCGCGCGCCGCCTGCACGACCGCCGAGAGGCCCTGGAGGCGCTGGGCGGCGAGCTCTTCGGCCGCCCCGTCCGGGTCGAGGTCGAGCTGGAGAGCGCCGACTCCGAGCCCGGCGGCCTCGACCCGCAGACGCTGCGCCGCATCCGCCAGCAGGCCCTTGAGGATCCGGGCGTGCTGGCCGCGAAGGAGGTCCTGCAGGGCCAGGTCGTCGAGATCCGTCCACTGGGGGGAGGCCGCGGATGAACGCGCTGAGCGACTGGGTCGCCAAGGCGCAGCAGATGCAGGCGCGCATGGCCGAGCTGCAGCGAGAGCTGGCCCGGCGGCGCGTAGAGGGCCTCGCCGGGGGCGGCATGGTCCGGGCGGTGGCGAGCGGCGAGCTGCGCATCGTCGAGATCCACATCGAGCCGACCCTGCTGGAGTCCGAGGACCGGCAGATGCTCCAGGACCTCGTCGTGGCTGCCGTCAACGCCGCCCTCACGAGCGCGCAGCAGATGATCCAGCAGGAGATGCAGCGCGCCTCCACCGGGCTCGGCTTCCAGCTTCCCGGCACCGGCGAGTAGCGCCGCGTGCGCAGCTCGCCGCCGGTGGAGCGCCTGGTGGCGGCGCTCAAGCGCCTGCCCGGCATCGGGGAGAAGTCGGCCGCGCGCCTGGCCTTCTTCCTGCTCGGGGCCCCGGAGGCGGCCGTGGCGGAGCTGGCCGACGCCATCGCCCGGCTGAAGAAGGAGATCGTGCTCTGCGAGGTGTGCTTCGATCTGACCGACACCTCGCCCTGTGCCATCTGCCGGGACCCGAAGCGCGATCCGGGCCTGCTCTGCGTGGTGGAGGAGCCGGCCGACCTGGACGCGATCGAGCGGACCGGGGGCTACCGGGGGCGCTTCCACGTCCTGGGGGGGGCCCTGGCGCCCATCGACGGGGTGGGCCCGGCCGAGCTGCGGCTGGCCGAGCTCGAGGCCCGGGTCCGGCACGGCGGCCTGCGGGAGCTGATCCTGGCGACCAACCCCAACGCCGAGGGCGACGCCACCGCCCACTACATCGCGGAGCGGCTCCGGGAGACCGGGGTAGCCGTGAGCCGCATCGCCTGCGGGATGCCCCTGGGAGGCGACCTGGAGTACGCCGACCACGTGACCGTCGGGCTCTCCCTGAAGAACCGGCGCTCGCTCGAGCCCTGAGCTTTCCTAAAGGTCGGGCCGGACCGGGCCGATTGGGCCACGGGGGTGCGTGCTCGCCGGCGTCTCGGGTAGAGTCCGGGGAGCTCCCCCTGCGTGGCTTCGAGGCGATCGCCGATGCACGACACACAGCTCGTGATGTACGACGAGGACTATCGGCGCATCCTCGGCGTCGTCCAGAGGCTCGTGCGGGATGCCAACGCCAAGGGCGTCTTCGTGGTCGACCGCAACGGCCAGCTGATCGCCGAGTCGGGCGAGATGCGGGGCATCGACACCACCAGCCTGGCCTCGCTGACGGCGGGCAGCATCGCCGCCACGGGCGGCCTCGCCAAGATCGTGGGCGAGGAGGAGTTCCCGGTTCACTTCCATCAGGGCCAGCGGGACAACCTGCACATGACCCTGATCGGTGGCCGCATCATCCTGGTCGTGATCTTCGACGACCGCAGCTCGCTCGGACTGGTGCGGCTGCGGGTCAAGAAGGCCGGCGGCGAGCTCGCCAAGATCTTCGAGGAGATCCACAAGAAGGCGGAGCAGGCCGAGGCGCGGGGCGGGGCGGGAACCCCCTTCGCAGAGATCACCGACGAGGACATCGACAACCTGTTCAGCGACTCGTTCTAGGCACTCTGCGGCAGGCGCGGGCAAGCGGATAGGGAGAGGGTCCGTTGTCGTTCATCAACTACTCCAACCGCGAGATCATCCTGAAGATCGTCTACTACGGTCCAGGACTCTGCGGGAAGACGACCAACATCAAGTTCATCTATGCGGCGACGCACCCCGATGCTCGCGGCAAGCTGATCAGCCTCGAGACGAAACAGGAGCGGACCCTTTTCTTCGACTTTCTGCCCCTGAGCCTGCCCGCCATCCGCGGGTTCAAGACGCGGCTGCACCTCTACTCGGTGCCTGGCCAGCTCTTC
>CAZYOL010000393.1:0-2406 GCA_964649065.1 uncultured Spirochaetales bacterium
GGGGCTGGAGCCCGGCCTCTGCGTCCATCCGAGCGACGCCCGCGGCGCCCTCGCGCGGCGCTGCCCTGCCGGCTTCCGCGTGATCGGTCAGCGCGGCGGCAATCTGGCCAGCCGCATGACCTGGGCCGCCCGCGAGGTCGCGGCCGCGGGCGCCCCCCGCGTGCTGCTCCGCGGCAGCGACAGCCCCACCCTCGACGGGGAATCGGTCGCCCAGCTGCTGGCGGCCCTGGAGGAGATCGACCTGGCGGTGTGCCCCGATCCGGACGGAGGCTACAGCCTGATCGGCCTGCGCAGCGTGGCGCCCGACCTCTTCGACCATCCCATGAGCACCGCCAGCGTGCTCGAGGACACGCTCGCCAACGCCGCCTCGGCCGGGCTGCGGGCGCGCACGGTCGGCTCCAGCTTCGACCTCGATACGGCCGCCGACCTGCAACGTCTGGAACGCTGGCGCCGCAGCCCCGGAGCCGACACCGATCTATGTCGGAACACGCTCCGCTACCTGGACGAGTCGGGCCTCTGGGCACGGGTCGGGGGCTCCGGGACGGGCCCCGGGCAGGGCTGAAGTCGGCTCGGAGTCGCCGTTTTCCGCTCGCTCGGGGTATTGTGCGCGACCCGAATATGTTGTAGATCGCACAGCGCGTGCGGGGATGTGCGCAGGATCGGGGGGCGTCTGGGAGGGCCGCACTTCCAGAGCTTCCGAGTCTGGGAGCGGCTTCGCAGTGCGGAGCGAGCGGCTGCGCTCGCAATGGTGTTTTCCCCCCAAAGAACGATCGACGAACGCAAGCCTCTCGCACCCTTCCGGGAGCGCGGCCGCGGTGGTCCGCGCCCCTTGGGGAGCGAAGGGACAGGTGAACAGTCACAGGAGGGGAATCGCAATGCGATCCAGTCGGAACCTCGTCGCTCTCGCGGCCTTCGGGATGCTCGTCGTCCCGTCGCTCGCAGGCGCCGAAGAAGACGTTCAGGAGCAGCTCCGCGATATGCAGGAGCGCATGGCCCAGCTCGAGGAGAAGCTGGAGGCCGCCAGCGACGATCTCGAGGCCTCCAACGCCAAGGTGGAGGAGCAGGCCCGGGTGATGGAGCGGGCCGGCATCGAGAACGAGGAGAGCTCGTCCGGCATCTCGTCCTTCTTCGAGAAGGTGGAGGTCGGGGGCTGGATCCAGGCCAGCTACTGGTACAACTTCAACCACCTGCCCGATCCCACGGGTGCCTCGGAGGGCATCAACTTCACCGGCACGGGCGGGAACTTCGCGAACACCGGCAGCTTCGGGCTCGCCAACCCCTTCAACCCGGATCACGACACCTTCCAGCTCGACCAGGCCTGGTTCGAGATCCACAAGCCGGCCACGGCCGAGAGCCGCGGCGGCTTCGCCCTGGACATCACGATGGGCAAGACCGCCGACCTGCTGGGATCGCCCGGCGCCCAGGTGCGCACCGGCGGCGCCAGCCTCAACCCGGGCAACGGCGACAACGTCCACGTCTACCAGGCCTACGCCGAGTACCTGGCGCCGATCGGGCCCGGGCTGCGCATCAAGGCCGGCCGCTTCGGCACGGTGATCGGCTACGAGGTGGCCCAGGCCGTCTACAACCCGAACATCTCGCGCGGCCTGGTCTACAGCGCCCTGCAGCCCTTCAACCAGGACGGCGTCTACGCCAGCATGGATCACGCCAACGGCATCTCCTGGGGCTTCGGCGTGGTGAACAATGCCATCGGCGTCACGAACACCGACTTCGACAGCGAGAAGGTGTTCATGTGGAACCTGGGCTGGAGCGGCGACAAGTTCGGCATCTCCTTCAACGGCCTCTACGGCGGTGACGCCGCGCTGGTCACCGAGCCCCTGCCGGTCCAGGTTGCCAACTGCGGCGGCGTCACCGGCGGCCTCTGCAACACGACGGACAACCTGGGCATCATCAACTTCGTGGGCACCTGGGATCCGTCGGAGAACCTGAGCACCTGGTTCGACGTGACCTACGACTTCGTGGACGGAGACGTGGGCAGCGGTCTCGACCAGTACGCCGTGGGCGTCGCCTTCGGCGGCCGCCTGGCCATCACCGAGCGCACCGGCTTCTCGATCCGCGGCGAGTACCTGTACTCGAACGACAACTTCATCGGCATCCCGGTGGCGTTGCTCCCCGTGGGCGGCAACACCGAGGACCAGGATCTGTGGACGATCACGGCCACCCTGGACCACCAGCTGACCGACGGCCTGAAGATCCGCGGCGAGGTGCGCTACGAGGAGGGCGGCACCAGCGCCTCGGGCAACGGGGTCTTCTACAACACGGCCGTGGACCCTGCGACGCCTCCGGCTGCCGCCTCGGTCCAGGCCGATCAGGTGCTGATCGGGCTCGACGTGATCTACCAGTTCTAGGCCGCACGCGGCCCGGAGCCGAATCGGGGGGCGCGGCACC
>CAZYOL010000394.1:0-2400 GCA_964649065.1 uncultured Spirochaetales bacterium
GGGCCCGGGTCGACGCCGCCGCCCAGGCCCTGCGCAGCGGCGAGCCGGCGGCCCTGTACCTGGGCGGCTCGGCGCTCTCGGCGCGCGGCCTGCGGGCGGCCGCACGCCTGGTCGCCCATACCGGCTGCCACCTCCTGTGCGACACCTTCCCGGCTCGGCTGGAGCGCGGTGCCGGGACGCCGGTGGTGGAGCGCCTCGCCTACTTCCCGGAGCCGGCGCTGCAGCAGCTGGCCCGCTTCCGGGAGCTGATCTTCGTCGGCGCCCGCCCGCCCGTCTCCTTCTTCGGCTACGCGGGCATCCCCAGCTGCCTGGCTCCCGAGACGGCCCGTCGCCTCACGCTCGCCGAGCCGGAGGGCGATGCCGGCGTCGCCCTGGAGGCCCTGGCCTCGGCCCTCGGCGCCCCGACCGGGCTCGCGGCTCTGGCCGCCCTCGAGCCGCCGCCGCGCCCCACGGGCCGCCTGACACCCGAGCGTGTGGCGGCGCAGGTGGCGGCCGCGCTGCCCGAGCAGGCGATCCTGGTGGACGAGGGCCTCACCGCCGGGGCTCCGCTCTTCGAGCGCGCCGCGCACGCGCGACCCCACACCCACCTCGCGCTCACGGGGGGCGCCATCGGCCAGGGGCTGCCCTCGGCGACCGGGGCGGCGCTGGCCTGCCCCGAGCGCCCGGTGTTGGCCCTGCAGGCCGACGGCAGCGGCCTCTACACCCTGCAGGCCCTGTGGACCCAGGCGCGTGAGGGCCTCCACGTGACCAGCCTCGTGCTGGCGAACCGCGGCTACCGGATCCTGGAGGCCGAGCTGGCGCGCTCGGGCCAGGCGCCCGGCCCGGTGGCCCGCCGGCTCATGGACTTCGGCGACGCCGCCCCGGACTGGGTCCGCCTGGCCGCCGGCTTCGGCGTCTCGGGCGTACGCGTGGAGGACTGCGAGTCGCTGGGCCGCGCCCTCGAGCAGGCCTTCGCCGAGCCCGGCCCCCATCTCGTCGAGGCCCTGCTCTAGCCGGGCCGGTCAGTGGATGGCGCCGGGCTCGCGCAGCTCGAAGCGGGCGATCTGGGCGTCGAAGCGGATGCCCTCCGGGCCCAGCATCTGGTAGCTGCCGTGCATCTCGCCGAAGGGCGTCTGCAGGGGGCAGCCCGAGGTGTACTCGAAGTCCTCGCCGGGCTCGAGCACGGGCTGCTCGCCGACCACACCCTCGCCGCGCACCTCCTGGACCCGACCGGTGGCGTCCGAGATGATCCAGTGGCGCGACACCAGCTGCACGGCCTCCGCGCCCTCGTTGCGGATGCGCACCGTGTACAGGAAGAACCACTGGTTCTGGCGCGGATCCGAGTGCTCCGCCGAGTAGCGGGCCCGCACCTCGATGCGGACGCCCCGGGTGACGCATTCGGAGGTCGAGATTCCGGACACGCTAGGCCGCCTCCTCGCTCGGGCCGGTGAGCCGGCAGCTGGCCTCCCAGAGCTCCGCCTGGAGGCGTCTGTCGTGGGAGAGGGGCGAGGACTGGCCGATCCGCGAGTTCAGCAGGTAGCGACCGCTCACGCCCTCCAGCTCGGGGCTGCAGGCCGCCCAGATCGAGGTCTCCGCGCCCTGGGCCGGCGTGCGAAAGACGGGACGCAGCAGCCCGGTCAGCAGCCGGGCCCAGACGCCGTTGTTGTGGGCCAGGCGCGTGGCGACGGCCCCGGGGTGCACGCAGTTCGCGGTCACGCCGGTGCCCTCGAGGCGGCGGGCCAGCTCGTAGGTGAAGAGCAGGTTGGCCAGCTTGGTCGTGCCGTAGACCCGCATGGCCCCGTAGTGCACCGAGGAGTCCAGGTCGCCCAGGTCGAGGCGCGCGAAGCGATGCGCCTCCGAGCCGACGATCACGATCCGCGCCGGGGCGCTCGCGACCAGGCGACCCAGCAGAAGGGAGGTCAGCAGGAAGGGGGCGAGGTGGTTCACCGCGAAGGTGGCCTCGTGCCCGTCGACGCTCTGCTGTCGACGCAGATTCACCACGCCGGCGTTCTGGACCAGCACGTGGAGCTGCGGGCAGCGCTCGAGGACTGCTGTCACATCGCTCTCGATGCACGCCACCGGGTGGTCGGATGCGAGCCACGGGCGGACGGCAAGTTGCCGGACGGCTGCTGTCCGTGAGCGCTGGCCCTCATCAGGGTTGGCCTGGCATCATGGTAGGGTTGTGGGCCTGGCCGGTCCGAAGCTGCCACTCGGATGCACCGACGACCTCCTGCCGGAACGCAGCATGGCAGCCGTTACAGGACTGCAGCGTGTTCGACGTCGCTCGCAATACGGCGGCAGCATCGTGCGCCCGAGCCGCCACGCCGATGGCGTCGGCGCGGCGGTGGAAGTCGAGCGCCCTCTCAGTGAAGCCCTGAGCGCCGGCCCCCATGTGCTGACACATCTGCTGCATCTGCGGCG
>CAZYOL010000395.1:0-2379 GCA_964649065.1 uncultured Spirochaetales bacterium
CCTCTACCTCGGAGGCGTCTTCGTGATGCTCTACAACGTCTGGATGACGGTGCGACAGGGCAGCGCCGAGCTGCCCGCGCCGGCGGGCGCAGCGGTAGCGCCGGCCCTGGGCGGGGGGCGCTGAGCCATGGCCTACGACTGGCATCGCCCCCTGGAGGGGCGCTGGGTCTCCTTCACCGCCCTCACCTTCCTCGCGGTCGTCATCGGTGGCCTGGTGCTGCTGGTGCCGCCCTTCTACCTGCAGGGCACGGTGGAGCCGATCGAGGGCATGCGACCCTACTCGGCGCTGGAGCTGGAGGGACGCGACATCTACATCCGCGAGGGCTGCAACACCTGCCACAGCCAGCAGGTCCGGCCCTTCAAGGCCGAGACCGACCGCTACGGGCACTACTCGCTGGCCGGGGAGTCGGTCTACGACCGGCCCTTCCTCTGGGGCTCGCGGCGCACCGGCCCCGACCTCCACCGCGTCGGCGGCAAGTATCCGGATTCCTGGCACTGGCTCCACTTCGAGAATCCGCGCACCATCGAGCCGCGCTCGAACATGCCCGGCTTCGCCTTCCTGCTGAAGCGCGAGCTGGATCTGTCGCTCAGCTCGCGCAAGCTCGCGGTACTGCGTTCGCTGGGCCACCCCTACAGCGACGAGGAGATCGCCCAGGCCGAGAGCCGGGCCCGCGCCCAGATGGAGGAGATCGCCGCCTCGCTGCGCCGCGACGGCATCGCGCTCTCCGAGGTGGGCGCGCGCAGCGAGGGCGTGGCGCTGATCGCGTACCTGCAGTCGCTGGGACGCGTCATGCGCGACGGGGGCCCGGTCATGAGCGCCTCGATGGCGGGGGCGCGCTGATGGAGGACTGGGCCGGTCTCTACAAGTTCCTGCGGCTGGCGGTGCTGGCGCTCGCCCTGCTCGCGATCGCCGTCTACCTGTTCTGGCCCTCGCGACGCCAGCGCCTCGAAGAACCCGCCCGACGCATGCTGGAGGAGGACGAGAATTGAGCGACGAGCGCCACGAGGAGATCCCGGAGCTGCCCGGCGGGGGCGTGCCCGAGCGCGACGGGATCGGCGAGGAGGACAACCCGGTCCCGCTCTGGTTCAACGTGGGCTTCTACGGCCTGATCGTCTTCGGCCTGGTCTACATCGTCGGCTTCACGGTCTCGGGCTGGTCCTCCCACGGACGCTACGCCGCCCGGGTCGCCGAGGCCGAGGCCGAGCTGGCGGTCCAGCGCGCGAGCCTGCCCACGGAGAACCCCTACAGCGGCGACGCAGCGGCGATCGCGGAGGGCTCCACCCACTTCGCCATCTGCGCGGCCTGCCACAAGCCCGACGGCACCGGGCTGGTGGGACCGAGCCTGGTCGACAGCTACTGGAAGTACGGCGGGGACGACGAGTCGCTCTTCGCCTCGGTCTCCGAGGGGCGGCCGGAGGGCATGCCGGGCTGGGGCGCCCAGCTCGGCAGCGAGAAGATCTGGAAGGTGCTGGCCTACCTGGAGACCCTGCCCAAGCAGGAGGGCCCCGGCGTCGGCGCGCCGGGCTATCAGGCGCCCGGGACGACGGCTGCGGCCCCGGCCGCGGGGTCCTGAGGAGCCGAGGTGCTGAACGCTCGACCGGTCCGCGGGCTCTGGCGGCGACTTCGCTGGTGGGCGAACGCCGTGCTGATCGCGATCCTCTTCGCGATCCCGTGGATCCGCGTCGGCGGCGAGCCCCTGGTGCTCCTCGACATCCCGGCCCGCCGCTTCCACGTCTTCGGCCTGACCATCTTTCCGCACGAGCTCTACTTCCTGTGGCTCATCCTGGCGGCGCTGGCGCTGGCCCTGTTCTTCTTCACGGCACTGCTGGGGCGCCTGTGGTGTGGCTGGGCCTGCCCGCAGACCGTCTTCACCGACGTCTTCGCGGGCGTGGCGCGCTGGATCCAGGGCTGGAAGGGCACGCGGCCGCCGCCGCGGCTGGCCCCGTGGCGACGCGTGGCCACCCACGCCGTCTGGCTGCTGCTGGCCTGGCTCATCGGCTTCCACATCGTGGGCTACTTCCGATCGCCCTACGACCTGCTCGGCACCTTCTTCCAGGAGGGTCGGCTCTACCCCACCACGGCCGCCTTCCACCTGGCGATCATGGTGGTCACCTACCTCGACTTCGCGATCGTGCGCCAGACCTTCTGTAAGTACCTGTGCCCCTACGCGCGCTTCCAGGGCGTGCTCTTCGATCGGGACACGCTGGTGATCGGCTACGACGCGGCTCGCGGCGAGCCCCGCGGCAAGCGGGGCCGGGCGAGCGGCGACTGCGTCGACTGCGGCCTCTGCGTGGCGGTCTGCCCGACGGAGATCGACATCCGGGAGGGCATGCAGCTCGAGTGCATCGCCTGCACCCAGTGCATCGACGCCTGCAACG
>CAZYOL010000396.1:0-2348 GCA_964649065.1 uncultured Spirochaetales bacterium
CGGCCCTCGCGCCCCAGCTGCGATGCGCTGAGCGGGTGCGGGCCGCAGCGACGGCTGCCGCGCAGCGAGGGGCGGGAGCTGGTCTTCGCCGCGGGCGAGCGCGGGGAGGCGCTGGCCCCGGGCCGCTACGGCGGCCCGGAGCCCGCGGGCCCGGGCGTCGCCCTGGCGCCGGGCGATGTGGTGCTCGTCCCCGGCCGCGCCTTCGACCGCAGCGGCGCTCGGCTCGGCCGGGGAGGAGGCTACTACGACCGCTTGCTCGAGCGCGGCCCGGGCCTGGTGGCGATCGGCATGGGCTACGGCTTCCAGATCGTCGATCGCGTCCCCTGCGACTCGCGCGACCAGCGGCTGGATGCCATCGTCAGCGAGGCCGGGCTCCACTGGCTGCGGAGGGCAGAGTGAGCGGGGCGAGCTCCGAGATCGAGCGCGAGGTGGAGGGCCAGCTGGCCGCGATCTGCGCGGGGTGCGTCGAGGTCTACGGGGAGCAGGACCTTCGCTCGCGGCTGCTGGCCATCGGCCGGGGCGAGCGCGGGCCGCTGCGGGTGAAGCTGGGCCTCGATCCCTCTGCCCCCGATCTCCACCTGGGCCACAGCGTGGTGCTCGGCAAGCTCCGCGGCTTCCAGGAGCTCGGCCACCGGCCCATCTTCCTGGTCGGCGACTTCACGGCCCGGATCGGGGATCCGACCGGTCGCAAGAAGACGCGGCCGGCGCTCTCCGAGCAGCAGGTGCGCCAGAACGCTGCGACCTACGTCGCCCAGGCCGGCAAGGTCCTCGACGTCGAGCGGGCGGAGACCCGGATGAACGGGGAGTGGCTCGACCGCATGACGCCGGCCGACTGGATCCGGCTCTGCTCCCACGGGACCGTGGCTCGGCTGCTGGAGCGCGACGACTTCGCCAAGCGCTACGCCGCCGGTGAGCCGATCTCCGTGCACGAGCTGCTCTACCCCTTCGCCCAGGCCTACGACTCCGTGGCCCTCGAGTCCGACGTCGAGCTGGGCGGGACGGACCAGACCTTCAACCTGCTGATGGCTCGCGAGATCCAGCGGGACTACGGTCAGTCGCCCCAGGCGGTGCTCACGCTTCCGCTGCTGGTCGGCACGGATGGGACCGAGAAGATGTCCAAGAGCCTGGGCAACCACGTCGGCCTGACCGAGGCGCCCGAGGAGATCTTCGGCAAGGTCATGAGCATCTCCGACGAGCTGATGCAGCACTGGTACGAGCAGCTGGAGATCCAGCCCAGCGACCTGCCGGACGCCGCCTGGATCCCGCGCGAGACGCGCGATCCGCTGGCGCTCAAGCGGCAGCTCGCCTCCGCCGTCGTCGCGCGCTTCCACGGGCCGGAAGCGGCGGGCCGGGCGGCCGCTCACTTCCGGCAGGTCGTGCAGCGCAAGGAGCTGCCGGACGAGATTCCCGAGACCCGCCTGGAGGTCGGGCCCGAGGGGAATCGCGGTCTGCTGGAGCTGCTCTCGGGGCTGGGGCTGGCCGCGTCGAACAGCGAGGCGCGTCGGCTCGTCGTTCAGGGGGCCGTGCAGATCGACGGGCGCCCGATCCGGGACGCGGGGCTGCGGCTGGCTGCCGGCTCCTACCTCGTCAAGGTCGGAAAGCGGCGCTTCGCGCGTCTGCGGCTCTCCGGCGGCAACGCCTAGCCCCCGGGGGGTACGGGAGGGGCGGCAGCACCTGGGGCGGCAGCGGCACTCTTGACCGCGCGGAATCTCTCGACTAGCTTCCGTCTTCCCTGGTACTCCTGGGCACCTCGGTCGGCACTGCCGCCCGGGGTGCGGTTGTCTCTGGGGCCCGAAACAGGCCCCTTCGAGTCTTCGGCCGGTCTTTGAAAACTGAATGGCGCGTGGTCCTCCGAGCTGGGGAAGCTCGGAAGGACGGTAATTGGGACCCCTATATCCCCATCCACCGGCATCGCTCCCCTCGCCTCGGCGGGGTGGATCGTTGCCGTCGGAAAAGCGGTGGCACACGCTTCGGTGTGTGACACCGGAATGGTTCAAACTGGAGAGTTTGATCCTGGCTCAGAACGAACGCTGGCGGCGTGCTTAAGACATGCAAGTCGGACGGTAAGGCCCCCTTCGGGGGGTACACGAGTGGCGCACGGGTGAGTAACGCGTGGGTAATCTACCCAAGGGTCTGGGACAACTCCGGGAAACTGGAGCTAATACCGGATGAGACCACGATGTCCTCGGGCATCGCGGAAAAAGATGGCCTCTCCTCGGAAGCTATCGCCTGTGGATGAGCCCGCGTCGCATTAGCTTGTTGGTGGGGTAACGGCTCACCAAGGCTTCGATGCGTAGCTGGTCTGAGAGGATGATCAGCCACACTGGAACTGAGACACGGTCCAGACT
>CAZYOL010000397.1:0-2332 GCA_964649065.1 uncultured Spirochaetales bacterium
CCACGAGCGAGGCGCATTCACCGGCGCCGTGACCTCGAAGCGCGGCCTGTTCGAGGAGGCCGAGGGGGGCACGATCATCCTCGACGAGATCGGCGACATGGGTCTGGGCCTCCAGAGCAAGCTGCTGCGCGTCCTGCAGGACCGGGAGATCCGTCCCGTCGGCTCGACCCAGACCCTCAAGATCGACGTTCGCATCGTGGCGGCGACGAATCAGGATCTGGAGGAGGCGATCCAGGAGGGGCGCTTCCGGGAGGATCTCTTCTACCGCCTCAACGTGATTCCGATTCACATCCCGCCCCTGCGCGAGCGACCCGACGACATCCCGCCCCTGGTCGAGAGCTTCGTGCGCAAGCACGCCGAGGGGCGCCCGGTGACGGTCTCCTCGGCCGCCATGCAGGTCCTGAGCGCCTGTCCCTGGCGGGGCAATGCCCGGGAGCTGGAGAACGTGATCGAGCGGGCCCTGGCCCTCTCGGATCGGGATCGGCTCGAGGTGGAGGACATCCCGATCCAAACGGGGGTCGGCTCGGAGGAGTCCACCCGCGGAGCCCTCGAATCCGCCGCCGCCCGACGCCTGACGCTGCGCGAGCTGGAGGATCAGTACATCGACCAGATCCTCGAGCTCACCTCGGGCAACAAGGTGCAGGCGGCGAAGATCCTGGGGATCGACCGCAAGACTCTCTACCGCCGCGCCGAACGGCGGGCGGCTGCGGCCGGGCAGCGCTAGCCCAGCGCCTCCGCCAGCTTCTCGAGGTGCTTGACGTTGCGCGCCTCGGCGACCAGGATCACGTCTTCGGCGATGTTGGTCGCGTGGTCGCCCACCCGCTCCAGGTTCTTGGCCACGAGGATGATGTCGACGCAGGTAGAGGCCAGGTCCGGGTTCGCGGAGATCTCGTCCAGCGCAATGCGGACCACCTCGTCCTGCTCCTCGTCGAGGAGGTCGTCCTCGACGAGCACGCTGCGCGCCTGGTCCGCGTCGCACTCACTGTAGGCGTCCAGCGCGCGCCGCAGCATGTTCTGGGCCGAGGCCGCCAGTCGGCTCAGGACCGTGGGCATGAGCACGGGGGTGCCCGCCGCCAGGCGCACCGCGCTCTTGCCGATGTTCCGCGCCAGGTCGCCCACCCGCTCCAGGTCGTTCGCGATCATCTTCACCGCGACCACCTTGCGCAGGTCGTCGGCCACCGGTGCCTGCAGCGCCAGGGTGCGCAGCACGGACTCGTCGATCACGACGTCGAGCCGGTCGATCTCGAGATCGTCCTCTTCGACCTGCCGGGCCAGGGCCAGGTCGCGCTCCAGCAGGGCCCGGATCGACTTGTCCAGGATGGCCTCTGCGCGGCTGCCCATCCGCAGCAGGTTCTCGCGCAGCTCTTTGAGCACCGGATCGAAGACCCGCGTCATGCCGCCTCCGGGGGGATCTTTCGAGCCTACACCGAATCGGCCTCGAACTCGGTGAAGTACCGATGAAAAGCTGGAAACGAGACGATGTTTGGGCTACCCAGAGGCGGCTTCGGAGGGGCCAGCGGCCATCGAAGCGTCACCTGAATGACGCCCGGCGGACACGCGTCTGACGTAGGCTCGCCCGAACCTCGGTTCGAGCGCGCCCGGCGCCCGAACGGCCTCGTGCTCGTGTGCCGGCTGACCACAGGACAGGAGTACCCCCTTTGCGCTCGACGAAGGCCTCGCGCTGGGCTGCGCTGCTGGCGGCGCTGCTGCTTCCGGTCGGCGCCCAGGCCCGTGACCAGATCCGGATCGTCGGCTCCTCCACCGTCTACCCCTTCGCCACGGTGGTCGCGGAGGAGTTCGGCCGCACGCGGCCCTTCAAGACCCCCATCATCGAGAGCACCGGCTCGGGCGGGGGCCTCAAGCTCTTCTGCGCCGGGGTGGGGGTCGAGCACCCCGACATCACCAACTCCTCCCGGCGCATCAAGCAGTCCGAGGTCGATCTCTGTGCCAAGAACGGAGTCACGGAGATCACCGAGATCAAGATCGGCTACGACGGAATCGTCATCGCCAACTCGAACAAGGCCGCTCTCCAGGACTTCACCCTGCGCCAGATCTTCCTGGCGCTGGCCAAGCAGGTCCCGGGGGCCGACGGCGAGCTGATCGAGAATCCGTACCGGAAGTGGAGCGAGGTGGCGCCCTCGCGCCCCGACGCGAAGATACAGGTCCTCGGGCCGCCCCCCACCTCGGGCACCCGGGATGCCTTCAACGAGCTGGGGCTGGAGGGCGGCTGCCGGACCTTCCCGGAGATCGCGGCCCTCGAGGAGAGCGATCTCGAGCGTTACAAGGCCGTGTGTCATGGGGTGCGAGAGGACGGGGCCTACATCGACGCCGG
>CAZYOL010000398.1:0-2317 GCA_964649065.1 uncultured Spirochaetales bacterium
AGAAGCGGCTCGAGGACTTCGTGGCGGACCCCACCAGCTCGGCGCCCGACAACGGGCTCGACGGAGAGCGCATGCGCTCCGGCGTGGGCTTCCTGATCGGCTCCCTGACCGCGCGCGAGCAGATGATCCTTCGCATGCGCTACGGGCTGGGCGGCGAGGAGGAGCACACCCTCGAGCAGATCGGGCAGTCCCTGGGGCTCTCGCGGGAGCGCGTCCGCCAGCTCGAAGCCCGGGCGCTGAAGAAGCTGCGCGAGACCTTGCCGGCCCAGAGCCTGCATCCGATCCTGGAGCCCTGAAGCGCGCCCAGAGGCAGAGTATCGAGGGGCCTCGGCTTCGCGTCCCCCCGTCTGCCGGGCCCGTGTCCTGATGTGGCGAGTTCCGTCGCGCGCGCTGCTCTTCCTGTCGCTGATGCTGGCGTCCTGCACGCCCTCGGGCGTGCCCTCGGGCGAGGGCGATGCGGAGAGCGGGCCCGGGCGACCGGGCCGCTCCGCGTCGATCGCCTGGCGCCCGGTAGACCCCGAGACCTGCCTTCCCACCGACGGGAAGTCGGCCGCGCTCGACGAGATCCAGACCCTACTCTGTGAGCTGCTGCGAACGGAGCGCGGCAGCCTCTCCTTCGAGGAGGCCGTCGAGCGCTTCGGCTCGCCCACGCTCGTCGATCTGTGGAGCCGCAGGATCGTCGCGCTCTGGGAGAGTCGGGACGGCTCGCTGCAGGCGGGCTTCGACGTCGCGAGCCGCCGCCTGCTCGACTACGAGCTGATGGCGCCGGTCGCGCTCCCTCTGCCCCCGGTGCCCTTCTGCATCTCCACGCCGGCGACGCTGATCGTGATCGGCAGCCGGCTCGCCTCCGATCTGCCGGCCAGGTGCGAGGCGACGCTCCAGTGGACGGGCCTCTTCGATCTGGAACAGGCCGAGGAGAAGTACGGGGCTGCACGGGTGGTGGTTCGGGACGCGCTCCAGCAGGACGCGGTGGTGCAGGCCTCCTGGTTCTCGGGCTCGGAGCGCTGGCTGGCCTTCGGCTTCGCTCCCCGGGACGGCACGATGACCTGGTTCCACTTTCGCGATCTCAGCCTGCTCGGGGCCCTGCGCGCCGACGGAGCCTCCACGCCCGAGAGCCCCGCGCGCGTCCCGCCGCTGGTCTCCGGCGCCAGCAATCTGAACGTGGAGCTGCGCCCCACCGGCCCCTAGGCCAGCGCCAGCCACGAGAGGAAGGCCGCCCCCGCCCCCCAGGCGTAGAAGGCAAAGCGGTGGAAGCCCCCGGTCCGCAGCAAGCGCACGAAGAGCCAGATGGCCAGCACGCCGGAGACCGCCGCCACGACTGCCCCGACGAGCAGCGGAGGGAGCTGTTCCGGGGCCACGCGGGAGAGGGCCGGAAGCTCTCGCAGCGCCGCGCCGGCGATGGCCGCGACGCTCATCAGGAAGGAGAACTCGGCGGCGGCGGCCGGGGCCACACCCAGCGCCAGCGCGGCGGCGACGGTGGTCCCGCTGCGCGAGATCCCGGGCAGCAGCGCCAGCACCTGGGCACAGCCGATCGCCAGCGCCGCCCACCAGCCCGGCGAGGCCCGGACGGCCGAGCCCAGGGTGGAGCGCGTGGTCCAGAGGATGCCGCCGGTCACCAGCAGGCAGCCGCCTGCGACCGCCGGGCTCTCGAACTGGGCCTCGAAGAAGTCGCCGAGCGCCAGCACGGCTGCGACCGCGGGAAGCGTGGCGAGCGCCAGCTTCGCGACGTAGGACCACTCCTCGGGTCGCCCGCGCAGCACGCCCGCGGCCAGCTCCAGCACCCGGCGCCGGTAGAAGACCAGCACCGAGACCAGCGTGGCCACGTGCACCGCCACCTCGAAGAGCACGCCCGACTGCTCGATGCCGAGCAACGCCTGCAGCATCACCAGGTGCCCGGAGCTGGAGACCGGCAGGAACTCGGTCAGCCCCTGGACCAGCCCCAGCCAGAAGGCCTCGAGCTCGTTCAAGAGCCGGCGACCGCCGCGGGCTCGCGGGGCCGGGCGCGCCCCGCCGTGGGCTGGCGCAGCCGCTCCCGGAGACGCACGACGAGCACGTAGGCCGCGGGCACCAGGAAGAAGGTGAGCAGGGTCGAGAAGAACATGCCCCCCACCACCGCGATGCCCAGGGGAGCCCGCGCGTCACCCCCGGCCCCGCGCCCCAGGGCGATCGGGAGGATGCCCACCATGGTCGCCAGGGCCGTCATCAGGATCGGCCGGAAGCGGGTGCGGGAGGCCTGCTGAACGGCGGCGATCAGGTCGACGCCGCGACCGCGGAGCTGGTTGGCGAACTCGACGATCAGGATCGAGTTCTTGGTGAC
>CAZYOL010000399.1:0-2313 GCA_964649065.1 uncultured Spirochaetales bacterium
GGTAACCTCCCGTTGTGACCAATCCCCGGGGGAACCTCGGCTAGAGCGGACCGTAGGCGGCTTCACGGTGAGTCCTCCGCTCCGGCGCCCGCCAGCCGCCGGTCGGCGGAATCATATGGGAGATCCCGCGAATTCCACCAGAGCGGCGTCGATCTAGGGCGCGGTGAGCAGGCCCTCGTCGCCCAGCTCGCAGGTGAGGCGGTCGGGCAGGTCGCGGCCCAGCCGGGTCTCGACGACGAGGTGGCCGTCGCGCTGCACCGGTCCGGGCAGCGGGGCCTCCTGCTTGCAGAGCAGCTCCGGGCCCGATTCGGCCTCGAACCCGCAGTCCTCGAACGTCGACACGCTGCAGGCGAGGGAGCTCGTGGTGCCGAAGAGCCGGGCCCAGAGTCCCGGCGGGTCGCGTCGCATGCGAACGCGGGCGTGGAGGGCGAAGTCGTCGGCGAGGGTCCATTCCTTGAGCGGCCACAGCTCGTACTGGACCAGGCCGACCGGGCTCCCCGCGTGGAAGTAGCCCTGGCCGCGCTCCTGCGACGAGACGGGCTGGGCGTAGCGGACCGTGATCTCCGTGATCCCGGCCTCGAGGGAGGCCTCGAAGGAGGCCTTGTGCAGGGCCTCGAGCGGTTCGTGGAAGAGGCCCCGACGGGCATCGCGCTCGCGCGCGTCCCCGGGGTCGAAGGCGCGGGCGGCCACGGACGCGGTCGAGGCGCCGACGCGGGCCTCGATGGTCACCCCGTCGGGCACGATGAACTCGAGGGTCACACGCCGGGGGACGGCGGACTCCACGCGATAGACGGCCTCGATGCGACAGCCCTCGCCCTCGCAGCCGATCTCGAGGCGCTCCTCGCGCACGATGGGCTTCGGTGTCGGGGCGTAGAGGGCGGAGGAGGGCGACTCGTGCGTCTCGCGGGGCGCGCGGAAGTTGGCCGACGCCGGGAGCGACAGGACGAGAAGGGCCAGCGCGATCCCCGCGCACAGCTGGCTCACGCGGTCGGACCTACAGCTTGCAGGCGACGTAGCCATAGTAGTTGTCGAGGAAGTCGTCCAGCGTGAGGCTGCCCTTCTGGGGCACGAGCCGGTGCTCGCCCCAGGTGAAGATCTTGAACTGGACGGCCTTCGCCGACAGCTTCATGGTCGACTCGAGCACCACCCAGTGGTCTGGCGTCACGGAGCCGAACTTCTTCTTCTTGCCCTTCGACTGGATCATCTTCGCGGCGATGAAGAGGCTGACCTTGTATCCCTTCTTGTAGAGGTCGCTGGCCTTCTGGGCGTTCTTCTGGTCCTTGCAGAAGTAGACGTTCGTCTCCTCCTTGACGTCCTTGTAGCCCGCGGCCTTGAGCCAGTCGACCAGGGCGCCGGGCATCGTGATGCCGGCGCCGGTGTCGGTGTAGGACTGGTAGTCGAGGAAGAAGTTCTCCGAGTCCCGGACGCTGGCCAGGGTCACCCAGTCGACCGCGTCCATGCCGGAGGCCGTGGGAAGGTTGTAGTTGCGGCAGTCGGAGCCCGGCTTGACGTGGAGCTTGCCGAGCTTGGCACGGCCCTTCTCGTAGAGGTCGATCCCGAACTGGGCGTAGGCATCGGGCTGGTCGCGGGCGACCTGGTACACCAGCGCCGAAGGTCCGCACAGGCTCGAGTATCCCTGGTCGACCTCCTCGGGCCGGTCGATCCGCACCTCGAGACCGTCGGCGACGTCCTTGCGGGCAAGGTGCTTGAACATGCCGGTGCCCTTCCCGGATCGGAAGGCGGCGACCTTGGCCTTGGCTCGCTGCTTGGCGGTGGCCATGCGGTGTCCTCCCCGCAGAACGACGGCGTACCGCGCAGATTAGACCACGAACGGGCCCGGGGCTGTGAACCAGACCACACGCCGCCTCTTCAAGAGCCGGGCGCCGCCAGCTCCAGCGCGGTGCCTTCCGGCAGCTTGCGGATCGCCCGCAGGTGGGAGCGGTCGCCCAGGACGAGCTCGAAGGCGATCGCGTCCCCGGGCTGCGGATAGTCCGAAGAAGGGGTCTTTCGAGGTCCGGTCCTCCCATTATGACCAATCCCCGGGGGAACCTCGGCTAGAGCGGACCGTAGGCGGGGGATTCAAGCGGCCGCGGCGGCCCGTTCGCCCGGCGAGCGCCCGCTTCGCCCGAACCCCGAACGCACCTCTCCCCCTGGCGCCGCAGCCGGCACCCGGTGGGAACCCTCAGAGCGTCGCGTCGAAGTCCGCGGCCCACTCCTCGGCATCTTGCACCGCCGGGGCAGTGGGTGGGGCCCGGCTTGGCAGCTCGAGGCAATCGAGGATCGCCTGGGTGACGTCGGGTGGCTGGATCGCGG
>CAZYOL010000400.1:0-2303 GCA_964649065.1 uncultured Spirochaetales bacterium
CTGGGCACCCTGGTGCTGACTGGCCTGGTGTGTGCGTTCTGGCCCCAGCCGGTGGCAGTGGACCTTGTCACCCTCGAGCGCGGCCCCATGACCGTGAGCGTCGGCGACGAAGGCGAAACCCGGGTCACCGACGTGTTCGTCGTGTCGGCTCCGATCGCCGGGCGGGCCCGCCGCATCGAGGCCGATCCAGGAGACCCCGTCGTCGCGAACGAAACACTCCTGGCCGAGATCGAGCCCAGCGCCCCGCTGCTCCTGGATCCGCGCAGCGAGGCGCAGGCCGAAGCACAGCTGCGCGCTGCGGAGTCGGCCGAGGCCGCGGCTCGCGCCCAGGTCGACAAGGCGAGGACCGAGCTCGAATTCTCTCGCTCCGAGCTTGACCGAGCGCGCGAGCTCGCAAGCCGCGGAATCCTGTCGGAGCGGAACTTGGAGGCCGCTGTGCAGCTCTACGAGAGCAACCGCGCCGCATTCTCCGCGTCGCAGGCCTCGTTGCAGGTGCGCGCGTACGAGCTCGAGCAGGCGCGCGCAGAGCTCATGTCGCCCACCGATGTCGCCGCCCGGCGGGAGCACTGTGAGTGCGTTTCGATCCTCTCGCCGATCGACGGCCGCATCCTTCGGATCCTTCACGAGAGCGAGGGGGTCGTAGCTGCCGGCGACCCGCTCGTGGAGATCGGGGACCCGACGCAACTCGAGGTGGTGGTGGACCTTCTCTCGACGGACGCCGTGAAGGTCAGAGCGGGACAGAAGGCGTTCATCGAGAACTGGGGCGGGGACGGCTCGCTGCTCGCCCGCGTCCGACGCGTGGAGCCGTTCGGGTTCACAAAGATCTCGGCGTTGGGCATCGAAGAGCAGCGCGTGAACGTCGTCCTCGACATCGCGAGCCCACCCGCCGACTGGCGACGCCTCGCCCACGGGTACCAGGTGAGCGTGCGCATCGTCCTGTGGGAGAACGACGCGGTCATCGCCGTCCCACTAACAGCCTTGTTCCGGAGCGGAGACCGATGGGCCCTCTTCGTAAGCGAAAACGGCCGGGCCGTCCGTCGCCCCGTCCGCGTGGGCCGTCGCACCGATCGAGAGGCGGAGATCGTCGAGGGCCTGCGGGAGGGAGAAGAGATCGTGGTCTACCCCGGTGAGGAGATCCACGAAGGCTCACGCCTGGCTCGCCGATCCTGAGTCGGCCGCTGGGCAGAATCCGGGGACCGAAGCGGCAAGCCGGTCTTGGTCTCTCGGACGACTGAAGCTTGCACCCCGTTGTATCCCGATCTTCGACGGCGGCTGACTTCGATAGCCGATTGGCTACCACCTGGCCATGCCGATCGCAGGCATCGTCCGGGAGGCCCGCCGCCGCGCGGGCCTGACCCGGGCCGCATTGGCCGAGAAGGCGGGCGTCCCGAAGTCCACCGTGGGCCGGATCGAGTCCGGGGCGCGGACACCTTCGGTCGAGCTCGTGGAGCGGCTCGTCCGAGCGGCCGGGCTCGAGGTCACCGTCGCCCTGTCCGAGCCCGATCCCGACACCGACTCGATGTTCGAACGCACGCTCCGCCGCCCCCCTGCAGAGCGACTCGCCGATGCGACGCGAGCCGCGCGCTTCGTCTTGCGCGGCAGGCGCGAGATCGCGGCCGCTTCCCATGGCTAGCCCCGACTTCGACCCGGAGAGGATGCTCTCCGCTCTCGCGGCGGAAGACGTGGAGTTCGTGCTCATCGGCGGGATGGCGGCCATCCTGCACGGCGACGTCGGTGTCACCGTCGATCTGGATGTGGTTCCGGAGCGCGATAGCGCCAATCTCGAACGTCTTGCACGAGCCCTGCGAACGCTCGAAGCGCGCATCCGAACCGAGGGCGAGCCGGAGGGCCTCGCCTTCGATTGCTCGGCGCAGTTCTTCGCGAACCTGTCGCCCGACGCGATCGTGAAGATGACCAGAGGCAGGCGATCTGGACGTCGCGATCTGCCCGAGCGGCACCGGGGGCTTTCGGGACCTCCGGCGGGATGCGATCGAGATCGAAGCGGCGGAGCGGCTTCACATCTTGGTGGCATCGCTCGCAGACATCATCCGGTCGAAGGAAGCCGCGGGTCGCGAGAAGGACCGCCTCGCACTGCCCCGCCTTCGCAGGCTCCTCGATCGCCTTGGCAAGCACGAGTAGTCGAGCGGTGGACTCGAGCCCCCGACCCCCAGGTTCGAAGCCTGGTCCAACAAGAGGCAGTGACGGGGACCTGCGTCTCGGCGTTGTGGAGGGAGTGCGACTCCGGCGACTTGTGGCGGGGCGGACGGGACTCGAACCCGCAACTTCCGGCGTGACAGGCCGGT
>CAZYOL010000401.1:0-2289 GCA_964649065.1 uncultured Spirochaetales bacterium
TCGAGCCAGCCCTCCAGGGTGTGCTCCGAGAGCATCTCCATCACCCGGCCGTCGGGGGAGAGCTGGCCCCCCTCCTGGTCGACGGGCAGCATGTCGGCCAGCCAGGTCTTCGGGCTGGCCTCGTAGACGGCGTCCAGCCGGTTCGAGGTGGTCTCGTCCGGCCCGAAGACGCGGAAGTTCTTCGGGTTGAGACGCATGGTGTCGCGCAGCAGGGCGCCCAGGGGCCGGGTGTTCTCGGCCTCGTCGTGGCCGGGGGCCTCCACCTCGACGGCGTAGTCCCGAAAGTCGGGCAGCCGCAGCGGCTTGCGCAGCAGTCCGCCGTTGGCGTGGGGGCTGGCGCTCATGCGCCGCAGGCCCGTCGGGGTGAGGGCCTTCAGCTCGGGGGCCAGCCGGCCGGCCTCGTCGAAGAGCTCCTCCGGCCGGTAGCTGCGCAGCCACTGCTCCAGCTGCGCCAGATGGGCCGGGTTCTCGCGCAGCCCCGAGAGCGGGACCTGGTGGGAGCGCCAGTGGCCCTCGACCTGCTTGCCGTCCACCTGGGCCGGGCCGGTCCAGCCCTTGGGGCTGCGCAGGACGATCATCGGCCAGCGCGGTCGGAAGGGCTTGCCCTCGCTGCGGGCCTGCTGCTGGAGGGCTCGGATCTCCAGCACGCAGTGCTCCAGGACGCCTGCCATGCGCTGGTGCATGGGCCCCGGATCCGAGCCCTCGACGAAGTAGGGCGTCCAGCCGCAGCCGCGGAAGAAGGCCTCGAGCTCCTCGTGGGAGATGCGCGCGAAGATCGTCGGGTTGTTGATCTTGTAGCCGTTCAGGTGCAGGATCGGCAGCACCGCGCCGTCGCGCACCGGATTCAGGAACTTGTTCGAGTGCCAGGCGGTGGCCAGGGGCCCGGTCTCGGACTCGCCGTCGCCGACCACCACGGCCACCAGCAGCTCCGGGTTGTCCAACGCGGCGCCGAAGGCGTGGGAGAGGCTGTAGCCGAGCTCGCCGCCCTCGTGGATCGAGCCCGGGGTCTCCGGGGTGCAGTGGCTGCCGATGCCGCCCGGGAAGGAGAAGTCCTTGAAGAAGGCGCGCATGCCCGCCTCGTCCTCGCCCTTCTCCGGGTAGATCTCCGAGTAGGTGCCCTCCAGGTAGACCGGAGCCAGCACGCCGGGCGCGCCGTGGCCGGGCCCGGCCAGGAAGATGGCCTCGAGGTCGTGTGCCTGGATCAGCCGATTCAGGTGGAGGTAGGCAAAGCTCAGGCCCGGGCTGGCCCCCCAGTGGCCGAGGAGCCGCCGCTTGATGTGCTCGATCTGCAGCGGCTTGCGCAGCAGCGGGTTGTCCCGCAGGTAGATCATGCCCGCGGCCAGGTAGTTGCAGGCGCGCCAGAAAGCGTCGAGGCGGGCCAGCTCGTCGGGGGAGAGCGGCTCGGGGACCGGCGAGCGCGTGGTCATGGGGGATCCTCCTCGCGGCGCGGCGTTCGTGCGAAGCTAGCCCTTCACCTCGGCTCCGCCATCGACCCGGTGCGTCGCGACGAGCTGGCGGATCTCGTCGAGGTAGCGGGCGTGCTCCGGCGCGGCGGGCGCGGCGTAGTTCCAGTTTCTGTAGAGGCTGGTCAGGCGCGTGAAGAAGTCGCGGGCGGCGTCCCGATCCTGGAAGTCGAAGCGGCTCTCCACGATCTCCCGCACCAGCGAGAAGCTCTCGACCTGCCGCTCGCGCGGCATGGCCGAGTCGACTTCGTCGAAGGCATCCTGCTGCAGGTAGACCATGTCGAGAAGCACGGACTTCTGCCAGGTGAGGAAGTCCTCCAGGGAGATGCCTTCCTCTCCGGTCACCTGCATCATGCGCTGGATGGTGTCGCCCTCGAAGAGCAGCTGGTGCAGCTGCTTGACGCTCGCGACCCAGTCGCCGCTCAGGTGCTCGGCGAACCAGTCTTCGAGCTGATCCACGTAGCGCGACCAGGAGATCAGCGGATCGATGGCCGGGTAGAAGCGCTTGTAGGCGCGCTCCGAGGACAGGCCGAGGAAGCACTTCACGGTGCCGAGGGTCGCCTGGGTGACCGGCTCCTCGAAGTTGCCGCCGGCCGGCGACACCGTGCCGATCAGGGTGACGCTGCCGACCCCGCCGTCCGGGTTGCGCAGCACGCCGGCCCGCTCGTAGATGCCCTTGATCGAGGACTCCAGGTAGGCCGGGAAGGCCTCCTCCCCCGGTATCTCCTCCATGCGGCCAGAGGTCTCGCGCATGGCCTGGGCCCAGCGCGAGGTGGAGTCCGCGATGCAGAGTACGTGGTAGCCCATCTGCCGGTAGTACTCGGCC
>CAZYOL010000402.1:0-2284 GCA_964649065.1 uncultured Spirochaetales bacterium
GCGTCGGCCAGGCGCGAGCAGTATAGCTGGATGGCGCGGATCGAGTCGTCGTTGCCCGGAATCACGTAGTCGATGCCCAGCGGATCGCAGTTCGAGTCCACCACGGCGACCATCGGGATGCCCAGGCGACGGGCCTCGGTCACGGCGATCGACTCGCGGGCCACGTCGATGACCACCATCACATCCGGAAGGCGGCCCATCTCCTTGATGCCGTCGAGCGACTTCTTGTACTTGTCGATCTGCCGGTTGATCCGGGAGAGCTCCTTCTTCGAGAGCTCGACCACCTTCTCCTCGTCACCGACCAGCTCGAGCAGCTCCTTGAAGCGCTCGATCGACTTCTTGACCGTCTTGAAGTTGGTGAGCATTCCGCCGAGCCAGCGCCGGTTCACGTAGAACTGGTTGGCTCGCGCCGCCTCCAGCTGCACGGGGGCGGCGGCCTGGCGCTTGGTGCCGACGAAGAGCACGCTGCCCCCCGAGGCCACCATCTCGCGCACGAAGTCGAGGGCCCGCTCGAAGCGCGGCAGCGTCTGGTCGAGATCGACGATGTGGATGCCGTTGCGCTCGCCGAAGAGAAAGGGCTTCATGCGCGGGTTCCAGCGACGCGTCTGGTGTCCGAAGTGGACGCCCGCCTCCAGCAGCTCGCGAACCGAGAGGGCGGCTCGCTCGATGGCCTGGGCGGTCTGGCTGTGGGGATCTTGGGACTCCGAGCCCGCGCCCGTGGCGCCCAGGGACTCGGACATCCCGGCCGGGGTCTCGGCCATGGATGCATTCTCCTTCGCGGTTGTGGCGTCCGATCCGGGCCCTGTCATCCCCATCTCCGCCCCCTCCGCAGAGACGGTCCCGGAGGGCCGCTCAGCGCCTGGGCCAGCGTCCGGGAGGCAATGGCTCGCGGGCGCGTGGACCGGGGGTCGGACACCGCAGGGGTGACCCGGAACGTGTGAATTCGCCAAGGGTTAGCAGACCCGGGCGGCTCTGACTACTCGCGCTGCCCCGCGCTCTCAGGTCGTGTACTCGGCGTTGATGCGTACGTAGTCGTAGGAGAGGTCGCAGCTGAAGATGCGCGCCCGGCCCGGGCCCGCGCCCAGGTGGACGGAAACCGGGATCTCGGAGCCGGCCAGGCGCCGCGCCGCTCGCCGGCGAGCCCCCGGCCCCGTCGAGGCCCCGCGCTCGAAGACCGTGACGCCCGCCAGGCGCACCCGGACGAGCTCGGGGCGCAGGGCCACGCGCCCGGCGCCGACCGTCTGAAGGATCCGGCCCCAGTTGGGGTCGCCGCCGAAGAGCGCGGTCTTCACCAGCACGGAGTTGGCGATGCGCCGGGCCGCGCGCTCGGCCTCCGCCCGGCTGGCGGCCCCGGTCACCTCGACCGTGACCAGCTTGGTCGCGCCCTCGCCATCTCGGGCCAGCTCCTGGGCCAGCTCGACCGACAGCTCCAGCAGGGCCGCCTCGAAGGCCTCGGCTCCGGGGCTGCGACGGCTCCGCAGAGCGGGGTTGCCGGCCCGCCCGCCCGCCAGCAGCAGCAGCGTGTCGCTGGTCGAGCCCTCGCCGTCCACGCTCAGGCGGTTGAAGCTCGCGTCGGCGCTGCGCCGCAGGCAGCCCCGCAGGAAGGCCGGCGAGGCCGCCACGTCACTCAGCAGAAAGGCCAGCATTGTGGCCATGTTCGGCTCGATCATGCCGGATCCCTTGGCGATCCCCGCCAGGGTCACCGGCCGGCCCCCGACGCGCAGCGAGCGGATCGCGAGCTTGGGCCGGGTATCCGTGGTCATGATCGCCCGCGCCGCCCGGGCGAGCCCGCGGGGCACCAGCCGCTCGGCGGCGCTGCGGATGCCGCGCCGCACCGCGGCCATGGGCAGGGGCTCGCCGATCACCCCCGTGGAGGCCACCAGCACCTCGCGCTCGGGCACGCCCAGGACCCGCGCCGTCTCGCGCGCCATGGCCGCGGCGTCGCGGCGGCCCCGCGCTCCCATGGCGACGTTGGCGGCCCCGCTGTTGACCACCAGCGCGCGTGCGCGGCCCGCCGCCACCCGCGGCCGACACAGCTCGACCGGCGCTCCCACCAGGGTCGAGGTGGTGAAGAGCCCGGCCACGGAGGCCGGTGCCTCGCTCGCCAGCAGCGCGAGGTCGAGGCCCCGCCGCTTGATGCCGCAGCGAACGCCGGCGGCGCGGAAGCCGGGGACTGCCGGGAGCGGAGGCGAAGAGGCCCGGGGCAAGGCTTCGGCCGGCCCTAGCGGCCGCAGCAGCGCTTGAACTTCTTGCCGCTGCCGCAGGGACAGGGGTCGTTGCGTCC
>CAZYOL010000403.1:0-2268 GCA_964649065.1 uncultured Spirochaetales bacterium
TGCGCCGTCGGGCGGAGGCACTGCGCCGCCGCTCGATGCGGCGTCCGACGGCGGAGCCGCGCCGCAGCGTTCGGCCGCGCCCGGCCGGGCGGCGCTTCAGCACGGCTCCTCCAGCTCCAGCACGGCGCTCTGGAAGCGCTCGCCCCGCTCCTCGAAGCTGCGGAACTGATCCTGGCTGGCGCAGGCCGGCGCCAGCAGCACCGTGTCTCCGGGCTCGGCCAGTGCGGCGGCGCGCGCCACCGCGAGCTCGAGCGAGTCCGCCGGATGGACGTCGACGCGTCCGGCGAGGGCGGCGCCGAGCTTCTGGCTCGCCTCGCCGATCAGCACGGCGGCCCGCACCCGGCTCGCGGCCGTCTCGGCCAGCGGGCTCATGTCGAGTCCCTTGTCGCGTCCCCCGGCGATCCACACCACCGGCCCCGTGGCATCGAGCAGCGCCCGCAGCGCGGCCCCCGGATTGGTGGCCTTCGAGTCGTCGACCCAGGTGACTCCGGCCCGACGCCGCACCACCTCGCCGCGGTGCGGCAGGGCGCGGAAGTGCTCCAGCGCGGCGCTCGCCCGCCGCGGATCGGCGCCGAGCGCGGTGGCGGCGAGCAGCGCCGCCAGCCGGTTCTCGGCTCCGCCGGTCGCCGGGTCCGCAACCGGAATCCGCAGCGCTGCTGCGCCGTCGGCGCCCAGCCAGATCGCGCCGGCGTCGCACCAGGCGCCGCGGGGCAGGGGGCCGCGGCGCGCGGTCCAGGCGATGCGGCCCCGCACCCGGGGCTCCAGGGCGGCGACCGCCGGATCGTCGGCGTTCAGGATGGCCAGGTCCTCCGGCTGCTGGCAGGCCAGGATCCGGGCCTTGGCCTCGACGTAGGCCTCGAAGCTGCCGTGCCGGTCGAGGTGGTCGGGGCTGATGTTGAGGATCACCGCCACCCGGGGCCGGAAGCGCTCGGTGGTCTCCAGCTGGAAGGAGGAGACCTCCAGCACCGCGGCGTCCAATGGCTGCCCGACCAGGTCCAGGGCCGGCTCGCCCAGGTTGCCGGCGGCGCGCGCGCGCAGTCCGGCCGCTCGCAGCATGGCCTCGAGCAGCCGCGTGGTGGTCGACTTCCCGTTGGTCCCGGTGACGGCGGCGATCGGCACGCGCAGGGCGCGACCGGCCAGCTCGATGTCGCCCCAGACGCGGCGGGCGCGGGGGCGGTAGCGGCGGGGCGCAACGCCCGGGCTGGGCACGACCAGGTCGAAGTCGGCCGGGTCCGGGAAGGGGCTGCCCAGGCGCAGCTCGACCCCCTCGATCGGCGAGAGGGCGTCGAGCTCCCGGGCGCTCCGCTCGTCGGCGGCCACGACCCGGGCGCCCCGCTCGGCGCAGTACCGGGCCGCGCTGCGTCCGGAGACGCCCAGGCCCAGCACCAGCACGCGCCGATTCGCCAGCTCCATCAGCGCACCTTCAGCGAGGACAGCGCGACCAGCGCGAGGATGGCCGAGACGATCCAGAAGCGGACGACGATCTTCTGCTCGGGCCAGCCCAGCTTCTCGAAGTGATGGTGGATCGGCGCCATCAGGAAGACGCGGCGGCCGGTCAGCTTGAAGACCAGCACCTGGATCATGACCGAGAGCGCCTCGATCACGAAGATTCCGCCCACCACGGCCAGCAGCACCTCCTGGCGGATCAACACGGCCATGGTGCCCAGCGCGCCGCCCAGGGCCAGGGAGCCGACGTCGCCCATGAAGAGCTCGGCCGGCGAGGCGTTGAACCACAGGAAGCCGAGGCCGCCGCCGATCAGCGCGCCGCAGAAGATGGCGAGGGCCCCGCTACCGGGCACGTACTTGATCGCCAGGTAGTCGGCGTAGACCGCGTGGCCGGCCAGGTAGGAGAGCATCAGGAAGGTGCCGACGGTGATCATCACCGGACCGATCGCCAGCCCGTCCAGGCCGTCGGTCAGATTCACCGCGTTGCTGGTGCCGACGATGACGAAGGTGGCCAGCGGGATGTAGAGCCAGCCCAGGTACGGCGTGAAGTCCTTGAAGAAGGGCACGGAGAGCTCGGCGTCGAAGCTCGGGTCGGTATAGATGGCGAAGGCCACGGCCAGGGCCAGCAGGGTCTGCCAGACCAGCTTCATGCGGGCCGAGATGCCGCCCGAGTGCCCGGTGGTCACCTTGCGGTAGTCGTCGATGAAGCCCAGCAGCCCGTAGCCCACCGTGATGCCGACCACCGTCCAGACCAGGCGGCTGTCGAGATTCGACCAGAGCAGCACGGAGACGACCAGCGAGAGCAGGATCAGCAGGCCGCCC
>CAZYOL010000404.1:0-2268 GCA_964649065.1 uncultured Spirochaetales bacterium
ACTCCCACGACCGCTACAACTACGAGCGGCTGATGCTGGCGCTCCACGACCGGGTCGAGGCCGCCCGTGAGTGGCCGCTCGACGTGTCCGGCTGGAGCCGCTTCGGGCTCTACCTGGCGATCGGCCTGGGCTCCTGGGTGGGGGCCGCCCTGGTCGAGCGCATGCTCGACGTCGCCCTCGATTGAGCCGTGCCCGCCCAGCGCTGGGACCCGGAGCGCTACGAGGAGAACGCCCGATTCGTCTCGGAGCTGGGCTTGCCGGTCGTGGAGCTGCTGGCGCCGCGGGCAGGCGAGCGGGTCCTCGCCCTGGGCTGCGGCGACGGACGCCTGAGCGGCGCGCTCCAGCAGCGCGGCTGCCGGGTCGTGGGCGTCGACGCGAGCCCCGAGCTGGTGGCGGCGGCCCGCGCCGCCGGGCTCGCCGCGCGGCTCGCCGACGCCGAGCGGCTCGATTTCGAGGAGGCCTTCGACGCCGTCTTCAGCAACGCCGCCCTGCACTGGATGCGCGACGCCGACGCGGTGATCGGCGGCGTCTGGAGGTCCCTGGTGCCGGGCGGGCGCTTCGTCGGCGAGCTGGGCGGCGAGGGCAACGTCGCGCGCATCGTGACGGCCCTGCTCGCCGCCCTGGAGCGCCGGGGCATCGACGGCCGGGCCCTGCATCCCTGGATCTTCCCGAGCGCCTCGGACTACCGGAGTCGTCTGGAGCGAGGCGGCTTCCGGGTGGACGAGATCCGGCTCTTCGCGCGTCCCACCCGCCTGCCCGGCGACGTCGGCGACTGGCTCGAGACCTTTGCGGGCCCCTTCTTCGTCGGGCTCGACCCGACTGCGCGTGCCGCCCTGCTGGACGAGCTGCGCGAGGCGCTGCGGCCGTCGCTGCAGGGCCGCGACGGAGCCTGGATCGCGGACTACGTGCGCCTGCGCTTCCGCGCGCGCAAGCCGGGCCCGGCCGGCCCCGGAGCTGCCGGTGGCCTGCGGTGACGCGGATCACCGGGAGGGCGCGTTCAAGAGCCCGCTCCGGGAAGCCGTAGAGAAGGTCGGCAGCCCGGCTCCGCGGGCCTGCCCGGGGGAGACTCATGCGCGACGGATTCACGCGAAAGGCCGAGCGGGCTCCGGCCCGGAATCCCTCCTTCGAGGAGTGGTGCAGCCGCGTCCAGGCCTCGCTCTGCATCGTGGCGGGAGGCGCCGAGGGAACCGAGTACCCCATCGAGCGCGCCCGGCTGACGGTCGGCCGCGGACCGGGCGTCGACCTCTGCTTCGACGACACGACCATGTCGAAGGAGCACGCAATCTTCGAGTTTGCCGACGGCGGCCTGCGCGTGCGCGACCTCGGCAGCATGAACGGGATCCAGGTGAACGACGTGGAGACCCCGGTTCGCGAGCTCGAGAGCGGCGATCGGGTGCGCATCGGCGAGCACGTGCTGCAGCTCGTCCTCGACAAGCGCGAGCGCCCTCCCAAGACCTGGGTCGTCTCCGAAGACTGAGAGCCCCATGAGCCAGCCGGCCCCCCGCTCGGTGGCCAACTACGAGGTCGAGGGCGAGCTCGGCCGCGGCGGCATGGGCGTCGTCTACCTGGCGCGCCAGCCCGCGCTGGAGCGCCCCGTGGTGCTGAAGACGCTGCGCCGCGACCTGGAGGATCCCCGCGTCGAGGAGCGCTTCCAGCGCGAGGCCCGGGCCGCCGCGCGGGTCCACCACCAGAACGTGGTGGTGGTCTACGCCTGCTTCCAGTGGCGCGGCCGCAGCTGGATCGTCCAGGAGTACGTCGACGGCGTCGACCTGGCGACGGCGCTGCGCGAGGCCGGCCGCCTCGACGCGCGCAGCGTGGCCCTCGTCACCCTGGAGCTGCTGCGCGGCCTCGAGGAGATCCACGCCCGCGGCGTCGTGCACCGCGATCTCAAGCCGGCCAACGTGCTGCTCGGCCGGGGCGGCGAGGTGAAGATCGCCGACTTCGGCATCGCCCAGGGAGGCGGACCCGGGCCGGCCCTCACCCAGACCGGCGAGGCCGTCGGCACGCCGCAGTACATGTCGCCGGAGCAGCTCTGCGGCGAGCGGGTGGACCCGCGCAGCGATCTCTTCTCGCTGGGCGTGATCGCCTACGAGATGCTCACCGGCACCACGCCCTTTGCGAGCGGAGACGGCCCGGGGGACGTGCTGCTGCGGCGCATCGAGGGAAGCCGCTACCGGCCGCTGCGGCGCGCGGCACCGGGGACGCCGCGCTGGCTTGGCCGGCTCGTGCGGCACTGCCTGCGCCCCAAGGCCCGGCGCCGGCCGGGCT
>CAZYOL010000405.1:0-2251 GCA_964649065.1 uncultured Spirochaetales bacterium
GGCGCCGACGCCCACGAACATCTCGACGAAGTCCGAGCCCGAGATCGAGTAGAAGGGGACGCCGGCTTCGCCGGCCACGGCGCGCGCCAGCAGGGTCTTGCCGGTGCCGGGCGGGCCGACCAGCAGCACGCCCTTCGGGATGCGCCCCCCGAGCCGCGTGAACTTCTTGGGCTCGCGCAGGAAGGCGATGATCTCTTCCAGCTCGACCTTCGACTCCTCGACGCCGGCGACGTCCTCGAAGGTGATGCGCTGCTGGTTCTCGGTGAGGAGTCTGGCCCGCGACTTGCCGAAGCTCATGGCCTTGCCGCCGCCGGCCTGCATCTGCCGGATGAAGAAGACCCACAGGCCTACGATCACGATCAGCGGGAACCACATCATCAGCGCCTGGCGCACGAAGCTCGCCTCGCGCTTGGGCCGCGGGGTGACGGAGACGCCGTTGGAGCGGAGCCAGTCCAGGAAGTCCCGATCGACGGCCTCGACCGGCACGAAGGTCTGGAACTCGGTCTGCTGATCGGAGTACTTGCCGCGGACCTGGCCCTCTTCGATCGTCAGCTCGGCGACTTCCTGGGCCTCGACCTTCTCGATGAACTCGTTGTACCCGAGCGGCGGCTTCTCGGTCTCTCCCTGACGCAGCATCATGACGAGCATCATGATCATCACCAGGATGACCACCCAAAGTGCCATGCTCTTGTAGACTTGCTGGTTCAAACCGCTCTCCGTAGGGCTGAAAACAAGACTAGCACGCGGCCTTGCCCGTGCCTCAAGCCGGCTCGCTGCGCACGGGCCCCATGCGGTAGCCGTCGCGGTCGCGGCGCAGCCGCACCCCGCCCGGCAGCTCGATCTGGCTGCCGCTGCGGCCGCCGCCGAGGTAGGCGCAGGCCCGCTCCAGGTGCGTGCGCGTGACGTGCCGCCCGGCCCCGCAGCGCTCCATCGCCAGTCGCACCAGGCGCCGGCTGAGCGCCGGCGGCAGAGCCCGCCAGTCCAGGGCGTCGATCCGGAGCCAGCCTCCCTCGCTCGCGATCCTCGCCTGCGCCTCGCGCTCCACCATCCCCGCCAGCCACTCGGAGTCCCTCTGCTGTGCTTCGGCCAGATCCGCGAGCGCCCTGAGCAGCCGGGGGTTGAAATCGCGAGCCAGGCCCGGGAGCCAGCGCTCGCGAAGCCGGTTGCGGGCAAAGCGCTCGTCTCGGTTGGACGCGTCTTCGCGCCAGACGATTCGCCGCTCCCGGGCGTAGCGCTCGATCTCCGCGCGGGGCACCCGCAGCAGGGGTCGGACCAGACAGCCGTCCGCCGAGCGCTCCGGAATGCCCGCCAGCCCATCGGGCCCGGTGCCGCGCAGCAGCCGCAGCATGACCGTCTCGGCCTGGTCGTCGGCGTGGTGGGCGGTCGCCAGCCGGGACGCCCCCAGGCGGTCGGCCAGCCGACGCAGGGCCCGGTAGCGAAGCTCCCGAGCGGCCTCTTGTAAGGTAGGGCGCTCCCGACTGCCGCGGCCCTCGCGGAGCCGCTCGGGCTCGACCCGCTCCGCCGCCCAGGGCACTCCCAGCCGGCCGGCCAGCTCGCCGACGCTCTCTTGGTCCGCCTCGGACTGGGCGCCGCGCAGCCCGTGGTTCACGTGGCCGAGCACCACCCGCAGTCCGTGGCGATCGGCCAGCTCGGCCAGGCCGTGGGCGAGCACGCAGGAGTCCAGGCCCCCGGAGGCCGCCACCAGCACGCTCCGGTCGCCGAGCTGGAGCCGCCGGACCGCGGCGGAGAGTTCGCGGAGCAGCACCGCCTCAGCCCGCTGCCCCGTCGAGGGCGCTCGCGTCGCCCAGCAGCACGCGGGTCCCGTCGCGCTTCTCGACCCAGACGTCGCAGTGGACCCGCTCGCGGGGACCCTCGGCGCTGCGCTCCCTCTCCACGGCCCGGGCGGTGACCGTCTCGTCCACCCACAAGACGTTCGTGAGCTTGACCGACATGCGTCCGCCGGCCATCCAGCCGAGCCCGAAGTGGTCGCCCATGACCTGGCTGACGAAGCAGGTCGTCATCATGCCCTGGACGACGATGGTCGGGAAGCCGAGCTTCTGCGCCTGCTCGCGGTCCGTGTGGTAGTTGCGCCCGGGGCCCGAGAACATCCAGCAGCGCCGCTCGTCGACGGTCTTCTCGACGGCCGCCAGCTCGGGCCCGGTGCCGGTGGGAAAGGGCGCGCGGGGGCCCTTGCGACGCGCCGTCTCGGCGTCCACCATCTCGCCGGTCAACAGCATCTCCATGGCCGGCT
>CAZYOL010000406.1:0-2237 GCA_964649065.1 uncultured Spirochaetales bacterium
GGTCGAGATCCCGCAGCACCGGCTCGTCCCGGGGCGACTCGCGCCCCGCTACCACGAGCGCGGCGGCGGCGCGCGAGGGTGAGGCGAACCGCTCCTCGAGGACCCGCGCCTGCTCGACGTAGAGATCGCGGCGGCGCGGACCGTGCGCGCTCACCTCGATCTCGTCGTCGAGCGCGCGCAGGGTGGCCTCCCAGCGTTCCGAGCGGCGATGCACGTCGGCGATCCGGCGCGGGACCTCCGGGTCCAGCGGACGCTCCGTGCGCAGGCGCTCGAGCCAGGGCAGGGAGGCATCGGGAGACAGGTGGCGCTCGGCGATCTCCGCGGCCTCCTCGAAGCGCTCGGCGCGCGCGCCCGACTCGCTGGCGAAGGCCTCGAGCAGCAGACACTCGAGCACCCCTTCCCAGGCACCCTGGCGCGCGAGCAGGGAGCGCAGCGCGCGCGCCACCTCGCGATCGCCCGGGTCGAGCTCGAGCGCCCTGCGGTAGCCGAGCACGGCCTCCTCGGCGCGCCCGGGCAGCTGCTCCAGAGCGCGCGCTCGACGCACCAGCAGGCGGGCCCGCCGGGACGGGGCGCTGGGGCCGGCCAGGGCGCCGTCGATCAGCTCGACGACGATGCGTGCCCGGGCCGCGGCCTCGGGGGAGTCGGGCGCGTCCCCGGAGCCGACTCCCAGCCCGTCGGCCAGCTCCAGGGCCCGGTCGAGCGCCTCCTCGATGCCCGGCTCGATGCGCAGTACGCGCCTCAGCTGCTCGAGTGCCTCTGCCGGCCTGGCGAGCGGTCCCGCCAGCAGGGCGGCCAGCTCCGTGCGCAGCGGCACCTCCGACGGTCCCGCGCGGTTCTCCAGCTCGGCCTCGAGCAGTCGTGCCAGCGGCTCGGCGTCGCCGAGCTCGCGGTAGAGCTCGCGCAGCGCGGCCTGGATGGCGCGATCCTCCGGCCGCAGGTCGAGTGCCTCGCGATAGGTCTCGGCGGCCTCGCGGCTGCTGCCCCGCTCGCGCAGGAAGTCGGCCAGGCGGATCCGCCAGCTCGCCTCTTCGACCGGGTCTGCCGCCAGGGCGGCGGCATTCCGACACAGCTCGACGTAGTCCTCGGCGTAGCCCGCGCGCTGGTACAGGTCCGCGAGGGGTTCGGCGATCACGGCCTGGGCGCCCAGGTCGCCGAGCAGGGGCTCGAGTGTCGCGATGGCCCCGTCGAGATCGTCGAGAGGCCCCGCGAAGAGGCCCGCGATGCGCAGCCGCAGGGCCAGGCGCCGCGGGCCGATGGGCTCACTGGACTGGGTCGGGTCGTGCTCGAGCGCATCGAGACGGGTGCTCAGCAGACGCACGACCGCCGCGTAGCGGCCGTCCTGCTCCCAGTGCTCGATCAGGAACTCCGAGGCGGTCGGATGCGTCGGCTCGAGTTCGAGCAGGCGCTCGTAGTGACGGCGCGCCCGCGTCGGATCTGCCAGGGGCCCGGCGAAGAGGGCCGCCGCCCGCGAGCGCAACGCCTGCTCTCGATCGGGATCGGGAGCCAGCGAGATCTCGGCCTCGAGCGCCCGGCCGAGGTCGGCGAGCCGGCCTGCGGCTTCGTACAGGGACTGGAGCGGACGCCAGGCGCTGGCCCGCTCGGGCGCCGCGGCGACGACGCGCTCCAGGTGCTCGATGGCGCGCTGCGGATCGCCCAGCCGGTCGCGGCACAGGGCCGCGAGGCGCTGAAGGCGCGCGAGCTCCAGCTCCGGGTCCTCGCCGGCGGGGGCGCTCTCCAGGTGCTCGCGCAGGGCGGCCCAGGCGCCGGTGCGCTCGAGCAGACCCTCCAGGCGGTGAGATGCGGCCAGGCACAGCTCGGGCTCGGCGCCCGCGTCCGCCAGCCTCCGGTACTCGCTCCGCGCCGCGTCCGACTCCCCGAGTCGCTCCTCGAGCAGCACGGCGCGCTCGAGGGCCAGCCGGTCGCGGGCCGCGGGATCCGCAGCGAGGTTCAGCTCGTCGGCCAGGAACTCGGCCAGGGCGGCGGGCTCACCCTCGGCGCGCAGGGAGCGCTCGAGGCCGCGGCGGGCGGCCGGATCGCGTGGATGCGCGGCCAGCACCCCGCGGTAGACCGAGGCGGCGGCTTCGAAGCGTCCCAGCTGCTCGAAGAGCAGGTCGGCCCGGCGCAGTCCCAGCCGTGCCGCGGCTGCGCTCCCGGGGTCGAGTGCCGCCTGGTGCCGCTCGAGGCGCAGGGCCAGCTCCTCCCAGCGCTCGGCCTGCGCGAGGCTCTCCTCGATCCAG
>CAZYOL010000407.1:0-2234 GCA_964649065.1 uncultured Spirochaetales bacterium
TACTTTGGAGAAACCGGACATTTCTATCTGGGTACTACAGAGGGACTTGACGTTTTGGGGATTATCGGATGTGGAATGCCCCGTTATCCGTCCTAGCCGCTATAGCTTCAGAAGCCCGCGCCTATCTCGATGCAGCCATCGACGTAGCCTGGCGTGCGACGAAGGAACAGTCTTCGCATTCGACTATCGGTGTTTTTCCGCTGCAGATCCATCGAACCTGCTCGTCGATCACGACAACACCTCCGCGTCCCTCAACACGGAATCCGCCGCCCGGACCCCGGACCAAGCGGCCCCATCCAGCGCCGGGTTGTGTGTGTAGTCCCCGCCGAAATGGATCCGGCCCGACGGCGCTCTCAGCGCTTCCTGATGCTCGCCCAGGAGATCCGGAGGGTAGGTTACGATTCCATCGGGCCATTTCTTGATGGCATAGTCGAGGATCGCCTTGTCGGGATCGAAGCCGGGGTAGATCTTCTTGAGCGGTTCCGAAACTCTCTGAATGATACCGTCGTCGCCGAGCAAGTGCGCCTCTTGCCCCGCGATATTCAAGCTGACGACGGTCTCGTTCTCTCGATGCTGTTTGCATTGATCCAGGTATGCGTTGACGTTCTCGTTGTGGAAGATGCAAGAAGCCAGTCGCTCATCGGTTGTGAAGTTCGTAAGGTGAAGTCCGACCTGCATGCTGGCGCCATAGTGAATCGCGTCGAGGGCTGCTAGCTTGTTGGCTCGCAGGTCCTTGACGATTCGCTTCGTCACTGTGGCCGGCGTAGTGACGATGGCGTAGTCCGCCGCATAGCTTCTTCCATCGCTGCTCTGAATCTCCACACCGGAACCGGTATTGACGATCTCCGTCACGTTCGTGGAGAGGCGAACGACACCGCCGGCCGCCATGATGTCATCGGCGATGGCCTCGGTGAGCTTCTGGTTCCCGCCTTCGACCAGATACGTCGCTTTCTCCGGTTGCCCATACCATCCCACCAGCAACAGCGCCGAGGTCTCGGAGACGCCCACGCCTCCCTCGGGAATGATGAAGGCATCGTAGATGTTGGCGACGTCCGGATGGTAATCCGCCAGGTAGTCCGCGGCACTCCGCCGTTCGAGGTCGTCCCAGGATTCGGACGCAGGCTCCTTGTCGAAGAAGAACTCCCTACCCTTGAACAGCTGTGCTCGGTCACTCGCCATCCGTGATGCACTCTGTTCGAGCTGCTCGAGTGCCGTCTCTGCGATCGGAAGCTTCGAGAAGAACTCGGCGCCCTTGCCCGACACGAACTGGTCATCCCAGACCGCACCGATGGTCCCCGCACTCAATCCGAACAGCCCCGAACTCTCGGGGCTGAACCGGTCCATTCGCTTCACGTACTTGTTCATGTACTCGTTGTCGCTCATGAAGAAGTACTGGGCGCCGAGATTCGCGTAGGTTCCGCCGAGCGGCACGGAGTGGATCCTGCCGCCGACTCTGGGCTCGTTCTCCAGCAACGTGACATCAGCGCCGTTCTCGACGAGCCGTAGCGCGGCGACGAGCCCCGACAGGCCTGCTCCGACGACAGCGACCCTGGGACTGCCCTTGGTCCGTTCTCGACGAGAACCGGATCCCATGCATGCCGCCATGGGGCCGAGCGCCATCAGCGCCACGAAATCCCGTCGTTTCATCGATCGACCTCCGCGATCCAAGAGGATCCGCACCGGCGAGTCGTGCGATCCATGAGAGAACCGTACCGCACGTTCCTGGACCGATTGATCACAATTCCGCGACTCCGATGCGGCGAGAAGGCCTCGGCGGATCTCGCATTCTCGAGGATCTCTCTCGCGTCGGGCCCCGCGCTTCTTGGAGCCCGGTTCGATTCCCGCGTCCGCTCCCCGCAGGATTACTTCGGAACGAGGTCCTTTAGCTAGTTGTAGGTACCGTCGCAAGGGATCGAGAAGCCGATCCCGGTATCCAGGCTAGGCGACCGCCTCCCGGTCGGTGACGACGAGATCGACGCTGCAATCCAGGACCTGAAGCAGGCAGATGAGCTGGTTGATCGACTTCCTCGTGTTGGTCGTATCCAGAAGGCGATAGAGCTGGGGCACGGAGGTCTTCAGGCGCCGGGCGAGCTCCCGGCGGCTGAGACCGCTCTCCTCGACCCGCCGCTTCGCCTCGACCGTCAGCTTGTAGATGAGGAGATCGCGTAGGTAGGTCGTGTCCTCGGTGTACTCCAGGACCTGGTCGAGGTGGATGGAGCCCTCGGCGCCCGATT
>CAZYOL010000408.1:0-2213 GCA_964649065.1 uncultured Spirochaetales bacterium
CGACTGAGGGCGCGCCCCCGGGTCGGCCCTCAGCAGTCGAAGTAGAGCTCGAACTCGTGCGGGTGCGGCCGCAGGCGCACCTGCGAGACCTCGCTGTCGCGCTTGTACTCGATCCACGTCTCCAGGGCGTCCGAGGTGAAGACGTCGCCCTTCAGCAGGAAGTCCTTGTCCGCCTCCAGGTGGTCGAGGGCCTCCTCCAGGCTGGCCGGCATGGTCGGAATGCCGGCGGCCTCCTCGGGGCTCAGGGCGTAGATGTTCTTGTCCAGCGGCTCGCCCGGGTCGATCTTGTTCTCGATGCCGTCGATGCCCGCCATGGCCATGGCCGAGAAGGCCAGGTAGGGGTTGCAGGAGGGGTCCGGGAAGCGCACCTCCACCCGCTTCGCCTTGGGGCTGGCCGAGTACATGGGAATGCGGCACGACGCCGAGCGGTTGCGGCTCGAGTAGGCCAGGTTGATGGGCGCCTCGTAGCCCGGCACCAGACGCCGATAGGAGTTGGTGGTCGGGTTGGTGAAGGCGGCGATGGCCTTGGCGTGCTTCAGGATGCCGCCGATGTACCACAGGGCCATGTCCGACAGGCCCGCGTACTTGTCGCCGGCGAACAGCGGCTTGCCGTCCTTCCAGATCGACTGGTGGCAGTGCATGCCCGAGCCGTTGTCCTCGAAGAGGGGCTTGGGCAGGAAGGTGGCGGTGAGCCCGTTGCGGCGCGCCACGTTCTTGACGCAGTACTTGTAGAGGATCAGCTTGTCGGCCATCTCGACGATCGGCGAGAACTTCATGTCGATCTCGCACTGGCCGCCCGTCGCCACCTCGTGGTGCTGGGCCTCGATGGTGATCCCCAGCTTCTCCATCTCCAGCACCATCTCGGTGCGCAGGTCCTGCAGCGTGTCGGTGGGCGGCACCGGGAAGTAGCCCTCCTTGTAGCGGGGCTTGTAGGCGAGGTTGGGCTGGCCCCAGTCGTCGACGCGACCGGAGTTCCAGCGGCCCTCCACCGAGTCCAGCTCGAAGTAGCCGGTGTTGGGGCCGGTCTGGAAGCGGGCCGAGTTGAAGACGAAGAACTCGGCCTCGGGCCCGAAGTAGATCGTGTCTCCGATGCCGGTCATCTTCAGGTAGTTGGCCGCCTTGCGACAGATCCAGCGCGGGTCGCGGGTGTAGTTCTCGCGGGTGATCGGGTCGACGATGTCGCAGACCAGGGAGAGCGTCGGATCCTTGAAGAAGGGATCCATGATCGCCGTGGTGGCGTCGGGAATCACCAGCATGTCGCTGGCATTGATGGCCTGCCAGCCGCGGATCGAGGAGCCGTCGAAGCCGAAGCCGTCCTCGAAGGAGGACTCCTCCAGCTCGTGCAACGGCACCGAGAAGTGCTGCCAGAGTCCGGGCCAGTCCGTGAACTTGAGGTCCACCATGACCGCGTTGTTCTTCTTTGCGAGCTCCAGTACCTGCTTCGGATCCATCCGAGGGATTCTCCTCGCGCCCCTCGTGGGGGTTGGGTTGGGGTTGTTCTTGGGGTCGTGGGGTCGCTTTGGTCGTGCGAGGGCCGATCAGACGGCCTCGGGACCCCGCTCGCCGGTGCGGATGCGGATCGCCTCCTCGAGCGGCATCACGAAGATCTTGCCGTCGCCGATGCGACCCGTGTTGGCCGCCTGGGCGATGGCCGTCACGGCCTTGTCCGTGAGGTCGTCGTCGATGGCCACCTCGACCTTGATCTTGGGCAGGAAGTCCACCACGTATTCGGCGCCGCGGTAGAGCTCCGTGTGGCCCTTCTGGCGTCCGAATCCCTTGACCTCGGTCACGGTCATGCCCTGGATGCCGATGGCGTGCAGGGCCTCCTTCACCTCGTCGAGCTTGAACGGCTTGATGATGGCCTCGATCTTTCGCATGGTCGCACCCTCCGGTGACCTCCCAGCCATCGCCGCTCGGGGGTCGGTCCTCGGCCCCGCGGGACGATCCGCCGCTCCCTGCGGCTCGTCGCCCTGCCGGGCCATCCGGCGCTGAAGGCTACCGCAGTCACCGCCTCCCGGGGGGAGACCTGTCCGCCCGCGGCGCCCCGCGCCAGACCCTTGGAGAGCAAGCTGCGTGCCGAGCCGAATGGTGCAGTACGGGCTCGAAAAGGCCCGATCGAGAACGCCGTTGCTCGAATCCTGCCCAGGATCGTTGCAGGGCTGCCCGCCCTGTGGGCAGGGCTCGGCGCAGACCGGCTCGCAGCCCTGGAACAG
>CAZYOL010000409.1:0-2183 GCA_964649065.1 uncultured Spirochaetales bacterium
TCTGGACAACCGATTACCCTTTCACAGCAGCGAATGACGCTATAATACGATCAATGTCAGCAGCGCCGCCGTTAGTGTAATTCGAGAGCAAGCGATTCAACTTTTTCAGTGCTTGCACGGTTAGCAACTCTGCCATTGGGCTTCCTCCCGAAAACCTGCAGGTTCATGATCGCCCCGAGCCGCTCGAACATTGGCCGGGTTGAATCCTCTTTTAAGTAAGCGATTCCTGGACAATGCGTAATGCTCGCTTCTCGTTTGATCACAGCTTTGCGAATGAAATAGGATTGATCTTTTTTTAGTATTGCTTGTAATTGCGTATCAACCTGAACGGCAAAATCTTGGACGTTGTTTGCCAGGCGATTCACCCACGTCATCGTTCCAATCACCCCCGTAAGCTGCAGTGCGGGATTCACTTGCGGTTGTAGCTTTGCAAACACCGCCGCAAAGTTGCGCACGGCAGTAATGCTCAGCCGATCGACAACAGTTGGTACATACAGGTGGGTTGCTGCGCCGAATCCGTTAATGAAGCCGGTTGTCAAACGCGGCGGCGCATCCAAGATCACGCAGTCGTAGCCGCGCTGAATGAACTGAGTTTGCAGCACGGCGGCTAGCCGGTAGCGGACGTCAATTTCCTCGCTCCCGAGCACCCACGAATATTCAAGCTGGCGTTCCAAAGTTTCGAAAGCATAGCCGCATCCGACGTAATCCAGCTTGTTCGCAATCCCTGCAATGGTTCCTGGAAAATCAACCGGCTCGTTTCCCTCGATCCATCTGGAGACAACCGCATTAACGACTGGTCTTTGGTCTCCGGTCTGAAAACGCGCCAAATGCGTCAATGAGCCTTGATAGTCGAGATCTATGAGGAGCACCCGCCTCCCTTGAGCCGCCCAATAGGCACCGATATTGGCTGCCGTTGTTGTTTTTCCTACCCCGCCTTTCTGATTGGCGAACAGGATGATCGGAATACTTTGCGCCAATTGGCATGCATAAACGTTCAAGTCTGGACCTAGAATCGTCGGCAATTTCTGCGTGATTGGCCGTGACCAGAAATCGGCGGCATCCGTCTTCGCGACGTCCTGTACGCCCCTCAACTGCCGGCGTAACTCGGTAATCGCTGCCCGACTTTCCGTATCCGAGATCCGATCTGCACTTCTCTGGAGTGTATCGCGTTCCCGTTCCGCGACACGGGCAACTCGTTCGGCAAGATTCAGTTTCGCGGTAAGATCACCTTTCTCCAGTTCCCAGTGCTCGCTTTCCTTGCGCCATCGCCGAATTACCCAGATCAGCGAGCCGACGGCAGCAACGATTGTGATCTGGAGAATGCCCACAACAACTTCAAACCAAGGGGCGATTAACTTCAGGCATTGAGAAATGCCTTCGGGGCTGGAAAAATGACAATCCATAGCGTACTCACTACACTGCTAGCGGATCAGACCGAGATCATCAGAGAAATTTGCACCCACAATGGCCAATTGCAGCTATCGATACCAAAGCTACACAAAGCAACCTTTGGCGCTTAATTCTTTTGACGACGTCCCTCGTAAAGTATGCAGCATGACAGCAATTGCCGTCGCGGTTTAGGACCGTACACACTGAAAACTGAATTTACTAGTAAGAATACTTCCTCGCATTGCCTGTTTGACGGCGGCACGCTCGCACAAAACGCTGAAATCATTATCAAGCTTCGGGTAAGCACGCGCGAGACGCCCGTTATGCAGGTTATTGCAGTGGGGCAGATCGGGCAGGATTAATTCAATCGACTGCCGCTCAAACCTGCGACCTGCACGATCTGTCGGAGATCGCCGGCCGACCGCTCGCACGCCCTCAGCTATGGAAGAGCGGCGGTCCGGGGCTTGACTGTGACCGCTTCGCCGAACGCGTCAGAGGTGGCGGGGACTATGATATTGGCGATCTCACCGCATTGTTGCGCAAGGACCAGAAACCGGACCTGGACGCCATGATTACCCGCGTCATCGACAATTAATCGCTTCCTGGCTAAGAGGCGCGATGCCGCTCGCGATCGAATTCGCACGCACAAAGTATCATTTTTCGATACTTTCCGCGATCGACCCCTTATTTGCCGTGACATCTCCCATTCTGTCTGCGAAGCGTCGATCAAGGGCAAACGGCCTTTTGCCCCTGTTCACTGACGTTCACGCCTGCTTATCGAAGCCCCCCTCACC
>CAZYOL010000410.1:0-2172 GCA_964649065.1 uncultured Spirochaetales bacterium
CCCTGCGGGCCGATCCTTGCCTCTTCGGGCGGGCTCGCTCCGGCGCTCCACGCCGGCCGTGGCGAGAAAGCTGGCGGAGAGGGTGGGATTCGAACCCACGAGGGCTTGCGCCCTGGCGGTTTTCAAGACCGCTGCCTTCAACCGCTCGGCCACCTCTCCGCTGCGGCAATAACGAGGCTAGCGCGTTGTGGCATCCGTGATGCGGCCAGGATCCCGACCGACTTCATCCGTGTCGAAGGTTCGAGCCGTGGATGGCGGTACGGTGGCCCCTGACGACGACCGAGTCCTCGTCGGGTGTGCTCTGCGGCCATCGGCAGGGGCGCCGCATCAGCGAGTCCTGACCGCGCTCAGGATCGCACCCACGAGCTCTTCCGGTATGCCCTCCGGCAGCTCGTCGTCTTCGTCGCAGACCTTCTGACCGAGCTCGATCGACCGGACGTAGGATCGGAAGTGCACTGCGCACATTGGGCAGACCCGCATGTGCAGGTCGAACGTCCGCTGCTGCCTCGGCGTGAGCCTGCCCTCGTGATAGTCGTAGATGAAGCCCTCGAAGGCCGAGCAGGTGAGCTGACCCGGGAAGTGCCGGAGGAACAGCGCCCCCAGCTGCTTCTTGAATGGTCCGGCCTCGTCGTGCCGACCCATCATGCGCAGAAACACGCGAAGCGCGACCTCTCCGATTCGACCCCTCATTCGAACAGGCCCTCGAGCGCGGCCTTGAGGGCTGTTCGGGCGCGGTGGAGTCGGACCCTGGCCGCCCCGGGCGTGATGCCGAGCGCGCTCGCAGCCTCCTCGGTATCGACCCCCTCGATGTCCCGCAGGAGCAGGATCGTGCGGTAGGAATCGGGTAGGCCTTCGATGGCATCCCGCACCTTCTTCCTCGCACCGGCCTGATCGAGCAGCTCATCGGCCCCCAGCGAGTTCGTGTCGATGGGCCCTTCGAGGTAGCCGTACCGGTCGTACTTCGGGAGCGCCTGCTCGATCGGCTCCTCGGGTCGAGAGCGCTGCGCCCGCAGCTTCATCAGCGCGCTGTTCGTGACGATCCTGCGAAGCCATGTGGCGAGGCGCGATCGCTCCTCGAACCCGCAGAGCTTGCGATGGGCGGCGGCGAACGCCTCCTGGACACAGTCCCGGGCGTCTTCTTCGTTTCGCACGATGCGTCGTGCGACGACCAGGAGCCGTGGGCCGTGTCCACGAACGAGCTCTTCGAAGGCGGCTTCGTCGCCGGCACGCAGCCGGGCGACGAGGCGACGCTCCTCCGCCGCTTCCTCGGTGCTCGAGTCGGTCTCCGAGGCGCGCCCGGGCTCCAGCTTCGTCCCCATGACCGGCGAGCGTATCAGGGCAGGCCGCGCACGTCCGATCGAGCGGTTCATCGGGCGCCTCGTGCACGAGAGCGGCGCGGCGCTCGACGATCGGCGGGCGACCGGAGCGACGGATGGGCGGACGAGGCGCCCCGCCGCGCGCGCCTCATCGGGCTGCTCGGGACCGCTCTGTCGCAGCCCGACGAGCTCGACGAGCGCGCGCCTGGGCGCCCTCATCGATCTCCGACTCGCTCACACGAGGTTGGCATCGCACATGACCTCGACCAGCGCCGGCCCGGGATGGTCCAGCGCCTCTCGAATACCGGCATCGAGGCCGTCTACGGCGTCGATCCGCACGCCCTTCGCCCCGCACTGCTCGGCGAAGGCCGCGAAGCTCGGGTTGTGCAGCGAGGTCTCCCAGACGGGCCACTGCCCGACCCGCTGCTCCTTCGAGATCTTGCCGAGCTCGTCGTTGTGCAGGAGCACGTGAGTGACGTTCATCTGGTACTTGACCGCGGTCGTGATCTCGAACGGGTACTGGCCGAAGCCGCCGTCTCCCGAGATCGAGACGACCGAGCGGCCGGAGAAGGGCGTGTCCGCCTCCTGTGTCGCGCACCAGGCGCCCAGTGAGGCCGGGAAGGCGAAGCCGATCGATCCCAGGTAGCCCGACATGAGCACCGCGTGCCGGTCGCACTCGAAGTAGCGGCCGAACGAGTAGGTGTTGTTCCCCACATCCACGGGCATGATGGCATCGGGCGCCACCATGCGGGTGAGCGAGTCGAACAGCGCGGCCGAGTTGATCCCCTGCCCCTGGTCGTCGGCGCGCCGGCGCGCCTTCTCCTCGCGCCAGATCGCCCAGCGCTGCGCGACCTCC
>CAZYOL010000411.1:0-2171 GCA_964649065.1 uncultured Spirochaetales bacterium
TCTTAGGCAATCGTGGTTCGGATTCCAGCAGCAGTGCCGACGCTCCGGTTGATACCGAGAAGAGCGCGGACACGACCGACGATATGGCGATGGAAACGGATACAGCAGAGATGGCACAGGCCAGCGAAGCCACCCCCGCACCCCCGCCCACCCCCCCGGCTTTTTGTTGTTTTGGGCGCGGGGCCCCTTCATCCAACGCCTGCGCCGAGCGCCGTCCGGGACGTCCTAGGCGACCTTCTCGAGGATGTGGATGCCGCAGGCGCTTCCGAGGCCGATCACGTGCGTGAGGCCCACCTTGGCCCCTTCCACCTGGCGCTCGCCGGCCTCGCCTCTCAAATGGGTCGAGACCTCGTAGATGTTGGCGACGCCGGTCGCCCCGAGCGGATGGCCCTTCGAGAGCAGGCCGCCGGAGACGTTCACGGGGATGCGGCCGCCGTGCCAGGTCTGCCGCTCGTCGATCAGCTTGGCCGCCTCGCCATCGCCGCACAGCCCGAGGTTCTCGTAGTGCAGGACCTCCGCGGTCGCGAAGCAGTCGTGCAGCTCGACGAGGTCGAGGTCCTGCGGGCCGATTCCCGCCATCTCGTAGGCCTGCCGGGCGGCCGAGCGCGTGCAGGTGTTGACGTCGGGCATGACCAGGTCGCGCTCCTGCCAGGGGTCGCTGGTCAGCACCGAGGCCCCGACCTTCACGGCCCGGCTCATGCCGAGCTCCCGGGCCTTCCTCTCGGAGGCGATGACCGCCGCCGCCGCCCCGTCCACGTTCACCGAGCACATCAGCTTGGTGTTCGGATAGGCGATCATCTCGGCGTTCATCACCTCCTCGATCGGAGTCTCCTTGCGGTACATCGACTTCGGGTTGCGCGTGGAGTGCTCGTGGTTCTTGACCGAGACCTGGGCGAACTGCTCGAAGGTGGTTCCGTACTTTCGCGCGTGCTCCATGCCCGCCTCGGCGAAGACGGCCGGCATGAGGCTCGAGCCCAGCAGCCCCTCCTTGGGGATGCCGCGGCTCCCGCCGCCCCCCCCGAGCAGCCCCGCCTTGCCCATCTGCTCCACCCCGACCACCAGGACGAGGTCGTAGATGTCGGCCTTGACCGCCGTCCAGGCCTCGCGAAAGGCCGTGGCTCCGGTGGCACAGGCGTTGGCCGTGTTCACCACCGGCACGCCGGTCTGGCCGATCTCCTGGAGGATGCGCTGGCCCACCATGGCGCTCGCCTGGAGCAGATTCCCGCAGTAGAGGGCCTGCATGTCCTGGATGGTCAGGCCCGCGTCGTCCAGGGCCAGCAGCGCGGCCTCGGCGCCGAGCTCCGGCACACCCCGGTCCGGGAAGCGGCCGAAGCGGATCATGTCGATGCCGAGGATGTAGACGTCGCTCATCGAGGTGCTCCTGTGACTCTCTCCCGCTAGCCGCGGGGCTGGAAGTAGTAGGTGAGGTACTCGTTGCCGTCCCGGTCCTTGCGGGGCGCGATCTGGTAGATCACGTCGACCGGCATGCCCATCTTGACGTGCTCCGGCGAGGGCTCGATGCCGACCAGGTTGCCTTTGACGGTGCCGCCGCCCTCGAGGTCGACGATCGCCGAGACGTAGGGCACCTCGATGCCCGGGAAGGAGCGGTGCACGATCGAGAAGACGTAGAGATCTCCCCGGTTGGAGAGGCGCTTGGCCTTCATCTGGTCGCGCGCTCCGCACTTCGCGCAGACGCTGCGCTCGCCGAGGAAGATCGCCCCACAGCTCTGGCACTCCTGGCCTTCGAGGTAGGGATCTCCGGACTCGGGGATCTTCAGGTAGGGAACCACCGGGAGGGGCGCGGAGCCGGCTGCAGTCTCTTCGGCCATGTCTGGGGGTCTCCTCGCTGCGGCGCATCGCTGGGTTGACGCGCGAGTCGATTCGCGCCCGAAGAATGCCAGCGCCGAGCCCTCGAAGTCAAGGCAAGCCCGCGAAGCGGGCGCGCAGCGAGCCGCAGGCGAGCGAAGTCGGTACTCCGTTGGCGCGCGAGCGGCCGGGGCGCGCCGGCGTGCTCAGCGTCGGGCGCAGAAACCGCGCATCCCGGCGAGCCGCACGGGCGCCCTCCATTCCGCGCGCCCGGCGCCCCCGGCCCTCACGCGCAGCCGCCCCGGCAAGCGAAGCGCGCAGCGAGGCGCAGCCGAGCGAAGTCAGACTCTGGAAGCGCGCAGCGA
>CAZYOL010000412.1:0-2170 GCA_964649065.1 uncultured Spirochaetales bacterium
CGACCGCTACGGTCGGCTCGTGCACCTCGGCGAGCGCGAGTGCTCGATCCAGCGTCGCCACCAGAAGATCCTGGAGGAGTCGCCGTCGCCGCGGGTCGAGGCGCCGCTGCGCGCGGCCATGGGCGAGGCCGCCCTCTCGCTGGCGCGGGCCCTCGGCTACGAGTCGGCGGGCACCGTGGAGTTCCTGCTCGACGACGAGACCGGGGACTTCTTCTTCCTGGAGGTGAACACGCGCCTGCAGGTCGAGCACCCGGTGACGGAGGCGGTGACCGGCGTCGACCTGGTGCGCGAGCAGCTGCGCATCGCCGCCGGCGAGGCCCTGGGCTACGGCCAGGAGGCCCTGTCCTTCGCCGGCGCGGCGGTCGAGGCGCGGCTCTACGCCGAGGATCCGGAGGCGGGCTTCCTGCCCGCGACCGGGCAGCTGCTGGCCTTCGAGCCGGCGCCGGAGCCGGCGGTTCGCTGGGACTCCGGGGTCGAGGCGGGCTCGCGCATCGGGGTCTCCTTCGATCCCATGCTCGCCAAGGTGATCGCCCACGCCCCGACCCGCGCCGCGGGGGCCGGCCGCCTCGCCCTGGCCCTGGAGCGCCTGCACCTGGGCGGGGTCGTCACCAATCGCGACTTCCTGGTCGCGACGCTGCGCAGCTCCGAGTTCCTGGCGGGCGCGACCACCACCGACTTCATCGATCGCGTGAAGCCCCCCCGCTCGCTGCAGCTCTCCGACGCGGAGCTGCAGCGCGCCGCGAGCGCGGCGGCGCTGTGGCTGCAGGCCCGGCGCCGCGCCGAGGCGCAGGTGCTGGCCTCCGCGCCCAGCGGCTGGCGCAACGCGCGCCTGCCCGACTCCTGCGCGGTCCTGAGCCACGGCGAGCGCGAGCTGGAGATCCGCTACCGCGCGCAGCGCGACGGGAGCTTCCGCCTGGGCGACGGCTCGCAGGCGCGCATCCATCACTGCGACGAGCGCGGCATCGACGTGGAGATCGAGGGCCGTCGCCTGCGCTCGCGCATCAGCCGCGCGCAGGATCGCCTGGTGGTGCAGAGCTCGCGCGGCGACGCCGAGCTGAGGCTGCGTCCCCGCTTCGAGCCTCCCGGCGCCAGCGCAGACCGGGGCGGCCTGGTGGCACCCATGCCCGGCAAGGTGATCGAGCTGCGGGTGGCCGAGGGCGACCTGGTGCGTGCGGGCCAGACCCTGGTGGTGCTCGAGGCCATGAAGATGGAGCACCCGCTCAGGGCGCCGGAGGACGGTCGGGTCGCTGCGCTCCGCGTGGTCGTCGGCGACCAGGTCGAGAACGGTGCCGTGCTGCTGGTGGTCGAAGAGACGGAGGCCAGCGAAGGAGGAGCCTGATGGCCCAGCCGATCCGCATCGCCAACTGCTCGGGGTTCTTCGGAGACCGCCTGTCGGCCGCCCGCGAGATGGTCGAGGGCGGTCCGATCGACGTGCTGACCGGCGACTGGCTGGCGGAGCTCACGATGCTGATCCTGGCGCGCACCCGCCTCAAGCGGCCCGGCGGCGGCTACGCGCGCACCTTCGTCACCCAGATGGAGCAGGTGCTGGGGACCTGCCTGGAGCGCGGCATCCGCGTGGTCTCCAACGCCGGCGGTCTCGATCCGGACGGCGCGGCCGAGGCCGTGGCGGAGGCGGCCGCCAGGCTGGGCCTCTCGCCCCGCATCGCCTACGTGCGCGGCGACGATCTGGTGCCCCGCCTCGACGAGCTGGTGGCCGCCAACCAGCTCACCCACTTCGAGACCGGCGATCCCTTGAAGGACGTCTCCGGCTACCTCACCGCCAACGCCTACCTGGGCTGCTGGGGCGTGGTCGAGGCGCTGCGCCAGGGAGCCGACGTGGTCGTGACCGGCCGCGTGACCGACGCGGCGGTGGTCTGCGGCCCCGCCGCCTGGCACCACGGCTGGCAGCGCGACGACTGGAACGCCCTGGCCGGCGCCGTGGCGGCCGGCCACGTGATCGAGTGCGGCACCCAGGCCACCGGCGGCAACTACTCCTTCTTCACCGAGGTGCCGGGGATGGAACGCGTGGGCTTTCCCTGGGCCGAGATCGCCGCCGACGGCTCCTCGGTGATCGGCAAGCACGACGGCACCGGGGGCGAGGTCTCGATCGGGACCGTCACCTCGCAGCTGCTCTACGAGATCGGCGGTCCGGAGTACCTGGGCCCCGACG
>CAZYOL010000413.1:0-1638 GCA_964649065.1 uncultured Spirochaetales bacterium
GGGCCCTGAGCGGCCGACCCCGGGCGACCTCCTAAGGCGGGCCTGCCGCCGATCCAGGTGGCTCGCAGGGTGCCGTCGTCGCCGAGCAGCACCAGGTCGGCGCGGGCCCCGGGCCGCAGCGTGCCGTGCCGCGCCTCGACGCCCAGCAGCCTCGCCGGGCGCAGCGTGCAGGCGGCCACGGCCTCGAGCAGCGGGGCCCCGGTCCAGGCGCGCAGATTTCGCAGCGCCCGGTCGAGGCCGAGGCAGCTCCCGGCCAGCGTCCCGTCGGGCAGCCGCAGCGCCACCCCGTCGTCGCACAGCTGGCCCGAGCCGAAGCCGGTGCCCGCCGCGTCGGGAGCCAGGGCATCGCTGATCAGCGACAGGCCCTCGCCCTTGGCGCGCCAGGCGAGCTTCACCACCGAGGGCGCCACATGAGCCCCGTCGGCGATCAGGTCGCAGCTCAGCCGGTCGTCGGCCAGCGCCGCGCCGACCAGGCCAGGGCTTCTGTGGTGAAGCGGAGCCATGGCGTTGAAGAGATGCGTGACGTGGCGGGCCCCCTCGCCGACCGCCCGCTCCACGCTGGCCGCGTCGGCCTGGCTGTGGCCCAGGGCCGGGACCACATCGCTGCGCGCCAGGGCCCGGCACAGCTCCTCTGCCCCGGCCAGCTCCGGCGCCAAGGTCACCATGCGCACGCTGCCGGCGCCGCGGCTCAGCACCTGCCGCACCTCTTCCATCTCGATCGGTCGGATCGCAGCGCCCGGCTGGGCCCCGGCGGCGCGGGGCTCGATCCAGGGGCCCTCCAGGTGGAGTCCGAGGGGACGCGCGCCGGCCCGCTGCAGCTCGGGCAGCAGCCCCGCCAGGCGGCCGACGCGATCCGCCAGCCGCTGGCTCGGCCACGCCACCGTGGTGGCCAGGAAGGCCGTCGTGCCCGTGCGCACCAGCCGCACGCAGTCCGCGCGCAACGCCGACTCGAAGTCCTCGTCCCGCGCGAACACCAGCCCGCCGTGGTAGTGGAGGTCGAGGAAGCCGGGGGCGACGCCGGCGCCGCCGAGCTCGACGGGGCGCGCGTCGGCGGGCGGCGCCTCCTGCGGGCCCAGCACCGCCTCGATCCGCTCGCCGGCGACCAACAGACTGCCCGGCCGCGGCGCCGCGGCCTCGGGATCGAGCAGCACACCCCCTGTGAGGAGCTGTCGCTCCACGACCCGAGGCTACCTCAAGACGCCCTCCGGGGCGGTCGATGAGCCTTCGCGTGTCGATGGATGAGGATCTCAAGATCCTCGAGGTGAAGCTCAACCAGCTGAAGCTGGACTACGAGCGCTACTTCCTGGGCACGCGCCCGCGGGAGCCCGTCCTGCTGCGCGGTGAGGTCCAGAAGGTCGTCACCCAGTACTCGAACAGCGCCATCCAGAACACGGCGATGCGCTTCAAGTTCAGCAGCCTGTGCTCGCGCTTCCAGGCCTACAAGCGGCGCTGGGACGAGACCCTGCGCCAGATCGAGGCGGGGACCTACGTGCGGCACCGCTTCAAGGCGAAGCTGCACGGGCGCGATCAGGGCGGCGCGGCGGCGCCGCCGCGCCGCCGGCGCGCCGCCGCCGACCTCGTAGCGGCCAGCCCCGCCGCCCGGGCGGCCAGCGGGCAGGGCGGGAAGGGCCGGTCGCG
>CAZYOL010000413.1:1648-2169 GCA_964649065.1 uncultured Spirochaetales bacterium
CGCCGTGGCCGTTTCGGGGGCGCGCGGCGCGCGCCCCCGCGCCGCCAGGGCGATGCGCCCGATCTCTTCGAGGCCTACCGCGACGCCCGGGCGGCCTGCGGACAGGACGTGAAGAGCCTGTCGCGCGAGAAGCTCGAGGCGCTGGTCGACCGGCAGACCGCGCGGCTGCGCGAGCGCTACGGAGACGCCCAGTTCCGCTTCCGGGTGGTCGTCGAGGACGGCAAGGCCCGCCTCAAGGCCTCCCGGGTGCGCGCCTCCGGCTGAGGCCCGCGGCTAGTCCTCGCCGACCTCGAGCCAGCCGATCGCGACCTCGGCCGCCACCCGGACCTCCTCGTCCGGGTGGGACAGCAGCGGCCGCAGCTCGGGCAGGACGCTTCCGTCCCCGACCACACCGAGCGAGTCGAGGGCCGCCACCACAACGTCGCTGCTCTCGTCGCGCAGCGCCTCGAGCAGCTCGGCGACGGCGCGCGGGTCGCCGGGCTCGGCAAAGGCGAGCGCCTCGACCGCGGCGACGCGTACCG
>CAZYOL010000414.1:0-2158 GCA_964649065.1 uncultured Spirochaetales bacterium
TCCGTTTGCAGACCTCACGGTACTGCGTTCAGGAGGCTGGCCTTCTCATCTCATCTTGTTGGCGGCGTGCGTCGGGCCGCCGTGTAACGCTTACGCTCTCTTGGGAGGTCCGAAATGGTTCGCGGGAGTTGCTTGTGTGGTGAGGTGGCGTTTGTGGTCGAGGGCGATCTCACACCGATCCAGCTGTGCCATGCGGTGCGCTGCCGGAAGGCGACAGGAAGTGCGGCCGCGCCCGAGATGCTTGCTCCAGCGAACGGGCTCAGATGGCTTCGCGGAAGTGGGCGAGTTCGTATGTATGAGGCGCCGCTGCTCAGCGAGCCTCCGAGATACCGGCGCGCGTTCTGCGAGCAGTGTGGGTCGCCGCTCCCCTGCGAGATTGAAGCCTCGGGCTTCGTGATTCTGAACCCGGGGGTGCTCGACGACGACCCTGGGACGCGAGAGTTCCGCCACGCCTTCGTGGAGCAGAAGGCAGCGTGGCATGAGATTCAGGGGAATCTTCCGACCTTCGAGGGACGGCCCCCCGGCCCTGGCGAAGCGACATAGCCCACGCCGGCCAACGGACATGGGCTTCAGCTGCAACGAACAGCGCTGACCGCCAGCGCCGTGGCAGAGGGGCCCGACGCCAGAATGCTACCACGGTCGACTAAAGCGAGCTGTTCGTTGTCAGCTGCAAGCCCTTGATCCTCATCCAGGCCCCCTCCTGTGCCTACGCCACTCGGCGTAGGCTGGTTGGTGCATCACCACCAACTGTTCCAGGAGAGGACCCATGCGATTCTATACCAAGACGCACACCCACTACTGCGGGATCGATCTGCACGCCAAGACCATGTACCTCTGCATCCTCGACCGAGAGGGCGAGGTGCTCCTGCACAAGAACCTCCGCAGCCACCCCGAGCCTTTCCTCGCGGCCGTGGCTCCCTACCGCGACGCCCTTGTCGTTGCCGTCGAGTGCATGTTCACCTGGTATGGGCTCGCCGATCTCTGCCGAAGGGAAGGCATCGAGTTCGTCCTCGGCCATGCCCTCTACATGAAGGCCATCCACGGCGCCAAGGCCAAGAACGACAAGATCGACGCCTTCAAGATCGCCACGCTGCTTCGCGGCGGGACCCTCCCGAAGGCCTACGTCTACCCGCCCGAGATGAGAGCTACCCGGGACCTGCTTCGGAGACGGCTGCATCTCGTCCGGCGACGAGGCAACCTCCTTGCCCACATCCAGAACACGCACCACCAGTACAACCTCCCAGTCCCCAGCGCCAAGATCGCCTACAAGGCCAACCGCGAGGGCGTCGCAGAAGCCTTCGCCGAGCCCGATGCCCGCAAGAGCATGGAGATCGACTTCATGCTCGTCGAGCACTACGACCGCGTCATCTCGGATCTCCAGCTCCATCTCGAGCGGAGAGCGAAGCAGCATGACCCACAGGCCTACCACCGGCTCCGCTCCGTCCCCGGGATCGGCAAGATCCTGGCGCTCACGATCCTCTACGAGATCCACGACATCCATCGCTTCCCGAGAGTCCAGGACTTCCTCTCCTACGCGAGGCTCGTGAAGTGCGACCACAGCTCGGCGGGCAAGAAGCTCGGCACCGGCGGCGCCAAGATCGGCAACGTCCACCTGAAGTGGGCCTTCTCGGAGGCCGCCGCCCTCTTCCTTCGCAACAACAGCGAAGGCCAGAAGCACCTGCGAACACTCGCGGGCCGGCACGGCAAGGCCAAGGCGCTCTCGATCCTGGCCGCGAAGCTCGGCCGGACCGTCTACACCCTGCTCGCGAAGGAGCGCGTCTTCGACATGCAGCGCTTCCTGGCCGGAACGATGTGAAGGAGCGGAGGTGGGCGATCCAGCCGTCCAACTGGAGCCGAAGGAAGGGTCGAGCCCGGCGAACGGGGCAACGGTCCCGCTGGACGGACCCGGTATCCGGACGCCTTGATTGGAGGCCCACCTCCCCTCCGAGCTGCGCGGAGCGCCGCCGTGCGCTCCTTCCGACGCTCTGCCCCTCTCTCGAGCCCGCGACCAACTGGCCAGCGAGCCAGGCCGAACTTGAATGGACGAGCGAGGGCACGGACGAGTTTCTGGGACGCGAGGCACAGCGACCTCGCAGCGAGAGTCCCGATAGGTGTTTGGTGCAGGCGCGAGCCTGGAGCCCGAAGCGGAAACGAAGCC
>CAZYOL010000415.1:0-2129 GCA_964649065.1 uncultured Spirochaetales bacterium
GTGTGCGCTCCCGCTTGCCGTCGCCACAAATCTTCGCCACCGCCAGTTTGGTATTATGGGATGGACGCCTTCCGCTTTCCTGCCACGATAGGCGGACAACCCGAAGGAGGAAAACATGACTATGGATTTGCTGGCAATCGATCTGGGCAAACAATCGTTTCATCTGCATGGCGTCGATTTTGATGGTGTGATCATCTCGCGCAAGGTGAGCCGTGCCAAGCTCGCAGAAGCGGTAGCCGCACTCGCCCCAACGATAGTTGCGATGGAGGCCTGTGCAAGCGCCCATCACTGGGGTCGCCGGTTCAAAGCGGAAAATCGGAAAGTGCTGCTGATCAACCCACGGTTCGTCAAGCCGTTCGTTCGAGGATCGAAGAACGACGCTGTCGATGCGGAGGCCATATACGAGGCCGCAACACGACCGACCATGCGCTTCGTGCCAGTAAAGTCGATCGATCAGCAGGATCTGCAATCGCTGCACCGTGTCCGTGAGCGTCTGATTGTTCAACGGACTTCGCTCATCAACCACACCCGCGGTCTTTTGGCCGAGTACGGTATCGTATTGCCCCAAGGGGCGTGGCGATTCGTTGCACAAGCCGCGGAGGCGATCGCACAAGCCGAACTGTCCAATCTGGGGTGCGAACTGTTCAGCGGGCTCCTTGACCAATTGCACGACGTCAATGCCCGTGTCAGCAAGCTTGATAAGAAGATTGCCGCGATCTGTCGTGATAACGACGATTGCCGCCGACTCGCGGCCTTGCCGGGCGTAGGGCCGATCATCGCGACCGCCCTCGTGGCCAGCGTCGATGATGCCCAGCACTTTCATTCCGGGAGAGAACTTGCCGCCTGGATTGGCTTGGTTCCGAGGCAATATACCACCGGCGGGAAACCAAGACTCGGCGGTATCGGCCGGCGTGCGAACCATTATCTGCGCACGCAGATGATCCACGGTGCGCGATCTGTCGTCAGTCGCCTCGCCAAGCATAATGATCGCCGGACGGCTTGGCTGAAGGCAATCGTAGAACGCCGCGGCTTCAACAAGGCTTTAGTAGCACTTGCCAACAAGACGGCACGGATCGCCTGGGCACTGCTGACCCGTAAAGAGAATTATGCTGCTGTCTGAATAGACGGCGGCTGGAGGATTGCCGCCGAAGCGGCAATGAGAGCGAGGTAGACATTGATGGCGCAACGGCACGGACCGCAGCTTCGGAACCTGATCTATGACAAGGCCTTCGAGGCCGCTGGTGTTATGAGGTCAGAAGTGGCGGATCCCATCAAGGCCAGGAGCATGATCGCTCCACCAACAGGCCGGATAGATTCATGCATCCCAAGCCGCCAAGCGCCAACAAATCACCTTGCAGCGGAGGGCGTCCATAGATTGTCATACAGAATTGATTGCGGGATGCCGCCGAAGAAGGAAAAGGCGCTGACGTGGCCGTCCAGAAACGCTTCTGTGGTCTCAGCCGGATAGGCCTTCATAAACGGAGCATCCGAGTGCGGAACATCCATGAAGAACACATGCAGCTTCCGGCGCACGCCACCGATCACGCCGATCGCCTCGCCAAAATCCACCTGCGCCTGACCGGGCGGATGCGCCAGCGGAACAAAGGTCTCCCGGCTTCGGCCTTTGGCGATCCGGACATAGTCCTTCACCACCGTATAGCCGCCGGTAAAACCGTGCTCTGTCTTGAGGCGTTCGAAAATCCGTTGAGCTGTGTGCCGCTGCTTCGGCGGCGCCGTCGCATCCGACGCCAGAATGGCATCGATGACCGGAATCAGCGGGCCCAGCTTCGGCTTGCCCGGCGGCTTCGACCGAACATAACCCGGAGGCGCCGAAAACCGGCACATCTTCGAAATCGTGTCACGGCTCAGGCCGAAAACACTGGCGGCCTCGCGACGGCTCCTACCCTCAACAAAAACGAACTGTCTGACCGCGGTATAAGTCTCCACCGCATACATCCCCCGCCGATCCCCCCGTCTCGGAAAAGATCAGCCTAACCAGTGGCCGGTTATTACTCCGCCACGCGGCAGCACAATGCCGCCGCTCCACTGGCCGACTTTTGCACCGCCGCTTACACACGCCTCGCGCTATCGGCGTCTTCAGCGGTTCTTCCAATATATTCGTCTCGATC
>CAZYOL010000416.1:0-2088 GCA_964649065.1 uncultured Spirochaetales bacterium
TCCTGTTCTACACCGGGCGGATTCACAAGACTGGAGAGGTCCATGACGGCGCCGCGACCATGGACTGGATGGAGCAGGAGCAGGAGCGGGGCATCACCATCACCTCGGCCGCCACGACCTGCTTCTGGAAGGACCACCGCATCAACATCATCGACACGCCGGGCCACGTCGACTTCACCATCGAGGTGGAGCGCTCGCTGCGCGTCCTGGACGGCGCCATCGCGGTCTTCGACGGCGTGGCGGGTGTGGAGCCCCAGTCGGAGACGGTCTGGCGGCAGGCCGACAAGTACGGCGTGCCGCGCTTTGCCTTCGTCAACAAGCTCGATCGCGTCGGCGCCGACCTGCAGCGCTGCATCGATATGATCGAGGAGCGGCTGGCAGCGCGCCCGGTGCTGCTCCAGCTCCCGATCGGCAGCGAGGACGGCTTTCGCGGGCTGGTCGACCTGCTGAGCCAGCGCGCGCGGATCTGGGACGACGAGTCGCTCGGGGCGCGCTTCGAGGAGGTCGAGGTTCCGGAGGAGCTCCGGGAGGAGGTGGCGCGCCGGCGCGAGGCGGTGGTCGAGGCCGTGGCCGAGTTCGACGAGGATGTGGCCGCCCGCTTCCTGAACGACGAGGAGGTGCCGGCCGACGCCCTGCGCAAGGCCCTTCGCGAGGCCACCCTGCGCCTCCAGTTGGTCCCCGTTCTCTGCGGATCGGCCTTCAAGAACAAGGGCATCCAGCCCCTCCTCGACGCCATCCTCGACTACCTGCCCTCGCCCCTCGACGTTCCGCCCGTGGAGGGGACGCGCCCGGGCAGCGAAGAGCTGCAGCAGCGCAAGGCCGACCCCCGCGAGCCCTTCGCGGCCCTGGCCTTCAAGCTCGCGAGCGACAAGCACGTGGGTCACCTGGCCTACATTCGGGTCTACTCGGGCAACGTGAAGACGGGCCAGCAGGTGCTGGTGGCCAACCGCGGCCGCAAGCAGCGCATCGGGCGCCTGCTGCTGATGCACGCCAACAAGCGCAACGAAGTCCAGGAGGTGGGGGCCGGCGAGATCGCGGCGGTGGTCGGCCTCAAGCAGGTCGTCACCGGAGAGACCCTCTGCGATCCCCAGCATCCCATCCAGCTCGAGTCTCTCGACTTTCCGGATCCCGTTCTCTCGATCGCCATCGAGCCCAAGACCAAGGCCGACATGGACAAGCTCTCCCAGGCCCTGGAGCGGCTGAGCCAGGAGGATCCCTCCTTCCGCGTCTCCGTGGACGCCGAGACGGGGCAGACCCTGATCTCCGGCATGGGGGAGCTGCACCTGGAGATCGTGAGCGATCGCATGCTGCGCGAGTTCGCCGTGGACGCGAACATCGGCAAGCCCCAGGTCTCCTACAAGGAGACCGTCACCAAGACGGTCGTGGCCGAGGGGCGTCATATCAAGCAGAGCGGCGGCTCGGGCGACTTCGCGGTCGTGAAGCTGGAGGTGGGGCCCGGCGAGCCCGGCTCGGACTTCCACTTCGAGTCGGCCGTCAAGGGCGGGGCCGTTCCCGGCGAGTACGTCGACGCCGTGCGCCAGGGCTGCCAGGAGGTCACACACAGCGGCAGCCTGGCCGGCTACCCGGTGGTCGACGTCTCCGTGCGGCTGCTGGACGGGCAGGCTCACGAGGTGGACTCCTCGGAGCGGGCTTTCAAGGTGGCCGGCTCGCTCGGCATGCGCGAGGCCCTGCGCCTGGCCGATCCCGTGCTCCTCGAGCCGATCATGGACGTCGAGGTCGTCGCCCCGGAGGACTTCGTCGGGGCCGTGCAGGGCGATCTGAGCAGCCGGCGGGGCGAGATCACGGGCCTGGAGATGCGGGCCGGGGCCCGCGTGCTGCGCGCCAAGGTGCCCCTGGCCCGGATGTTCGGATACGTGAACCAGCTCCGCTCCATGACCCAGGGCCGGGGCACCTTCACGATGCAGTTCTCTCACTACGCGGAGGTTCCGGCGGACGTCGCCGGCAAGATGATCTTCCACTGAGCTTGCGGGGGCTCTGCCCTCAGGCCCAGCCACCAGGAGAAGGTAGGAACAAGACGATGGCCAAGGAGAAGTTCGAGCGTAAGAAGCCGCACGTGAACGTGGGTAC
>CAZYOL010000417.1:0-2086 GCA_964649065.1 uncultured Spirochaetales bacterium
CCCGCACCTCCCAGATGCCCTCGTCGGTGCGCTGCTAGTTGTCGCAGACCCAGTCCACCAGCCGCGAGAGGTTCGTCCAGAGGTCGTAGGAGATGGGCTCGGCGTGCTTGTCGTAGAGGTAGACCGCGTCCATGAGCTCGCCGTAGATGTCGAGCTGCAGCTGATCGTAGGCGCCGTTTCCGATCCGCACCGGGGCCGAGCCCCGGTAGCCCTCCAGGTGCGTCAGGCCTTCCTCGGTGAGCGTGTGGCGACCGTCGAGGCCGTACATGATCTGGAGCGGCTCGCGGTCGGCGAGCTCGCCGCAGCGCTGCTCGATCCACCCCATGAAGGCGCGCGCCTCGTCGGCGTAGCCGAGGCGCAGCAGCGCGTAGAGGGTGAAGGAGGAGTCGCGGATCCAGGCGTAGCGGTAGTCCCAGTTGCGCTCCCCGCCGATCTCCTCGGGGAGCCCGAAGGTGGGAGCAGCCACCAGGGAGCCGTGGGGCTCCGAGGTGCAGAGCTTGAGGGTGAGGGCCGAGCGCCGAACGGCCTCCTGCCAGCGGCCGCGGTAACTCCCGGCAGCGGCCCACCGCCGCCAGAAGCCGACCGTCGCTTCGAAGACCCGGTCGCACCAGACGGGGAGCTCCGAGGGCCCCTCCCCCGCCGGTGCGTGCTCGAGCACGAACTCCGCGGTCTGCCCGGCGCGCAGGGTGAACTCGGCGACGGCGGCACCGCTCTCGATCTCGAGGGCGACCGGGGTGCGCAGGCGCAGCGCGGTCCCGTCCGCGCCCCGGGAGCGGAAGAGCACGCCATCGCCGAGGTGCTCGAGGGCCCGGTCGGCGCGGCCGTAGTCGAAGCGCGGGTCGCAGACCATCCGGAAGCTGATCTCCCCGCGCACGGAGCGCACGCGGCGCATCACGCAGTGTCCGAGCCCCGTCTCGCCGACGGGCATGAGGTCGGTGATCTCGGCCACGCCGGAGTCCGCGAGGAATCGGGTCAGGAGGACGTTCGTGTCGGGCAGGTAGAGCTGCTTCTCCTTCATGTCGCAGCGGGTGGGGCGGATCTGGAAGCGCCCACCGTTGTCGTCGTCGAGCAGCGCTGCGAACACGCTCGGTGAATCGAAGTGGGGGAGGCACAGGAAGTCGATCGAGCCGTTCATGCCGACCATCGCCTCGCTGTGCATGTTCCCGATGATTCCGTAGTCCTCGATGGGCTGATAGCTCATGGCTCGATGTCTCCTCTCATGGCTCGACGAGCCGCACCGCGTGGCCGTCCGGACCGCGCACCAGCAGGGCGCGCCGGAAGCCGAAGTCCTTCTCGTCCACGTCCTCGATCTGCGAGGACACGAAGCGCACCCGCGCTGCGCGAAGCCGCCCGGCCATCGCGTCCAGGTCGGGCACCGCGAGGGTCGTCTCCCAGTGCAGCAGGTCGTTCGGGCGGGCGCTCGCGGGGTAGGGCCGTCCGCCGGGGGGCGTCAGGTACTGGAGGAACTCGACGCCGACCCCGCCCGCCCCCGCGAGCCCCGTGATGCGCAGGCGCGCTCCGAAGACCTGGTTGAGGCGTTCCTGCTCCGGGCCCCAGTTCTCGCTGCTCCCCGCCACCCGCAGCCCGAGCAGGTCGCGGTAGAAGGCCAGGCCGCGCTCCGTATCCGACACCACGATGGCGGTGTGGTCGATGCCGAGGAAGAGAGCATCGGTGGGACGCTGCCAGCGGGGGTCGCCCTTGCCCGTCGGGAACTGGATCAGCTCGAGGTTGTGGCCGTCCGGGTCGCGGAAGTAGAAGGCCCGGATGCCCCCGGCGTTCGGGTTCCAGTCGGGGAGGCGCTGGGGCGCGGTGGAGACGTGCTGTACTCCGTGCTCGCGCAGGCGCGCGTAGGCGCGGTCCATGTCGGACACGACGATCGCGACGTGCTGGAACCAGCGATCGGTGCTCGACGAATCGGCGGGGATGGGGGCGCCCTGCGGCGTCCGGTACTCGGTCAGCTCGACGAGCTCGTCACCGAGCCGGAGCCGGACGACGCGCAGGTTCGCGCCGAACACGCCCGTGAGCCCCTCGCTCTCCTCTCCCTTCGCCTCGAAGCGGCCGGCCTCCTCGAACTCGAGCACCTCCG
>CAZYOL010000418.1:0-2085 GCA_964649065.1 uncultured Spirochaetales bacterium
GCCGAGGTGTCCGAGCCGCCGCGGCCGAGGGTGGTGATGTTGCCCTCGTCGTCGACGCCCTGGAAGCCCGCGATCACCGCAACCACGCCTGCGTCGAGCACCCCGCGCAGACCCGCCGCGTCGATGCTCTCGATGCGGGCGCGGGTGTGGGCCCGGTCGGTCCGCATGCCGAGCTGCGCGCCCGTGAAGCTGCGGGCCGCCTGACCGAGCTGCTGGATCGCCATCGCCAGCAGGGCGATGGTCTGCTGCTCGCCGGTGGAGACCAGCACGTCGTGCTCGCGGGGCGGCGGATCCTCACCGCCCAGCTCCCGGGCCAGCCCGACCAGGCGATCCGTCTCGCCGGCCATGGCAGAGACCACGACGGCCACCCGGTGCCCCGCGGCGGCGGTCTCGACCACGCGCCGGGCCACGTTCCGGATGCGCTGCGGGTCGGCAACGCTCGTGCCGCCGTACTTCTGGACGACGATGCCCACGCTCCGGGCTCCTGCTCAGGGGGCGGCGGGCGCCGTCGCGCCCAGCGCCTCGCGCCAGCGCGAGAGCGCGGCGCGTGCGACCGGCCCGGACGCTACCGCATCCAGCTCCCGGCGCTCGGGCGCCTCGGCCGTCGGGCGCGCCAGGCGCAGCTGCAGGCGATCGGCGGGCAGCGCCTCGGGCAGGCGGTCGGCCCACTCGACCGCCACCACGGCTCCCGCCGCGAAGAGATCGGCGAAGCCCGTGGCCTCCAGCTCCTCGCGATCGGAGACCCGATAGAGATCCACGTGCGCCAGCGCACGACCTCCCGACGAGCCGTACTGGTGGACGATGACGAAGGTGGGGCTCGCGACCGCCTCCCCCGCGAGGCCCAGGCCCTCGGCCAGCCCCTGGACGAAGAGCGTCTTGCCCGCCCCCAGCGGCCCCTCGAGCGCCAGCACCAGACCCTCGGCGCCATTGGCCCGGCCCAGCGCGCGGGCCGCGGCGCGCGTGGCCTCAGGGCTCGGGGAAGCCAGGTGCAAGCGAGCTCCCCAACGCCGGCGCCCCGTCCGCCGCGGCCCCCAGCGCGAGGCACGCATCCGGCAGGGCCGCCGCCAGGTCGCCGGCGAGCAGCCCCGAGCTGCCGTGCCGGGCCGCCAGGGCATCGGCGGCCGCGCCGTGCACGAAGGCGGCGAGGCTGGCCGCCTCGAGCGCCGGCAGGCCCTGCGCCAGCAGGGCCGTGACGGCACCCAGCAGGACGTCTCCGGTCCCTCCCGAGGCCAGGGCCGGTCCTCCGGTCGGGTTCACCCGCGCGCGCCCGTCGGGCGCCGCGCGCACGCTGGCGGCGCCCTTGAGCAGGACCACGCAGCCGCTCTCCTCCGCGAGCCGGCGCGCGGCCGCCAGCCGATCGCGGTTCACCTCGGCCGGGCGGCAGCCCAGCAGGCGGGCTGCCTCGCCCGGATGCGGCGTCAGCACGGTGGGCTCGCGGCGGCGCCGGAGAGCAGGGAGTGCTCCGACCAGCGCGTTCAGGCCGTCCGCGTCCACGGCCAGCGGCGCGCGCAGCTCCGGAGCCAGCGCCTGCACGAGCTTGCGCGTCTCCGCCGCCTCGCCCAGGCCGGGTCCGAGACCCACTGCGTCTCGCTCGCGGGCCAGACGCTCGAGCTGCCCCTGGCCGCGGGCCGCGAGCGCGCGCTCGCTGGTGTCGGGCAGGCCCACCGTCATCGCCTCGGTGCACTTCACCTCGAGCACGTCCGAGAGGCCGGCCGGGCAGGCCAGGGTCACCAGCCCGGCTCCCATGCGCCCGGCCCCGGCCGCCGCCAGCGCCGCGGCTCCGGTCTTGCCCTCGGAGCCGGCCACCAGCAGCACGTGACCGAAGCTTCCCTTGTGGGCGTCGGCCGGGCGGGTCGGGAGCGCTGCCCCCGCCGCGGCCCGGGTCCACAGCAGCGCGTCGTGCGTCACGCCCGGCGCGTCATCGGCGATGCCGATGCGCGCCACGCGGATCCGGCCGGCCCGGCTGCGACCGGGCTCCAGCGCCAGCCCCCGCTTCGGCAGGCCGAGGGTCACCGTGCAGTCGGCCTGCACCGCCGTGCCCAGCTCGGCTCCCGTGTCCGCACACACGCCCGACGGCAGGTCGAC
>CAZYOL010000419.1:0-2071 GCA_964649065.1 uncultured Spirochaetales bacterium
GACATAGGCGCCGAGCTCGAGGCCGGTGTTCTCTTCGAAGAACCGCGCGGCGACTCCTTGGAGGTCGGGGCGCTCCACGGCCGGCTCGGGCAGCACGAACTTGAAGACCAGCTCCACCGACTGGTGGTCGATGCGGGTGTTCATCTCCTCGAAGAGGCCGTAGCCCTCGCGCTGGTACTCGAGCTTCGGATCCCGCGAGGCGTAGCCACGCAGGCCGATGCCCTCGCGCAGGCCGTCCATGGTGTGCAGGTGGTCCTTCCACTGGCTGTCGAGGATGCGCAGGAGGATGTCGCGCTCGAAGCTGGCGAAGTCCCAGTAGCCCAGCTCGGCGTGCTCCTCGGCCAGGGCGTCGCACTCCCGCCGCTTCTTCTCCAGCTCCTCGCTCACCTGGGAGAGCACGGCCAGGCCGAGGGCGTCGCGATCGCCGGTGGGCCGGCCCTCGACCACGAAGGGGTGCTCGCGGACGTCGAAGGCCACCCCGAACTGGGCCTGGAAGGCCGCGGCCAGCTCCGCCAGATCCTCCGTCTCGGGCTGCCCCTTGGCCGGCCAGTAGCTGTCCAGGATGGCGACGATCGCGCCCTCGGCCATGTCGAGGACCTCCTGATGGATGTCCTCCCGAGACAGCACCTCGCGCCGCTTGTCGTAGAAGGCGGTGCGCTGCTTGTTCATGACGTCGTCGTACTCGAGCAGCGTCTTGCGGATGTCGAAGTTCCGCGCCTCGACCTTCGACTGGGCGTTCTCGATCACGCGGCTCAGCAGGCGGTTCTCGATCGCCTCGCCGTCCTCGACCCCGACGCGATCCCACCACTGCTTGACCCGGTCCGCCTCGAAGATGCGCAGCAGGTCGTCCTCCAGGGAGAGGAAGAACTGGGTCGCGCCCGGGTCGCCCTGGCGGCCGGCGCGGCCGCGCAGCTGGTTGTCGATGCGGCGGCTCTCGTGGCGCTCGGTGCCGATGATGTGCAGACCGCCCGCCTCCACGACCTCGGTGCGCTCCTGGCGGCACTGCTCCTCGAAGTGGGCGAGCTGGACGGGATAGTCCGGGTGCTCCGCATCGCCCTTGCACTTCGCCAGGGCGAGGAACTCCGGGTTGCCCCCCAGGACGATGTCGGTGCCGCGCCCCGCCATGTTCGTCGAGATGGTCACGGCGCCCCGGCGTCCCGCCTGCGCGACGATCTCCGCCTCCCGCTCGTGCTGCTTGGCGTTCAGCACGTTGTGCGGAACGCCGCGCTTGCCGAGCTTGCGGGCCAGCATCTCCGAGGTCTCGATGGCGATGGTGCCGACCAGGATCGGCTGGCCCGTCTCGTGGCGCTCGACGATCTCCTCGACGACCGCGTCGAACTTCTCCCGCTTCGACTTGAAGACGACGTCGGGGCGGTCCTTCCGGACCATCGGCCGGTTCGTCGGCATCACGTGTACGTCGAGGTCGTAGATCTTCGCGAACTCGGGCGCCTCGGTGTCGGCGGTGCCGGTCATCCCCGACAGCTTGTCGTACATGCGGAAGTAGTTCTGGAAGGTCACCGAGGCGAGCGTCTGGTTCTCGCTGCGGACCGGGATCCCCTCCTTCGCCTCCACGGCCTGGTGCAGACCGTCGGACCAGCGTCGACCGGGCATCAGGCGGCCGGTGAACTCGTCGACGATCACGACCTCCTTGCGCCCGTCCTGACCGTCGCGCACGACGTACTCGACGTCGCGCTTCTTCAGGTAGTGGGCCACCAGGCCCTGGGTGACGGCGTGCAGCACCGGCATCATGGCCGGGTCGTAGAGATTCTCGACGGGCAGGCCCTCGGCCCGCAGCAGGCCCTCGACCTTGCCCACACCGGCCTCGGTGAGGGTCGCGGAGTGGGCCTTCTCGTCGATCCAGAAGTCGCCCGTCTCCTCGATGCCCTTCTCGTGGTCGCCCTTCTCCCCGGCCTTGAGCCGGCGGATCGTCTTGTTGACCCGCTCGTAGATCTGGACGTTCTGCTCCGAAGGGCCCGAGATGATCAGGGGCGTCCGCGCTTCGTCGATCAGGATCGAGTCGACCTCGTCGACGATCGCGTAGTGCAGATCCCGCTGCGCGAAGTGACGCAGC
>CAZYOL010000420.1:0-2027 GCA_964649065.1 uncultured Spirochaetales bacterium
TCTCGATGGCGAGGATGAACTTGGCGTCGGTCTCGAAGGAGAGGTGCTCCACCGTCGAGGGAATCGAGTAGGCCCCCGAGCCGAAGCGCGGGCAGTCGATGCGCTCGATCTCTCCCGTCTCGCGGTCCGGGTCGAGCACGATCAGCCGGCCGGCCACGGCCCCGCCGTGCTCGTCGGGGACGAAGCGCAGCTGCTCCCGCGAGGTGCCCCGCACCGAGAAGAGGGCCTCGATGTCGTCCATGACCGTGTCGGATTCGGTCTGCTCGTCGAAGCGGGCCTCGCCCCAGTTCTTGCTCTGGTAGTAGGCATCTCGCTTGGTGGCGAAGTCGTTGCCCTCGATCAGCTCCTTGGAGAGACCCATCATGCGCAGGGTCTGGGCGAAGCTCTTGACCGTGTTGACGGTGAGGGTTCGAATCTTGCGCTGGCGCCCGATCTCGAAGTAGCCGCGCTTCTGGGAGTAGGAGACGTTCTTCAGCGAGCGCACCGGAAAGGAGAGGTCCGGCTTCCGTTGCTGCTGGATGTGCCCGTGGACGTCGGTGGCGGCATCGCGGATCTGCTCGAGGGTGATGCGATCCTTCTTCTCGTTCTCCGCGGCGACGTCCGCGACGGAGCGCACCGTCCGGGGCGCCTGCTTGGCGCCGCTCTTCTTCTTCGGGCTCTTCTTGCGGGTGGTCTTGCGTGCGGCCATGGTCACATCTTCCGGCTCTTCTCGAGCACGTCACTGAGGTTGCGGGTGATGTCGTCGCGTTGGACGTCGGAGAGGCCGAGGATCTGCTGGATGCCGATGGAGACCTGGGGGATGTACTTCTCGATGTAGGCGCGCTTCTTGGCCTCGTCGAGCTCGCGCCGCCGCTTCCGGATGTGGGTCGCCACCTTCCGCCCGCACTCCTGGAGGCCGAGCCGGATCTCCTTCACGATCTCCGGATAGTGGGCGATGGCCTCCTTGCTCTCCGAGGTGAAGGGCACCCAGACGCTGGCGATGTGCACCATCAGCAGCATGGGGCCCAGGGGCAGGGCGCCCCGCGGCTGCTGCATCTGGTAGGAACGCCAGTCGGTGCTGGTCACGGCCCTGGTGATGGCACAGGCCCCCTGCTGGTATTGGAGGGGTACGCGGTTGGCGTAGCGATACAGGGAGATCGACTCCTCCGCCGGGAGCTTGCCGCCGTAGCCCAGGGCCACCTCGATCAGGAAGGGATTGCCCCGGTAGACGCTGGGCTTGCGGGTCACCGCGGCGTAGAACTCCGCCTCGACCTCGGCGCGCAGCGCCCGCTCCATCAGCTCGGCGCCGATCGGCGCGATGCAGTCGGTGGGGGGCGCCATGATCTTGGTGGCCTGGATGGCCTCGTGGATGCGCTCGGCCTCCTCGCGGCCGATCTCGCCCGGCCGCCGGGAGGCCGCCACCCGCGCCCGCTCGCAGATCTCCTCGGCGATGCGGGCCGAGACGCGGGAGAAGTCGTTCTGCAGGCAGGAGCGGAGGTTGCGCGCCCGGGTGTCGCGGAACATCTGCATCAGGACGCCGAGCTCGACCCCGTAGGGGTGCGGGTCGATCTCGTCGGTCTCGGGCGGCAGCTCCTCGGCGACGCGTGGGAAGACGTGCTCGGCGCCGTGCTCCTCGGCCTTGGGCGGGACGTAGGTGATCTGGGCGTGCGGGTTCGCGAGCGAGATCTGGCGGATGTAGCTGTCGACCGAGTGCTGGCCGCCGCGGTAGCTGCCCTCCAGCTCGATCTCGACCCGCGTGCCGTGCTCCACGTCCCACTCGACGCTGCGATCGACCTTCACCCGGGGCTCGTTCTTCTGGGTGTCGATCACCAGCTCGAAGTGATGGGCCTCCTTGCCGCGGCCGGTCCGCGAGGTGACCACCACCGGCTTGCCCGTGGTGAGCAGGCCGTACATGCCCGCGGCGCTGATGCCGATGCCCTGCTGGCCGCGGCTCTGCCGCAGCCGGTGGAACTTGGAGCCGTAGAGCAGCCGGCCGAAGATCTTCGGGACCTGGGCGCGCACGATGCCCGGCCCGTTGTCCTCGATGG
>CAZYOL010000421.1:0-2021 GCA_964649065.1 uncultured Spirochaetales bacterium
TCAGCGTGGACACCGTCCGGCGATGGGTCGATGTTCTCCAGAGCCTCCATCTCGGTTTCCTCGTCAGGCCCTGGTACAAGAACGTGAGCCGCTCTCTGCGAAAGGAGCCGAAGTGGTTCCTGCGTGACTGGGCATCGATCGAGGACCCTGGCGACAAAGCCGAGACCTTCGTCGCCTGTCATCTGCTGAAAGCCGTCGATGGCTGGAGCGACATGGGGCTCGGCGACTTCGAGCTCGGCTACCTGCGCGACAAGGAGAAGCGCGAAGTGGACTTTCTCGTCGTGCGAGACGGCAAGCCCTGGTTCCTCGTCGAGGTCAAGCAGCGGGATGAGAAGCTGGGAAAGGCACTCGAATACTATCAGAGGCAGCTCGACGCGCCGCACGCGTTCCAGGTCGTGCTCGATGCGGAGTATGTCGGTGCGGACTGCTTCGAGAATCCTCGCGGGCCTTTGGTCGTGCCGGCCAGGACGTTTCTCTCGCAGCTTCTCTAGTACTGGCACGCCGGGAGGGATTGCTCGTGCGGCTTCCCCGCCCGGCGTGCTCACGCCGGAGGCGTTCGCGCAGAAGGGGCTGGCGGCCCAGAAGAAGAGAAGAATCGAGGACCCCAGATCGAGGGAGCTCTCACAATGAGGTGGCCGACTAAGGGGGTCAGGTCGGTCGGTCCGGACGGAAGGGGCAAGTAGCAGGGGCAATGACAAGCCCGCCGCCAGGTCGAAGGCCGCCTTCGCACGTGGTGTGCCCGGCTACCCGATCCGCGTGCCCATCGAGATCCCGAAGCCTCAAGAGCCCCGGCCGATACCGTTTCCCGCGCCGCCTGACCTTCGTCGACATCCGGACGTGGCCGGTGGGCGGCCGGGCGGCCAGTTCAATCAGAGAATCGTCTGCGGCGAACCGGGGTCCATCGACCCAGTCCCGCCAGGCCGAAAAGGATGAGCACGCCGGTGGCGGGCTCCGGAACGTTGAGCACGACGTTCCGCACGGCCAGTGAGTCGTTGGACGTGATCCTCACGCGTGCGATGTCCGCGGCCTGGACGCCGAAGTACTCGACGTTCACGCCCGGTCCAAAGGGCGTCAGATGACTCTCGATCAGCTGGTCTGCGGAGTCGAAGGCCTCGACTGTCGCCGCGAGATTGATATTTGCGAGCTCGAACCCGATCGCGATTGCGGACCCGCCGTCCCATGAGATGTCGAGAACTTCCCCAGGAACTCCGCCGCTCGTCGCCCCGAGCGACGTGAAGCCGTTCGAAAAGTCCCCCGAATACGTGAGCGTCCCGAAGCCGATGGTCGCGACCGACCGCGGCAGCGAGCCGCTCAACGGCATCGAGATGGCCTCCGCGCCGCTCAGGGCCGGGTCGGCGGGCGAAGTGATCGGAACGGCTTGGGCTTCCGTACTCAACCAGAACGCCACCGCGAGGAGGGCGAGCGCCCTCACCTTCCGCCGCGGCCGCTGAACAGAGATCTGCACCCCAGCTCGCTCCTCTCGGCCAATCCAACGCCGGGAGACCGCGACCTACCGCCGTCCCCATGACTGCCCTTTGGGCCTGCCTGTAGAGTGTCGATCCGGGAGCGAATGTGTCAGGAAATCGGCCCAACGGGCTGCGGAGGCCCTCGAACGCGGCCCAGGCAAGGAACTCGGCGAGGTTGGGATACGGCGGGACCGCTCCCCGGGGTCCCTGCTTCTCCGAGGGTATCCAGCCGGCGCTTGCGCCCTTGGGCGGTCAACCCGGAGAAGCGGTCCTACGTCGTCCAGCATGACGACGAACCCACGGCGTACCCAGGCTGTAGCGGAGTAGGCGGGGAACTCAAGCGGCTTCAGGCGGGGCCTGACGCCCGCCGTCGCGCCCGTTCGACCGACGACTCGAGTGTCGGTCGCCGCGGGCGCTGGTTCCGAGTCTCCCACTTCCTACGGCGCGATCGACACGCCGTTCCGCGGTGCAGCTCATGGTCCGGAATGGACCCTGGTGTCACTGGCACGCCGGGAGGGATTCGACCCCCCGACCCCCAGGTTCGAAGCCTGGTGC
>CAZYOL010000422.1:0-2000 GCA_964649065.1 uncultured Spirochaetales bacterium
CGCCAGCCGCGTGGCACTGGCCGCCGCCGCCATCAACTTCTTGCGCGGGACCCGGCTGGCCCTGGGTGCCTTGGGCGTGCACCGGGGCCACGACCGCTCGGTGGAGGAGATCGCCCAGGCGGCCGTGCAGGAGGACGCCCATGCCGTGGCCGTGTCCTCCTACCAGGGCGGCCACATGGAGTTCTTCCGCTACCTGGTCGAGCGCCTGGCCGAGCTCGGCGCCGAGCAGGTCCGCGTCTACGGAGGCGGCGGGGGCACGATCACGCCGGCCGAGGGGGCGGAGCTCCAGGCCCAGGGCGTGGCGCGCATCTTCGGCGTCGAGGAGGGCCGCAGCCTGGGCCTCGAGGGCATGATCCGCTCGCTGCTCGACGAGTGTCTCGCGGTGGCGGGCCAGCCGCTCGGCGACGCCCTGGAACGGCTGGCGCCGTCGGAGCCGCGAGCGGTGGCGCGGCTCATCTCGTGGCTCGAGGGCCGCGGGCCCGAGGGCGGCGCGGAGCTGGACGCGCTGCGCGCCCAGCTCGACGCGCGCTGCCGGGCGGCCGCACCGGTGGTGGGCTTCACGGGCACCGGCGGTGCGGGCAAGTCCAGCGTGGTCGACGAGTTCGTGCGTCGCTACCGGGCCGCCCAGCCCGGCCACCACGTGGCGCTGCTGCTGGTGGACCCCACCCGCCGCCGCTCCGGCGGGGCGCTGCTGGGCGACCGGATCCGCATGAACGCCATTCACGGCCCCCAGGTCTTCGTGCGCTCACTGGCGACGCGTCAGGCGCATCTGGCGCTCTCGGCGGCGGTCCGCGATGCCCTGCGCGTCTTCCAGGCCGCGGCCTTCGACCTGGTGCTGGTGGAGACCGCCGGCATCGGCCAGAGCGACTCGGAGATCGTCGACCTGGCCGACGTGTCGGTCTACGTGATGACCCCGGAGTACGGCGCGCCCTCGCAGCTCGAGAAGATCGACATGCTCGACCTGGCCGACTTCGTGGTGCTGAACAAGGCCGACCGGCACGGCGCCGCCGATGCCCTGCGCGACGTGCGCAAGCAGTGGCGCCGCAACCGGGGCCGCTTCGACGCTCCGGACGCCGAGGTGCCGGTCTTCCCGACGGTGGCCAGCCGCTGGGACGACCCGGACCTCGACCGCTTCGCCGAGGCCCTGCAGGCGCGGCTCGCGGCGGGCCCGGCGGACAGCGCCCGCACCGCGCCCACTCCGCAGCCGCCCGAGTCGCTGATTCCCGCCTCGCGGGCAGCCTACCTGGCCGAGATCGCCGAGACCTGCCGCCACTACCGACGCCGCAGCGAGGAGCAGGCCGAGCGGGCCAGCGAGGCCGGGGCGCTCGAGCGCGTGCTCCAGACGGCGGCCGACGAGCTCGACGAGGGCAGCCGGGCCGCCCTGGCCCGGCGCCGGGAGGCGGCGCAGGCGGCGCTGGATCCGGAGCTGCGCAGCGAGCTCGAGGCCTGGCCGGCCCGCGAGCAGCAGTACCGGGCCGCCAGCCAGAGCTACGAGGTGCGCGGGCGCGCCATCGAGGTCGAGAACGCCGTCACGACGCTCTCGGGCACGCGGCTGCCCAAGGTGGCGGTGCCGCGCAGCGCCGACCCGGGCGAACGCGTCCGCTACCTGCGCCTCGAGAACACTCCCGGTCGCTTCCCCTTCACCGCCGGAGTCTTTCCCTTCAAGCGCGAGGGCGAGGATCCGGCGCGCATGTTCGCGGGCGAGGGCACGCCCGAGCGCACCAATCACCGCTTCCACTTCCTGTGTCGCGGCCAGCCGGCGGCGCGGCTCTCGACGGCCTTCGACAGCGTGACCCTCTACGGGCGCGCCCCGGCCCCGCGCCCGGACGTGTACGGCAAGGTCGGAAACTCGGGCGTCTCCGTCTGCACCGTGGACGACGCCGTGAAGCTCTACTCGGGCTTCGACCTCTGCGAGCCGAACACCTCGGGCTCGATGACCATCAACGGTCCGGCGCCGATGCTGCTGGCCTTCTTCTTGAACGCCGCCATCGACCAGGGCG
>CAZYOL010000423.1:0-1988 GCA_964649065.1 uncultured Spirochaetales bacterium
GGCGCCGAGCGCCTCGGCACGGGTCCAGAGGGTGCTCTGGGTCGGGTAGCCGTACTTGTCGTAGCCCGTCGAGCCGTCCTCGGATGCCAGGGCCGGGTTCGGGGTGTTGTCGATCACGACCCAGCGTCCCTTCAGCCGTCCGCGGGTATTGAAGTCCGCGGGGCTGGTGGACCCGTCGTTCGCGACCCAGACGTAGAGTGTTCCGCCCCGCAGCCCGTTCCGGGCCGGGAAGTCGCCGGCGGGGTCCTTCTCGCCCACGTACAGGTAGAGAGGCGCGGCCTCGTTCTCGCCGTCGCCATCGGCGTCGAAGGGCGAGCTGTCGTCCGCCATCAGGATGGCCACGGTGTTCCGATCGCCGGTGTCGAGCACCGTGACGTTCTCCCAGGCGCCGCGACCGAGGTCGGGCAGGGCCCAGATCTCGTGGGTCTCGGGGTCGAGGGCCCACTCGGCGCCGCCCACCGCGTTGAAGTTCCCGCCGTCCTCATCACCCGACAGATAGACGCGGTCGGCGAGACCGCGGCCCCGGCCGAACTCCTCGGCCTCGAACAGTGAGCTCGAGCAGAAGCGGCTGAAGCCCAGGAGGGGCGAGCCCGTCCCCGCGCCCAGAAAGCCCGGCTGCGCCAAATCGCCATTGGCGTCGTAGATCGTGTCGTAGGCCAGGCCACTGTCGACGATCTCGAGAGTGTCCTTGTCGATGTCGAAGTAGGAGACGCGGGCGCCCCGGAGGCTGAACCCGTTGCCCGGCACGAAGTACTCGTACCCCCGGAAGTGCAGCAGTTCGTGGTTGGCCAGCACCCGGACCGTGTCGGTGCCATAGTCATAGGCGCCGATTCCGTCGAGAATGCCCGGCGGCGTGTAGCCATCGATCGACTCGCCCACGGTGAAGACCGGATTCACGCTCCAGTCTCCGACCCCATCGGCCATCGACAGATCGTTCACGCCCTGGCTGCCCGGTGCGGGCTGGGCCAGCGCGCTCTGCGCGAAGAGGCCCGCGACGGCGACGGATGCCGCCGCCATCTTGCCTGCGCGGCGCCCACGAGTGTGCTTCTTCATTGCGTACGTCTCCTGTTCTGCTCTGCGAGCGGTCGTCTTCCGCGACTGCCCGATTCGGATGGATTGTCGAGGCCGCTCCGTCCGCGATTCGAAAGATGTGCAGTGCGGCGAAGCGCCGGGCAAGGTTGCCGCGGACGTGTTCGCGTTCAACATCGGAAGCGAGGCGTTTTGGAGGCGCGTTCGCGGCGCAAACTCACGAGCTTTGACGGGAGCGCCCGGGATCGAAACGCGAGCAGAGTCGGGTCGCAGTTCCAACGATCCTGGAGAGAGAGTCGTGATCGCAACCCATCGGGGCGGCCCGCGTCGCCTGCTCGGAACGCTCGTCGTCGCAGCGCTCTGCGTGTCGCTCGGCGCAACCACCGTCCAAGCCAAGGGCAGGAACAAGAAGAGCTTCGACCACATCGCCACGTTCGACGTGACGTCGAACGGCACCGAGGTGGCCGAGATCGTCGACAGCACGGTCAACGGAAAGGGGCTCGCCTACACCGACAGCGACACGGAGTCGCTGGGCTTCGTCGATATTCGCGATCCGTCGGACCCGAAGCCCGACGGAACCCTCGCTCTCGGCGGCGAGCCGACGAGCGTCGCCGTCCGGGGCCCGCGCTACGCACTGGTCGGAATCAACACCTCGCCGGGCGACGAGGACGACGAGCCGCCCGTCCGCTCCGGAGCGCTGGCCATCGTCGACCTCAAGGCCCGGGCCGTGGCCCGCACCATCGACCCGGGTGGCCAGCTCGAATTGCTGATTCAAATCATCATGATATATTGAATCATATGTTCAAGAGGGCTCTACCCCTTCCCGCCCCCGGAACCGAGACCTTCTTCCTCTGGGGCCCGCGCCAGACGGGCAAGAGCACTCTCCTCCGCGAGACCTATGGCGCCGGCTAATGGGTCGCCCTACTCAAGGCGGACGTGTTCCGCCGGTACCTGACCCG
>CAZYOL010000424.1:0-1983 GCA_964649065.1 uncultured Spirochaetales bacterium
GGCGTCGGCCGCCTGGCCGGTCTGGCCGGCTGGCGCCCCCGCGAGTACGCGCAGACCCACGGCCGCTAGCGGCCCTCCGGACGCGCTCTCGGCGTCGGCTCGAGCCCGGTCAGCCAGGCGAGCGGCAGGTAGAGCAGGGCCGCCGCCACCAGCGCGAGCTTCGCGGCGGCGCAGGCCCAGGCCAGCCGGGCCGCGGCCTCGCCGGGGCCGGCCTCGAGCATCGCCAGCAGGGCCAGGTTCTCGACCGCGTCGAGCGGTGCCGCGGCCAGCACCCCCCAGGACAGGCCCCGGCCGAGCCGGCCCAGGCCGCGCCGCCGCGCGTTCGCCGTGCGGGCGCAGGCGAGCGAGAGGAAGGCCGGGTAGAGGAGCAGGTAGCCGAAGTCCAGCCACAGGTGGAGGCGCGCGATGCGGCGCAGGCCCGGCGTCCAGAGCGCGAGGATCTCGCCCGCCGCCTCCGCCCCCCCAGCCAGCTCGAAGGAGACGATGCCGAGGGGGGCCGCGGGGCTGCGCAGCGGTCCGCCCATGACCGTGAGGAAGGTGGTCGCCACCAGGGTGGCCGCGCCCAGCATCACCAGGGCGTGGCGCTGGCCCACCTCCGAGAGCCACCCGAAGGGATGCAGCCCGTTCCCCCTCACGGCGCCAGGGTACTCGGGGCTCCTCAAGCCGCCGCTCCGCGAGTCCGATCCCAGGGGGGCCCCCACGACCACCCATGCGAGCGATCGACGCGAAGGCCCTGCGGCGGATCCACGTCTTCGCCGACGCCCTGCTGGTGTCGGCCGGATGGCTCGGGGCCTGGTCCCTGCGCTCGGCCCTCGACGACTGGTTTCCGGCGCCGATCAACCCGGCCGTCACCTACGTCCGCTCGCTGCCCATGATCGTGCTGCCCTGGCTGGCCTGCAGCTGGCTCTTCGGCATCTACCGCGCCTCGCGCATGCGCACCACGGTGGACGAGCTGCGCTCGCTCTTCCGCGCCGTGGCCCTGGGCCTGCTGGTGGTGAGCGCCATCGCCTTCTTCGTGAAGGAGCTCCACATCGGTCGCTTCGTCGTGCTGGCCTCGGGGGGCTTCAACCTGCTCGGCCTGGGCATGAGCCGCCTGCTCTTCCACCGCCTCGAGCAGGCCCTGCACCGCTCGGGGCGCCACGACCTGCCGGTGCTGGTGGTGGGCACCGGCGCCCCCGCCATCCGGCTGCTGCAGAAGCTCCAGGATCACCCGGAGATCGGCTACCGGGTGGCCGGACTGCTGGGCGAGGCGCCCGAGGATGGCAAGGACGTGGCGGGTCAGCCGGTGCTGGGCGGGGTCGACGAGCTGCGCCGGGTGGCCATCGAGCAGGGCGTCGAGGAGATCTTCGTGGCCATGCCCTCGCTCTCCCACACGCGCATGCTCTCGCTGGTGCTCGACTGCGAAGACCTCGGCATCACCTTCCGGGTGGCGACGAACCTCTTCGAGGTGCTGACCGCCGGCACGCCCATCGAGCTGGTCGACGATCTGCCGCTGGTGCGGCTCGGTCGCGAGCGGGTCTCTCCCCTCTACGCCCCGGCCAAGCGCGCCTTCGATCTCGCCGGAGCCGTCGCCGGGCTCGTCCTGGGGGCACCGCTCCTGCTGTGGATCGCCCTGCGCATCCGCCTCTCGAGCCCCGGACCGGCCCTGTTCCGTCACACCCGCATCGGTCTCGACGGGCGGCCCTTCGAGATGGTGAAGTTTCGCACCATGCGCAGCGATGTGGCGCCCCAGCAGCGCGCGCCCAGCGCCGCCGGAGATCCCCGCATCACGCCCTACGGGCGCTTCCTGCGCCGCACCAGCCTCGACGAGCTGCCCCAGCTCTGGAACGTGCTGAAGGGCGAGATGTCGCTGGTGGGGCCGCGGCCCGAGATGCCCTTCATCGTCGAAGGCTACGACGCCTGGCAGCGGCGGCGGCTCTTGGTGAAGCCCGGCATCACCGGCCTGTGGCAGATCCTGGGCCGCAAGGACCTGCCCATGCACGA
>CAZYOL010000425.1:0-1976 GCA_964649065.1 uncultured Spirochaetales bacterium
CGCGAGGAGCCGAAAGCGCCCCTCGATGCGCTGGAAGCCCAACGCGGCATAACGGATCCGCGTTCAGCTGCAAAGCACAGCGCTGACTGTCAGCGCCGCTGGTCGCCGCTCGCCGCCAGAAGGCTACCACGGCCATTTGAAGCGGGCTGTGCTCTGTCAGCTGCAACGCCTTGTTATGCCGCACCTTGGATGCTGCGTAGAATGCTGACAAGGAGGGTCGAGGCAGTGAACGAGCTAGTTCCTCTCCTGAACGTCGAGAACGTGAGCACGAGCATTGGGTTCTACGAGAAGGCCTTGAGCGTAACGGTCGAGAATAGATGGGAGATCGGGGGTCGCGTCCGGTGGGCGCGCGTTTCCTTTGATGGTGGCCGCTTGATGCTGAACACGCCGGACCCGGCCGATAGCACCGAGAGAAGGAGCCGCTCCGAGTTCTCGGACGCCGTGCTCTATGTGATGTGCGAGGACGCGCCCGCACGCCGGGAGCAGCTCGCGTCGGCTGGATTGGCCGTGGGGGAGCTGCACCGCGAGGACTACGGGAACGATGAGTTCGCCGTGCGCGATCCCGATGGGTACGTGATTCGCTTCTCGAGTCCCCGGGCCTGATCCGCCGCGCGGCCCAACGGACATGCGCTTCAGCTGCAGGGCCGCCACCTGGGCCCCGTCGGAAGCGCTGAGATTCGATGCCCGACACTACCACGGATCGATTGGAACTGGCGGAGCCCTGTCGGCTGCAAGCGCGTGTCATGCGGCAGTCCGAGGCAAGCACCCTCCGCCCCCGATCTGCTACCGAAGCTTCGCAAGCGACTCGGCTGTATCGCGTGTCCCGGGCGAGAATCGGGCCAACTCGTCGGCTTCGAGGAGGCCGAGACTGACGATGGCCGAGAGTTGAAGCAGCATCGAGGAGCGCTTCGGCCCATCGAAGGCTCGCGCCACGTCGTGGTTTCGATCGCGTATGAGACCGTACAGTTCACGAAATCGCTCGTGGTGCGACTTCTCGGAGTTCCGGACGACGGCACCAATCTCGCCGAGCACCCGCTCGCACAAGCGCTCCAGCGCCACCTCGCGGAGCTCTCGAAACGTCTTCCAGTCTCGCTCGGGGAAACCGTGGGACGTCATGTTCCTGCCGCATAACGGTTCCGCGGTTCAGCTGCGCCCAACAGCGCTGACTACCAGCGCTGGGGCACTGCCCGCCGCCAGAACTGTACCACGGACGGATTGGTGCCCGCTGTTGGGCGTCAGCTGCAACCGCTTGATCCTCATAGAGCCCCCCTCCTGCGGCTACTCCACTCGGAGTAGCCTGGACGCGTGAACGACAAGCGCGCATCCGCGCAGGAGGGAGACCGATGCGATTCTACAACGGACAGCACCGCTACTGGTGCGGGATCGATCTGCACGCGAAGACGATGTACGTCTGCATCCTCGACGCCCAGGACCAGGTCCGGGTCCACAAGAACCGGAAGGCGACCCCCGAGGCCTTCCTCGAGGCTGTCGCCCCCTACCGGGAGGGCCTGGTGGTGGCCGTCGAGTGCGTCTACCTCTGGTACTGGCTTGCGGACCTGTGCGCCGCCGAGGGCATCGACTTCGTGCTCGGCCACGCCCTCTACATGAAGGCCATCCACGGGGGCAAGGCCAAGAACGACCGGATCGACGCGCTCAAGATCGCGACGCTGCTGCGCGGGGGGATGCTGCCCCAAGCCTACGCCTACCCGGCCGGGATGCGGGCTACGCGCGACCTGCTGCGCCGACGCCTCCACCTGGTCCGCAAGCGGGGGCAGCTGCTGGCCCACATCCAGATGGCGGCCCAACAGTACAACCTGCCGCCGCTCGCCAAGCGCATCGCCTACCCGGCGAACCGGGAGGGGTTGGCTCAGCACTTCCCCGACCGGGCGGTGCGCCGGAGCATCGAGGTCGATCTCGCCCTGCTCGAGCGCTACGACGAGATCGTCCGCGACCTCGAGCTCGACCTGGTGCGCCAG
>CAZYOL010000426.1:0-1972 GCA_964649065.1 uncultured Spirochaetales bacterium
TGGCGTCGGTTCCGACCACGTAGCGGGGACGCGGTCGCGCCTCGGTGAGTGCCTTCTCGACCACCTTCGCGACCTCCTCGGGGCCGACCGCGCCGCGCTCCAGCCGGGTGATGACCGCCTTGACCGCGTCGAAGGCCGGGCCGTAGAGCTCGAGCTCCCGTTCGCTCTTCTTCTCGATTCTCACCGCGGCCGCCTCGAGACCCTTCTCCCAGATGGGGGTGGCAATGGCGCCGGGCTCGATCACGATCACCTCGATGCCCCAGGGCTGCAGCTCGCGCCGCTGTGCCTCGCCGATCGCCTCGATCGCGTACTTGGTGGCAGCGTAGGGTCCGAGCATCGGCGCAGCCTGGCGGCCACCGATCGAGCCCATGTGGACGATGCGCCCGCGATTCGCCTTCCGAATCAGCGGCAGCGCCGCCTGCGTGCTCGCCACCACGCCGAAGAAGTTCACCTCGAACTGCTCGCGCAGCTCGTCCATCGGGATGAACTCCATCGGTCCGTTCATCGAGATGCCGGCGTTGTTGATCAGCGCGTCGAGGCCCGCATCGCCCACGACCTCTCCCACCCGTTCGAAGGCGGCGTGGATCGAATCCGGATCGGTGACGTCGAGCATCGAGGTATGGAGCTGGGGCGAGGCCTCCTTGCGCAGGCGCTCGGCATCGAGCTCCTTGCGCACGCCGGCGAAGACCCGCCAGCCGAGCCGGTCGAGGTGCAGCGCGATCTCGCGCCCGATCCCCGTCGAAGCTCCCGTGATGACTACGTTCTTCATGGCATTCCTCCAATCTCCTTGCCCGCGGCGCCCCGAGTCGGGCGACCCGGGCGCGGAGGGTCCCTGCTAGCTAGGGGGTCGCCCGGCCTCCGTCCCCGGCCTCGTCCGCGCGCGCGCGGGCGGCCGCGAAGAGCAGCGCCGCCAGCACCACTTCGGGCAGGATGAACTGAGGCGCAAAGGGGGCATGACCGGTGAGGGAGACGAGCGTCCGCATCACGGCGGCGCAGCCCACCAGGATGGCCGGAGCCAGCAGGAGCCCCGCCTGTCCACGCCGCTGAGCCAGGCCGACGAGGACGGCTACGGCCAGGAACAAGCCGCCGATGTCGCCGAGCTGCGTGCTGGCGCCGGGCCCTTCGAGCAGCTTCATGCCGAGCCTCCCCGCCGCGCGGGCCGGCAGGAAGGCGAACTGCATGGCGGTGGCGAAGGCCAGCACCCCGATCAGGATGGAGACGATGCGCAGTGCCTTCTTCAAGATCGCTGCTCCCTGGTTGGGGCTTCGTGCCTCAGTCGAGATGCTTGCGCATCGCCGCGAGCACCACTTCGGGCGGCGAGCGCCGCTGATAGTTCTCGGCGACGTGCATCCACAGCACCGTGCCGTCGGCGCCCACGAGCAGAGAGGTCGGCACCGGGAGCGCCTCGATCTCGTCTCTGGGGTTGCCCGAGTGAGCGCCCTGATTGCGCAGCCCGAAGGCGTCGGTCACCTCGAGCGTCCGGTCCGAGAGCATGATCGCCTGCAGTCCGTGGGCGCGTCGGCCCCTTCGGATCTCTTCGGGATGATCGGTGCTGATGGTGAGCACCTGCACGCCCCGCGCATCGAACTCGCTTCGAAGCTCCTCCCATCGCCGCAACTCGGCGACACAGTACGGTCACCAGTGGGCACGGAAGAACTTGATGAGGACCGGGCTCCCGCGCAGACGCGCGGAGTCGAAGATCTCGCCTCGATCGTCCGGTGCGCTGAAGGCCGGAATCGTGTCGCCCACCCGGATGGCGTTCGGCGGCAGGATCTGTTCGCTGATGCTGACGGTATACGGGAGAAAGAGCCCGACCAGGATGGCCGGCAGCGCCGCGACGCGGCCGATCCAGCCGGCCTTCACCAAGGCCGCCATGCCGAGGCCGGCAGCGGCGAGCCAGACGCCGAGGAAGAGCATCCGGTTCTCGGGGATGTCCACGGCCCGGACCTGACCGAACCACAGCACGGTGCAG
>CAZYOL010000427.1:0-1964 GCA_964649065.1 uncultured Spirochaetales bacterium
TCGGGGCATGGCCAGGAACGTACTACGTTCGCATTGCGCTCGCCAGTGTTCCCGGCAGCCCCTGCGGAAGGCGAAAGAAGCGGTCTTTCGAGGTCCGAGAACTCCACGTCTTAGCTATCCGACTCGTCGCTGAGCGAGTCGGATAGGCAACAGCCCCTTCGGGAGCCGCTCCCGTGTCAAGCAGTCCCTGGCCCGGGCAGTGCCGGGACCTCCGTGCCTCGGTCGGCGGCGCCCCGGTCGTCCTCTTCGGGTCACGTGCTCGAGGTCCGGGGCGAGGGCGGCTCGGGGGGCTGCGAGAAGTAGGCGCGTCCCTGCTCGACCTCCTCGGCGAGCCAGGACCCGAGTCCCAGGCGAACGGCCCACTCGATGCGATGGCTTCGCCAGTGGACCCGATCGGGGTGGAAGAAGGGGTCCGCGCTCTTCGCCTGGAGTGCTGCAGATGCCGCGGCCGCCCGGAGATCGCGGGCGATCGCCGGACGCGACGCCATGCGCCCGAACCAGTCCCGGAGCGCGGCGAGCCGCTGGGGGATCGGGCGTCGCAGGAAGACGAGGGAGCTCGCCATGGCAAAGCCGAAGACATCGGCCCGGGAGTAGGGCCCGGCCAGGAAGGAGGCCTCGGCGAGGCAGGCATCCAGGAACGCGTAGTGGTTCTGGATCGCGTCTTCGAGCCGGCCGACGAATCCGGCCTGCTCGCGCGCCAGCTCGGGGCGGCGCTCGTGGACGAGGTGGTTCAGGAACTGGAGAGCGTCGGTGATCGAGCAGGCGACGTCCTCGAGCCGGCTGCTGGCGATCCCGGCCGTCGAATCCGCCAGGACGAGAGGGAGTCGCTCGCTCCAGACCTCCGCGAGATCGCAGATCGCGCGTGAGCCGCGGACGGTGCCATTCGGGGTCTCGAGGACGGGTACCTCTCCGGTGCGATCGATCTCGAGCAGGCGGCTCCGGTCGGCCCCGGTCGTGAGCGCCACGCTCTCGAAGCGGACCCCGCCCTCGCGGAGGTACACAGCCGCCGCCCGGCAGAAGGGGCTGATGGGGTTGACGTAGAGCCTCACGTCCAGTCGAGGGTCGCAGGGAAGCCCTCGCCGCGAAAGGCTCTGGCTCCCGGTCCGAGCGTTCGGGCGGCATCCCCCCTCACAGCGCCTGGACGAAGTCCGGCGTGATCGACGCGAGGTTCGGGGTGCCCATGTGGCGCATGACGACCTCGAGCTCCCGGCGCATCAGCTCGAGGACGCCCTCGACTCCGGCCTGGCCGAAGGCCGCGAGTCCCCACGGATACGGACGGCCGATGCAAACCGCCGAGGCTCCGAGGGCGAGGGCCATGAAGACGTCGGCGCCGCGCCGAAAGCCGCGGACCTTCCAAGCGATGACGCTGACCGACCCGACGTTCCGCGATCTCTCCGATCGCTACGATCGCCAGGTCGCCGCGCGACTGCTGGGCAAGCTCACGTCGCGCCGGGACGTCCCCTCGCCGCTGGCCGCGGCCCGCATGCTCGACCTCGTGATCCCCGCTGTCGCCATCTGGGCCGCCACCCATCCCGAGGAGCGCCGCGGATTGAAGGAGGCGCTGGTCCAGATGGTGGGGCGGTACCTGGAGCCCGCGTAGCCGGCGGGTCCGCTCGGAGCCGCGTGGAGCTCATCCATCTGCGGGATCCACCGGGCGGGGATCGCGGGCCGGCGACCGAGCCTGGACTCGAAACGCCTCCCCCGGGAGCTCCCCCAGCGGCAGGATCTTCCGCTCGGGCTCCAGGAACTCCAGAAGCTCGAGTCGATCGATGAACGCCCGCCCGCGACGGCCCGGTCTCCCTTCAGCTCGAACCGGTTCACCCCGGGCAGCCTCAGTCTGCGGTCGCCGATCGTGCAGGACAGCTCCCATTCGGCCAGGAGCACGCCGTCCCGCTCCGCCCAGCGGAGGATCCGGATGAGCCGCATGGAGCCCGCCGTCTTCTCGCGGCGCTCGACAGCGATGG
>CAZYOL010000428.1:0-1950 GCA_964649065.1 uncultured Spirochaetales bacterium
GCCGATCTCGTCGAGGAAGATGGTTCCCCCTTCGGCGGCCTCGAAGCGGCCCTGGCGGCGGGCGTCGGCCCCGGTGAAGGCGCCCTTCTCGTGGCCGAAGAGCTCGCTCTCCACCAGCTCGGGGCTGATGGCCGCACAGTTGACGGCGACGAAGGGCCGATCGCGGCGCGGGCTGCGGTTGTGCACCGCCTGGGCCACCAGCTCCTTGCCGGTGCCGCTCTCCCCGCGCACCAGCACGGTGAGGTCGGTCTCGGCCACCTTCTGGATGGTCTCGAAGACCCGCTGCATGGCCGACCCGGAGCCGATCAGGTTCTCGAAGGAGTACTGGCGCTGGACCTGATCGAGCAGCATGCGGTGCTCGCGCTCGATGCGCGTGCGCTCCAGGGCCCGCTGCACGACCAGGCGGATCTCGTCGTTGTCGAAGGGCTTGGGGACGTAGTCCTCGGCGCCTCCCTTCATGGCCTCCACGGCGATCTTCTCCGAGCCGTGGGCGGTGATCATGACGACCACCGTCTCGCGCCGCAGCTGCTTGGCGTGGTGCAAGACGTCCATGCCCGAGAGGCCCCGCCCCAGGGCGAGGTCGGTGAGCACCAGGTCGAAGGGCTGCTCGCCCAGGCGCTCCAGCGCCTCCTCACCGCTGGCCGCCAGCTCGACCTCGTAGCCGGCCCGGCTGAGCAGGCCCGACAGGGCCAGCCGGATGGCGCGCTCGTCCTCCACCACCAGGATGCGGGGCGTCACGACTCGCCTCCTTCGGCCGGCGGCCGCTTGGGCAAGGTCACCAGGAACTCGCTGTCCCCGCTCTCCGCGCGGGCCAGCTCGATGCTCCCGCCGTGGGCCTCGACCAGCTTGCGGGTGATCGCGAGGCCGAGGCCGGTGCCGCCGGGCTTCGAGGTGAAGAAGGGCTCGAAGAGCTTGCGGCTCGCCTCCTCGTCGACGCCGGGGCCGTTGTCGCGCACCCGGATCCACACGGCCGAGCCCGCCAGGTTCTCGCCGGTCTCGATCGCGAGCTCGGGCTGGGTCGGAGGAGACTGCTCGAGGGCGTCGAGGGCGTTGCCGACCAGGTTGATCAGGACGCGGCGGAGCTTGCCGGGATCGGCCTCGAGGCGGCTCTCCGCGTCGGCCCGCAGCAGGACCTGCACGCCGCCGCGATCGATGCGATCGCGGAAGGTCTCCAGAGCCGACTCGACCACGTCGGCCAGCACGATCTCCGCGCGCTGCAGCTCCTCGTCGCGAGCGAAGCGCAGCAGGTGCGAGACCGAGCGCTCGACCCTCGACAGCTCCTCCAGGGCGACCTTGGCGTACTCGACGTTCTCGCGGGCCGCCGTGTCCTCGCCCATCTGCTGCACCAGGCTCTTGGCGGCGGTGATGGGATTGCGGATCTCGTGGGCGATCGACGCCGACAGCTCCTGCATCGAGCGGGAGTGCTCGCCGTGCAGCTCCTGGCGCTCGTGGGACAGGTGGGCGTGGACCTGCTTCTGCACTTCCTCCCGCAGGAAGCGCTCGCGCATCCGCGGCTCGACCCAGAGCCGGTAGAAGCGCCTCATGTGCGGGAGCCCCCAGAAGATCAGCACGATCACGCCGACCGGCGGCAGGAACACGAGCAGAAGGATCGCGATGATGGAGAAGCGGAACGCCTCCCGCGTCGCCTCGACCTTGGCCTCGGCGGTCCGGCGCGCCTCGCGCAGCGCGCGCTCATCGGGCGTCAGGAGGGCCTCGTCGATCTCGTCGTAGGCGGACTCGCGCTCGGCGTCCCGCCGCTTGCGGCGGCGACCGCGGCGCTCGTGCCGATGCCTGCGCCGTCCGTCTCGCCGGTCGTCTCGTGAAGGGGTCATCGTCGTCTCTCCACGGAGCTCGGGCGTGAAGGGACAACCGTGAGAGCGGGTATGGCTCCACATCACGCCTTCTCCACGTGCTTCGGAATCGTGATCGTGAACTCGGCGCCGCTGCCGG
>CAZYOL010000429.1:0-1919 GCA_964649065.1 uncultured Spirochaetales bacterium
CCTTGTGGGCCACCACGAAGCCCGGCGTCCCCTTCTCCACCAGGAAGGACTTGATGCCGGCGCGTCCCGCCGACTTGTCGATCGTCGCCCACAGCACCACGCCGTCGGCGCGGCAGCCCGTCGTCACGAAGATCTTCTCTCCGTTCAGGATCCACTCGTTGGTCGACTCGTCGAGCACGGCGGTGGTCTGGACGCGGGAGGGGTCGGAGCCGCAGCCCGGCTCGGTGATGGCCATGGCCAGCAGCTTGCGCATCCACTTCTCCTGCTGCTCGGGCGTGCCCGCCGCGCGCAGGGCCGCGTTGCCCAGGCCTGCGGCGCTGCCGCGGCGCAGGCGCACCGAGTAGTCGCCCCAGTTCTCGGCGGCCGTGGTCAGCATGGAGAAGACCGCCGCCGGCGTGTCCTCCGCGCTGCGGCCCTCCATCAGCTGGAAGAGATTCGGGTGCTCCTTGGCCTCCTCCAGCTCGTCCGGCGGGAACTCGTGCTCGTTCTCGTCGTAGTAGCGCGCGTAGGCGCGGCTGATGAGTGCCTGCTCGCGCAGCGCCGCGAGCACCTCCTTGTCCTTCTCGGTCAGGCGAAAATCGATCATGATGGACTCCTCAGACGGAAAGCAGGCCTTCGAGAACGCCGAGGGTTCGGGCGTTCCGGTACCACATCTCGACGGGGTGCTCGCGGATGAAGCCATGGCCGCCCAGCACCTGCACCCCCTGGTCGCTCACCCACATGGCCTGCCTGGAGGCGTAGCTGCGCGCCAGGTGGGCCGCGCGGGTGGCGGGCTCGCCGTGCTCCAGCAGCGAGGCGCCCTTCCAGGTCAGCCAGCGCATCGAATCGGTCTCGATGTGCATGTCGGCCACCTTGAAGGCGATGCCCTGCTTCTGGGCGATGGCCTGGCCGAAGGCCTCGCGGTCCTTGGCGTAGGGTATGGCGTAGTCGAGGGCCGCCCGCGCCAGGCCGGTCAGCGCCGCCGCCAGAGCCACGCGCGAGTGGTCGATCAGCCGCTGGACGTTGCAGCCCCGCTCGCCGCCGAGCCGGGCGCCGGCGGGAAGCTCGACGCGCTCCAGCTCGAGGGTCGCGCTGGGAAGCGCGCGCAGGCCCATGTTCTTTTCGCCGGCGTGGACGGTGAGGCCCGGCGCCTCGCGCGGCACCACGAAGGCCTCGAGGCCGCCGTTGTGGCGCGCCGACACCAGGAAGTGGCTGGCGCGGTCGCCCATCGGCACGAAGCACTTGGCTCCGGAGAGCACGAAGGAATCGCCCTTGGGCTCGGCGACCGTGCGGGGATTGCGGGGATCGTGGGCCGGGCCGGGCTCGGCCAGGGCCAGCGAGGCCGCGTGGTAGCTCTCGCCGCAGAAGAGCGGCAGCAGCTCCTGCTGCTGAGCCTCGCTGCCCTGGTCGGCGACGGCGAAGGCGAAGCCCGCCGGGGCCAGGGCCGCCGCAGCCAGGGTCGCGTCTCCCCAGGCCAGCTCTTCCAGCACGAGCGCGTTGGTCACCGGCGAGCGCTTCTCGCCGCCGCCCCCGAAGCTCTCGGGCAGCTGGGTGGAGACGAGTCCGAGCTCCCAGGTCTGCGCCAGCAGCTCCTCGGGCACCTTCGACGCCTCGTCGCTCTCGCGAGCGACGGGGCGGACCACCTGCTCGGCAAAGTCGTGCATCGCCTCGCGGACGACTTCCTGCTCCTCAGTCGGTTGGAACGAGATCACTTCGTTTCACTCCTCTTGCGCTTTCCAGGCTCGCTGACCTGGTGGAAGTAGAAATCCATCGCCTCGCGGCCGCCCTCCTTCGACATCAGGCCGCGGCGCACCACGTCGCGGGCGTCGAGGAGGCCGAGGGCCACGCCGCACCAGGTGCGGGCGTCGGCCGTGTACCGGACGTGGGGCCGCACGGGGGAGGCCGGGGCGGAGATGGAGGGGCCCGAGGGCACGCGGGCC
>CAZYOL010000430.1:0-1918 GCA_964649065.1 uncultured Spirochaetales bacterium
CGGAGCCGTAGGACCAGATCTCGCGGGTCTCGGGGAAGTGGACGATGTACTTGTTGTCGGCGTTGCAGGGCCAGGGGACGTCCTCGACGCCCTCGCCGAGCGGATGGCCCACGGAGTGCAGGCAGGGCACGAAGTCTCCGTCGCCCAGGGCGTCGAGTACGCGCTTCCCGACGCGCGTCATGATGTGCATGTTCAACACGACGTAGGGCGAGTCGCTGAGCTCGACGCCGATGTGGGCGATCGGGGAGCCGACGGGCCCCATGCTGAAGGGGATCACGTAGAGCGTGCGCCCGCGCATGCAGCCGCGGAAGAGGCCGCGCAGCGTCTCCTTCATCTCCTGGGGGTCGCGCCAGTTGTTGGTGGGGCCGGCGTCGGCCTCCTGCTTCGAGCAGATGTAGGTGCGATCCTCGACGCGCGCGACGTCGGCCGGGTCCGAGCGGACCAGGATGCTGTTGGGACGCTTCGCGTCGGCGAGCCGCTCCGCGGTGCCCGAGGCCAGCAGCAGGCCGAGCATCTCTTCGTACTCGGCCTGGGATCCGTCGCACCAGCGCACCTCGTCGGGCTGGCACAGCGAACGAATCTCCTCGACCCAGGCCTTCAGCTTCTCGTTGCTCGTCATCGGCTCTCTGCTCCCGTCGTCTGGTCCCGCTGTACTTCCCCCGGGGACTCCGCCCGAGGCCCCCGAGTATAATCGCCTCGCCGCGCCGCGTCGTAATCCAGCCGACAGCCGAGGTCCCCGGCTAGACGGCTCCGTGCCGACGCAGCCACTCGAGCATGCGCCGCCAGCCCTCGGAGGCCGCCATCGCCCGGTAGCTGGCGCGGTAGTCGGCGTGGAAGCCGTGGGGCGCGCCCGGGAAGACGGCGATCTCGGAGCGCCCCCCGGCCAGGACCAGCTTCTCGCGCATCGCGCGCACCTGACTCTGGGGGATGCCCCGATCCGCTCCACCGTAGAGGCCCAGCACCGGCGCCTTCAGCTCCTCGGCCAGGTCGAGTGGCGCGCGCGGGGCCTGCGGGCCCCCGGCGCCCGCCAGGCGTCCGTACCAGGCGACGCCGGCCCGAAGGCCCTCGGCGTGGGCCGAGTAGAGCCAGACGATGCGCCCGCCCCAGCAGAAGCCGGTGATCGCGGTGCGAGACGCATCGCCGCCGGCCCCGTCCGCCCAGCGGCGCGCGCCGTCGAGGTCGGCGAGGACCTGCTCGTCGGGCACCCGACGCACGATCTCGAGGATGGGCTCGATCTCCTCCAGCGGGGCGACGTCGCCCTGGCGCTGGTAGAGATCCGGCGCCACCGCCAGGTAACCCTCCCGGGCCAGCCGGCGACAGACGTCGCGGATGTACTCGTGCACCCCGAAGATCTCGTGCACCACCAGCAGCACCGGCAGGCCGGTCCGGGCCTCGGGCTGGGCGCGGTAGGCGGGAATCGAGCCGTCGCCGGTGGGGATCTCGACCTCGCCGACGATCAGGCCGCTGGCGTCGGTTCGGATCGCCTCGGCGCGCACCGGCCCCGCCGCCAGGGCGTAGCCGGCAGCGGCCGCCGCGCTGCTCTGCAGCAGCCGGCGGCGCGGCCAGCCCTCTTCAGAGGCAGCCAAGCAGGGCTCCGATCAGGCCTCCGACCAGCAGGATCGCGTTGGCGCTCAACGTGATCAGGAAGCCCGGGCCCCGCTTGGCCGGATCACTGACGTAGGCCCGCGCGTAGAGAGCGCGGCCGACCAGGAAGAGCAGCCCCAGCCCGGCCGCGACCCAGGGCTGGACGAAGCGGCCGAAGAGGAAGACCCCGGGCAGGAAGATCACCAGCTGCTCGATGGTGTTCTCCTGGACGCGCAGGTGGCGCTCGAACATGGGGTGGCCGGAGGTGGCCGGCGCCGCCACGTCGTAGCGGCCGCGGGCATTGCCGGCGCGGAACATGAAGGTCGCGTACTGG
>CAZYOL010000431.1:0-1912 GCA_964649065.1 uncultured Spirochaetales bacterium
AGCAGGTCGGCGAGGCGAAGCGCGACCGGCTCTTCTGCGCGACGGCGATCCTGGCCATCCTCGAAGAGCCGACACGGCTGGACGAGCGCACGACGTAGGAACCCGAGTTCGCTGCGCCACGCCGCGCGGCGCAATGAATCGGGTCATATCTTCGGCGTGGCGCCGCTTCGCAATCACTCGACGAAAGACGAGCAAAACCAAGGGCTTCGCGGGAATCCAATATCGCTTATCTTGCGGAACGCCGATCCCGGCGGGGGCGCCGCTTTTCGCACTCGAATGGCGCTTCGCGACCGCGGTTTGGGAGCTTGGCTTGCAGGCGCGCGGCATGCGCAGCTGCAGTCCCACGGCAGCCCGACGGAAGTCGCGTCGGTCGGCATCAGCGCCAAGCGGCTGCACTGGTCGCGCATGGCTGTCTGCGGAGTGCCAACCACCGGCACCGACCCGGCGATGCCACGTTGGTAGTTCCAGAGACACGCGCACTTAGCCACCAGGTGCGCGACCGCGCGCCACGGCACGGCTCTTGCTCTCCCTACCAACACCTCCCCCGGATGCGGGGGAAGCGTGAGGACGGCAGGCCACAAGCAGCGAGAGGACGCCTGAGGTGGCGTCGGCCGCGCTACTCCTCGCCCGGCCGGAGGGCGTGTCGCCTGCGGTACGATGGCAGCTCGTGGCGAAGCTCGGGCGCATCCGGAGCCGCAGGCGCGGCAAGAAGGGCGTGCGGGAGTTCTACCTGGACTTCCGGCCGGTCGGGCGCGTGTGGACGAACCACGGGGTCCGGATGACGGACGAGGCCACGGCGCGGCGGCTGCTCGAGAAGATCCGCGACCAGGTGGCCGAGGACGTCTCGCTCGAGGAGGTGCTGGCGCGCTACCAGCCGGCCAGTGCGCCCGCGAACCTCGTGCCGACCTGGCTCCAGCGGTGGATCGATCTTCGACGGCGTGAGATGCAGGCCGGCTCGCTCTCGCCGAACTTCGTGCGGGAGCTCGAGCGCTTGGCGGCGCCCGGCGGGCACTTCTCGTTCTTCGACCGGGTGTCGATCCACGAGGTGACCTACGGCCTGCTCGAGGACTGGAGCCTGTGGCTCGCGGACCGCGGGCAGAGCCCGAAGTCGCGCCGGAACTACCTGGGCTACCTGCGCTCCTTCCTGCGCTGGCTGGAGCTGCGGGAGGAGATCCCGAAGGCGCCCCGCCTACCGTCGGTGCGCGTCGAGGAGCACGAGCCCCGCATCCTCTCCGTCGCCGACCAGGACCTGGTGCTGGCGCACATCCCCGAGGCCGAGCGCGGGATCTTCCTCGCCCTGGCGCACCTGGGTCTCCGGCCCGGCGAGGCGCGGGCGCTCCAGGTGGCCGACTACCGGGACGGCTGGCTGCATGTGGACAAGGCCGCCAAGTCGAAGTCGGTGAGCGCGGAGATCCGCGGAACCAAGACGGGCAAGCCGAAGCGGCTACCGGTGAGTGAGGAGCTCGACGACTGGATCGAGCGACACGTCGATCCCGCCGGCCGCTTCTCCGCCGCGCCCCTCTTCCCGAACCCGCGCACCGGTCGGATGTGGCCGCACAAGGCGCTCGGGCGCGTCTGGAGCCGGGCCCTGGCGGCGGCCGAGCTGCCGCACGTCTCGCTCTACGAGGGCACGAAGCACAGCATGGCGACCGACGCGATCCGCCGCGGCGTCTCCGAGCGCGCCCTCCAGCGCTTCCTTGGCCACGCCTCGGTGCAGTCGACGCGGCGCTATGCGCGCCTGGCCGACAACGCGCTGATCGAGGTCCTGCGCCCCGCGACCCGGCGCAACGACGGACTTGGCGACAAGTTGGCGACAAGGCTTCCCGAACCGAAACCGAGAAGAGACGCGGACTTCGGCGTGGGCCCTCCTGGATTCGAACCAGGGACCAGACCGGTTATGAGCCGGCTGCTC
>CAZYOL010000432.1:0-1910 GCA_964649065.1 uncultured Spirochaetales bacterium
GGCCGAGGGACGCATCGGGTGCGGCCCCGAAGTGCGCTTTCGCGTGTGACCATTTCGTGCCCGTATTCCCGCTCATTCCCGCTCATTCCCGCGTGTTCCCGCCTGGAATCCCGTAACTATCTGGAGTTCCTACGGGTCCGGCCAGGCTTCGAACCTGAGGGTCGGGGGTTCGAATCGGCCCTTCCTGGTCGACGGATTGAGCGCTTGTCCGGGACCTCCAGCGCGAGCCTTGGCATGCCGATTCAGGGCCCAGAAGCACTGGGAGAACAAGTTCTCGAGAGAGGATGCGTGCTTCAACCGCTCTTCGCGGTGTTCGTCACTGTCATCGGCCTCTCGATGATCCGGGGATTCAGCCGGTTCCGAGGACACTCCCACTTGATGGGCAGGGTCGTCGAGATCGATGAATCACCATTCTGGGGCTCTTCTTGCTGGCTCATCATCTGCTGGGCTTCGGGTAGAACAGACATTGGGGTGAGATGGAGCACAACGCGCTGTACTGGGTCGGTATGGCGCTCGACGACGGCACCTTCACCGCGGTCGTGGTCGATCCCGATACGGGATGCTTCTCGAAGAAGGTCACCTTCCTCGAGCGCGGCGATGCTGATGCGGTGACACCTATTCCACCTGAGCCGTTCGCCCGAGCGAGGCAGCAAGCACTGACCCTCCCGGGGGCGTTTCGCTTGTCGCATTCTCGATCACCAAAGAAGCCACGAACCCGACTGAACACCGACACCGCCCGTGTCTACACCCGTGGACGTGCTTGCGGAAAACGCGAGTGCCTTTGTGTATATGCTCGAGAATTGACCTCGAAGGGCGAGCTCTGTCAGAATCGATATCAGATCCGCTAGCTGCATTCCCGTCACCATTCCGGTGATACCCCATGTCGTGTTGATCAGAAGTATCTGTGCAGCGATCTGGTTTTCATAATCCTGGATACCCTGACGCCTTGCAAAACCATGAAGCATTGGCAGAAGGCCGAGAGTTGCGACAAGAGCACTGTTCGCACCTGCTTCGACGATGACGCCCTGGCCCGTAAAGACGCTCTCCGCGCGGTGATATCTGGGATTGAGGCGATGAGGAGCCAGCTCTGAAAAGTACACTCTGCCAGTGGTGCACCAATGACTGGGCGTCGAAATTCCTCCACTTGCGGGTAATCCGGGAACAGAAACAGACAGCCCTGCTCCTACCCAGTAGAGAGAATGCTTCGTTGCACCGGACCTGAGGACGTACTTGCTGATCGCTCCCGAAACCAGGTAGGAACCGCTAACGCCACTTGGGCCAGAAATCGTCCAATCGGCTCTTGTCATCCTTTGCGCCCCATGCACTGCTTCATCGAGTTGCCGTTCGTCGCTTCGATTGGCTCCCGGCCCTTACACCCGGGCTGATGTCCGAGAATTGCTGGAAAAAGAAGGGAGATGCAACCTCGTTGGTGACTGAAACCAACAAACCGCCGGTTGCCGCCGGCGACGAGGAGGCATCCCCTCGGGTCGGAGAGTACCGGCATCGCGTGAGACGAGCGAGCGGATCGAAGAGCTGGTGAACGCGCTGGAGACGCGCACCGGGAGGGCCCTTCGTTCCAGCAACTCGGCGTGCGAAAGCTGATGGAGGAATGGCTCGAGGCGGAGGTCGAGGAGCGCCTCGGTCGCAGCTACGACGAGCGCGGCGGCGAGGGGTCGGAAGGCTACCGCAATGGCTACGGATGAGAACGGTCGGTTCAATCCGGGAAAAAGTCACACACCATCTGCAAGTGTCCTGCCGCGGTATCGAGCGTCCCGGGTGCGAGGCTTGCTTCTGCGAGGGTGAAATGCCCGTCCAGCGTGGTCCAGTCCGCTGCTGCAAGGTCTCCGTCCGCAATTGCCTGCGCCGAGGAACTCCTGCTCTGGTCGATCAGCGTCTGGATCTGCTGGATG
>CAZYOL010000433.1:0-1908 GCA_964649065.1 uncultured Spirochaetales bacterium
CATTTCTACTTTGGAGAGAACCGGACATCTGTACTTTGGGCCGACACCCTCCGGGACTGTCACTAGGCTGGAGCCGGAGCCGCCCTGTGGATCCGGCAAGGATCGCTACGAAACCTAGCTGTCCATCCAGTCCTCAAATGAAGGCCGAACGATCGAAGAACGTCGTGTAGAACCTCCTCACCTCGACTTGACGCCGCTTCCCCGGCATCAAGGCGACCGTCTCGGTCGTAGGTGCGAGAGGGCGTCGCGTGGTTGGCCTGGAAGGCGTGCAGCTAGAAGCACTTGGGCCCCTGGATCTCTGCTCAGCGCGCCGCGTCTGAGTTGCAGTAGCCTTGGCGCATGCCCAGGAAGGGACCCTGCACACGCTTTACCGTGGCATGGCGGAGGACGCCTGATGAACGTGACCCACTCGCAGCCGGACGAGACCATCGAGTATCCCCATCGCCTTGCCTGGCCGTTCGTCGGCGCTGTCACGGCGGTGATCGGGCTCGTTGGAATGACGGTTGACTCCTGGTTGGCCTGGCTTGTCGCTCTCGGGGGTATTCTGGTGGTCGCTGAGTTCCTTTGGCAGAGGCGTACCCCTGCGCTCATCCTGTCGGCGTCGAAGCTTGTGTACCGTCCTTCGTTGCTTGCTCGCAGCCGGGAGGTTGACTTCAGCACAGTGGGCGCTTGGGCACACTCGCCCGCGCTCCTCGTATTTGCGACTTCCAATGAGGGGACTGTTGAGATTCCCTTGGCGCCGCTCGAGCCCGAACGTCGGCGGGAGCTGATCCAGCGCCTCGAAGCCATCCACCTGCAATCCGTTCCCCTCAAGGAGTCATTGACCCAGGGCTACAGGGGAGGTCGAGCGCGCGTTGTTGCGCGGAACCTCGGCTTGTTCTTGCTGGTCCTGGCTGTGCTTCTTGTCGTCGTTGTTCTTCTTCGGGGAACGAGCTAGTCGGAAGCGCGTTTGCTGGGGCGCCCCGTCGCCCCTCTGCGGTAGGGGACCTGAAGGAGGCCGGCGGCTCGTTTCTTGACGGCTTCAGGGCGCCGGTCGTAGCGGGCGGTGGTCTGGACATTTGCGTGGCCGGCCAGTGCCTGCCGAGCTCGCCCAGCCACGGATGCAGCGGACCCGTGCGCCCTTGGCTCACGTCTCTCGTCCGCACCATCGCTTCTCAAACAAGACTCACAATCCTCAGGAGATCACCCTAGCACGCTGCCTATTTCCCTGAAGTTCACACCGAATACACACCGATTACACATCCTTGCACGTTGACCGATCCCGCCAGCCCCACTTACCTTTGAACCATGTGGTCGCGCCCGCAGGTCCGATCCAGCGACGACCTGCCCAGAGCGCTTCTTCTTCTCACCGCTTGGTGGACGCTCATGCTTGCTGCAGCGCTGCTGGCCGCCGCCGGCGTCTCCCGCCCGATCGCCTTCTTCGCAGCGTTCCTCACCGGAACACTGCTCGCCGCGGCGGAACGGAGGCGCCGACCCCGTGGTGATGTCCGAGAATTGCTGGAAACAGGAGGGGGATGCCAACCTCGTTGGTGAGTGAACCAACAAAACCGCCGGTTGGCGCCGGCGACGAGGAGGCATCCCCTTGGGTCGAAGGGTACCGGCATCGCGTGCGACGAGCGAGCGGATCGAGGAGCTGGTGAGCGCGCTGGAGGCGCAGCGCGAAGGGCCGTCGTTCCAGCAGCTCGGCCTTCGCAAGCTGATCGAGGAGCTGCTCGAGGCTGAGGTCGAGGAGCGGCTCGGGCGCGGCTACTACGAGCGTGCCAGCGGGTCGTCTTCGGGTCACCGCAACGGATACCGGACCGGGCGGCTGGCGACAACCGAGGGCGAGGTCGAGTACAGCGTGCCGCAGGTGCGGGGCCTCGAAGAGCCCTTCCGCTCGCGGCTCCGGCCCGAGCTCGGCAAGCGGAC
>CAZYOL010000434.1:0-1902 GCA_964649065.1 uncultured Spirochaetales bacterium
AGGATACGGCGCATGATCTTACCCGAACGCGTCTTGGGCAGACCGGGCGCGAACTGGATCAGATCCGGTGAGGCTATCGGCCCGATTTCCTGACGGACCCAGTCGCGCAGCTCACGGCGCAACTCTTCGGTCGCTTCCTCGCCCGCCATCAGCGTGACATAGACATAGATGCCCTGGCCCTTGATGTTGTGCGGATAACCGACACATGCCGCTTCGGCCACCTTCGGATGAGCAACAAGCGCGGACTCGACCTCCGCCGTTCCCATTCGGTGACCGGAGACATTGATCACATCGTCAACGCGGCCCGTGATCCAGTAATAGCCGTCCTGATCCCGGCGGCAACCATCGCCGGTGAAATACATGGTCTTGTAAGTGGAGAAATAGGTCTGCACGAAACGCTCGTGATCGCGGAAAACGGTGCGCATCTGGCCCGGCCAGCTATCCAGGATCACCAGATTGCCGGAGGCCGCGCCTTCCATCACATTGCCGTCCGCATCGACGAGAGCCGGCTTGATCCCGAAGAACGGTTTCGTCGCCGACCCGGCTTTCAGCGGAATAGCGCCGGGGAGCGGCGTAATCAAAATCCCGCCGGTTTCGGTTTGCCACCAGGTATCGACAATCGGGCAGCGCCCGTCGCCGACGACATTATAATACCACTCCCAGGCTTCCGGATTGATCGGCTCGCCGACAGACCCCAGGAGCTTGAGAGATTTCCGGCTCGTCTTTGTGACATGCTCATCGCCCGCGCCCATCAATGCGCGGATGGCTGTCGGCGCGGTGTAGAACGTATTGACATTGTGCTTGTCGACGACGTCCCAGAACCGCGACGCTGAAGGGTAATTCGGGACACCCTCAAAGACCAGGGTTGTCGCGCCATTGGCAAGTGGGCCGTAAACAATATAGCTGTGCCCGGTGACCCAGCCGACATCGGCCGTGCACCAATAGATGTCTCCATCCTTATAGTCGAAGACATATTGATGCGTCATGGAGGCATAAACGAGATAGCCGCCGGAGGTATGCAGCACACCTTTCGGCTGGCCAGTCGAACCGGACGTATAGAGAATGAAGAGCGGATCTTCGGCGTTCATTTCCTCAGGCGGACAGTCCGCTGAAACGCTCGCGGCCTCTTCGTCATACCAATGATCGCGGCCGTCGGTCCATCCGACCTGCGCGTTCGTCCGCTTGACGACCAAAACCTTCTCAACCGTGGGACATTGCTGAAGAGCGGTATCGGTATTGCCCTTGAGCGGAATGACACGGCCGCCGCGCACGCCCTCATCGGCGGTGATGACGATGTTGGAGTCGCAGTCCTGAATACGGTTGGCCAGGCTATCCGGTGAGAAACCGCCGAACACGATGGAGTGAACTGCGCCGATCCGAGCGCAGGCGAGCATGGCGTAGACCGCCTCCGGGATCATCGGCATGTAGATCGTGATCCGGTCGCCCTTTTTTGCGCCGAGTTTTTTGAGGACATTGGCGAAGCGGCAGACATGGCTATAAAGCTGCCGGTAGGTCACCTTCAGGTCCATATTGGGCTCATCGCCCTCCCAGATCAGCGCAACGGTATCACCGCGTTTTTCCAGATGACGGTCGACGCAATTGGCGCAGACATTGAGCGTGCCATCTTCGTACCATTTGATGGAGACGTTGTCTGGCGCGTAGCTGGTGTTCTTGACCCTGGTGAACGGCTTGATCCAATCGATACGCTTGCCGTGCTCGCCCCAAAATGCGTCCGGATTGGTAACGCTCGCCTGATACATTTCGTGATATTTCGTGGTATCGACATAAGCCGATTTCTGCCATTCGTCCGGAACCGGATACAATTTGGTTTCGCTCATTCGTTCCTCCCAATCGTTTAATTGGCGATATTATGTCCGCCTGCTTTGCTCATCGCAAGCTGAC
>CAZYOL010000435.1:0-1898 GCA_964649065.1 uncultured Spirochaetales bacterium
CGACGAACGCGGCCGGCACCGGCGCACAGCACGGCCGCGGCGGTACGCCGCCCAAGGTACCCACCAGGCGCTCCCTTTGGGCAGAACTCCTGCAGCGGGTCTTCGAGGTGGACGCTCTGCGCTGCCCGCGCTGCGGCGGGCGCATGCGCGTGCTCGCCGCCATCACGGAGGTTGACGTCGCCCGGCGGATCCTCGCCTGCCTGAACCTGCCGACGCGGGCTCCCCCGCTCGCGAGGATCGGCTCCGGCGAGCGGGCTCGTGGCCGGCCGGAGCACGAAGTCCCCGGCGCCGGCGAGGACGACGCCCTCTGGTCTGCGTTCGATTTCGACCAGAGCACCGCTGCAGAGTGGGACGTCGGCGGCTGACAGATGCCTGTGTGATGACACCCAACCCGCCGGCGTCGCCCATCCAGATCCCGTCTGGCACCCGTGCGCCTTGCGATCGGCCGAAGGGCCGGCGGAAACCCGAGCAGGCGCGCGGCGCCAGCCGGTGGTATGCCGCGGGGCTTGAAATCGTCCCGTTGCGGGGCCTGAACCCCTCAGGTTCCTGCTTGACATAGCGTGGAGTTATCGGACCTCGAGCCGAAAACGGGGCTAGAAATTCCTATCCGCCGCGGACGTAGGCGACGGCTCCGGGTCGGGGAGTCTCCCGGGGTATATCCCCGAGGTCTCGATCCTCGACGGCCAGCGTATCGGCGGTATCTGGAACTTCTCCGTGGTGTCGCCCGAACCGGTGAGCGCGGATGTGTTCATCCCGATCACGGTGAGCGATCCCAGCGCGTTCTCGTTGCCGGGCGGCGGTGTGACGATCGTCAACGGTACGCGCGAGGCGGTCGCGACGCTGGTGGATCTCACGCAGGATCCGGTGGACCCGCGACTGACGATCCAGCCGGGAACCGGCTTCACGATCGGTGATGGGTTTGCGGTGCCGGAGCCCTCCACCGCCTCTCTTCTCGGTCTCGGCCTGGTTGGCCTCACAGTGGTGCGGAGGCGATGGGCGATCTGGCGAGGAGCCGTCGAGCCCATCGCGCGTTGAGGCCCGTGAACCAACGCGTGGTTCCACGATTCGAGGGGTCAGTTCGCAACGATTCCAGGTGGTGTGTCAGTACCGCAAGGGGTCGAGCCTCATCCGCCCCGTCTTCTTCGTGTCGCTACCGACTCGGCGGCTCCACGATCTCCGCAGGCACCACCGCGCCGGTCGCATCCTGGAAGGCAGCGGCTTCGGTGTCGGGGAGGGACTCCATCAGCAGGCTGGTAGAGGCGGGCGTCTTCGTCGAGGTCGCGGAAGAGGAGGGCGAGGCCGGCGTCGCCGTCGTCGCGGTGGACCTCGGCGTTGATGACGAGGGGCGGGTCGCCGGGGCCGGCGTGGAGATAGACCTGAAACTCGTAGCCTAGCGCGAGCTCGGGATGGATCTGCGACGGCGGGCGCGAGGCACCTGGGGTCGACGAGGCGTCGAAGCTGCAAGCAGCCGCCGAATCGGCCTGCACTATGGTGTCTCGATGGGCTCTCGGCGCTGCGTTCACGCGTTCGCCATCGGGATGGCGGCGGTGTGCTGCTGCCTCGGCGCCGGCGCGCGGGCCGAACCGCCGCCCGGCGCGTGGAGCGGGGGCGCTGCGGGCGGGCTCCAGGCTTTTCTCGATCGCCTGAAGGCGAACCGGTTCGGGAGCTTCTACCTGAAGCTGCGGCCGCGGTACGAGTACGCCGACATCCAGGGGTTTCGCGGGTCGCACGCGGCGACGCTGCGCGGCGTGCTCGGATTCGGCAGCCGCACCTGGAAGGGGCTCTCCTTCCTGGTCGAGGGCGAGGGCATCGCGGCGCTCGACGACGACTGGTACTTCGACGGCACCGGAAACCCGCCGGGCAACGGGCGGTCCTTCGTGCCCGACCCGCCGGACGTC
>CAZYOL010000436.1:0-1884 GCA_964649065.1 uncultured Spirochaetales bacterium
GGGCCCCCGCCCGCCCCCGCGGCCCCGCCCGCGCCCGCCGCCGCGCGGGCCCGGGCCGAGGGCCGGCCCGAGCTGGCGGCGGAGATCGAGGTGCGGCGCAGCGGAGCGACCGGGCCGTGAGGCCGCTCCCCGGCGGCGAGGGCGCGCAGGCCGCCGCACTGGCCCTCGCTCTCGTCGCCCTGACTGTCGCCGTCTACGCACCGGTCCGGAGCTTCGACTTCGTCAGCTACGACGATTGGGAGCTGGTCCGAGACAATCCCGCACTGCGCGCCGGGCTCACGGTCGAGGGCCTGAAGGAGGCCTTCTCCACTCGCTTCCACTACTACAACTGGGTCCCCCTCACCTCGCTCTCCTACCTGCTCGACTACGAGCTCTACGGGCTGGCGCCCGGGGGCTACCACGCGACGAGTCTGGCGCTGCACCTGCTCGCCACGCTGCTGCTCTTCGGGGCCCTGCGCCGCCTCTGCGGGGCCCTCGGCCCGAGCGCCTTCGCGGCGGCCGTCTTCGCGCTGCACCCCCTCCACGTCGAGGCGGTGGCGTGGATCTCGTCGCGCAAGGACGTGGTCTCGGGCGTCAGCTTCGCCGCCGCGCTCTGGGCCTATGCAGCCTACGCCGAGCGCCCCGGCGCGCTGCGCTTCCTCGCCGTTCTCGCGCTCTGCGTGCTGGGGCTGATGGCCAAGCCCGTGCTGGTGACGCTGCCCTTCGTGCTGCTGCTCCTCGACCTCTGGCCGCTCGGACGCCTGGCTCCGGCGGCCCCCTCCCCCTGGCAGAGGCTCGTCGGGGAGAAGCTGCTGCTGCTGCTGCCGGCGCTGGCCGTCTCGCTCCTGGTGCTGCAGCTCCAGCCGGTGGTCGTCGAGGGAGGCCATCCCCTCGACGTCCGCATCGCCAACGCGGTCGACGCCACCGGGGCCTATCTCCGGGCCAGCCTCTGGCCCAGCGACCTGGCCGCCTTCTACCCGCACCCCGGGCCCGCGCTGCCGCGGCTGCGGCTGCTCGGAGCGGGCTTCCTGCTGACGCTCCTCACGCTGGCCGCCCTGGGCGCGTGGCGCAGCCGCCCCCACTGGACCGTGGGCTGGCTGTGGCTCCTCGGCATGCTCTTCCCGGTGCTCGGCCTCGTCGAGGTCGGGATCGCCGCCCGGGCCGACCGCTACACCTACCTGCCGCTGATCGGCCCGGCCCTGGCCGTGGGCTGGGAGGCCCATCTCTGGACGCGCCACCGGGCCTGGCGCCGCCCCGCGGCGGCGCTGCTCGCCGCGGCCTGGCTGCTGGGGCTGGCCTGGCTGTCGCGCCAGCAGCTCGAGCACTGGCGCGACAGCCGCGCGCTCTACCGCCGTATCCTGGCCGTGAACGGGCCGACGGCCCTGGCCCACCACGGGCTGGCCGGAGTCCTGGCGCAAGAGGGCCGGCTCGACGAGGCCCGCGACGAGCTGCGGCAGGCCATCGAGGCCGATCCCGGCTGGCCCGTGCCCTGGCTCCAGCTCGGCGAGCTGGAGCTCGCACGCGGGGACGGCCCGGCGGCGGCACGCGTCTACCGGCACCTGCTCGGCTTTCGCCCGGAAGACCCGGCGCTGCACGCCGGTCTGGCCCGCGCCTCCCTCCTCGAGGGTCGAGCCGACACCGCCGAGCGACACTACGGGCTCTGCCTCGGCCTCGATCCGGCGCGCCTCGAAGACGCGCTGCAGCTCGCCTGGCTGCTCGCTACCCATCCCCGGTCCGAGCGGCGCGACCCGGAGCGGGCCCGGCAGCTGCTGGAGCGCGCACTTCCGGAACACGCGCTGCCGTCGGAGCCCGCGGCGCGGGATCCGTCGCTGCTCGACGTCTGGGCCGCAGTGCTCGGGGCGCAGGGACGGCTGCCCGAGGCCCGCCGGCTCGTGCCCGAGGTGG
>CAZYOL010000437.1:0-1884 GCA_964649065.1 uncultured Spirochaetales bacterium
GGGGGCTGGGCCCGCGCGGTGAGGCGCAGGGCATGTCCGAGACATGGCCCGTGACCGGAGCGCAGCGGAGGGCGCGCGGCTGTGGCGAAGGACGGCGTGGAGCAACCGCGAAGGGCGGTTGCAGGGAGGGCAGCGGAAGGCAGAAGGAGGTCGCGGGAGAAGGAAGTCCCGGGGATGTGGCGCCAAGAGGAGGGGTGCGGCTGTGACCCAGCTATCCGCGGGCCGGAGCGTCGAAGAGAGCGGGCTCGAGCTCGCGGACGGAGGCGTACTGGCCGCTGCGGGTCCACACGACGCTGTCGAGGAGCGGCACGCCGAGGAGCGCTCCCGCCTGAGCCAGCCGGCGGGTCACCTCGCGGTCCTCGGGACTCGGGGAGGGATCACCGGAGCGGTGGTTGTGGCCGACGATTGCGGCGCAGGCCCCCACGAGGATGGCGGGCTGGAAGACCTCGCGCGGGTGCACGAGCGAGGATGAGGCGGTCCCGACGGAGACCACCTGGTGCGTGATCGGCCGATGGCGACCGTCGAGGTAGAGCGCCACGAAGTGCTCGCGCGCGTCGTACCGCACCACGCGGCGCATGAAGTCGACGACCTCCGCGGGCCGCCGGATGGCGGGCTCGATGCGGGTCGAGCGACCGATGTACCGGACGGCGACCTCGCGGATGAAGTGGATGCTCTCGCGATCGACGCTTGCCATGCGACCCTCCGTGTCCTCTTGGGCCCGCTGTGGGCCGGCTCTCTCACCGATCGCTGGAGAGCCGGCCGCGGCAGGCCAGGCCGGAGGGCGTTGAACCACACGGAGGGCGCTGGCAAGGGTCGGGGCTCGAGAGCGACTTCTCCTGCGCTGCCGCAGACCTGGAACAGCCGGAGAGGACCGCGTCAGTCGGTGGGGAGGGCTCGGAATCTGGCGCAGGAGAGCATGCAAGGACGGGCCCGCCGCGCCTTTCGCCCGCCGGCCGCAGGGCCGGAGCGCTACTCACCACGACGGACCCTTTGCTTCGCCCGCACGGCCGGCCCCGAAGGGCCTTCCGCGCGCGCCGGAGGGCGAGGTGTCCCCGAGCCGGGCACTGCGCCCCGGGCGGCGGCCGGCACGCGCTCCCGCGCCCGGCCGACCCGTGACGATCGCTCCCTCTCAGACCCGCGCCGCCGGCCACTCGCGGGGCCAGCTCCACTGTCGGTTCGGCGCGTCTCGGGGGCTCGCGACGCGAAAACCCACGTTGTTGTTCTCGTTCGTCGGGTCGTTGTCGTTCCGGTTCGACGCTGCGAGGTTGATCGGGTTGTTGTTGAACGTCCCGCCCCGCAGGCCGCGGTTCGAGCCGCTTTGCCTCCTCGTCCCCCGTCCCCGGCGCGCGGATGCAGGGCCGGCGGATCAGCGCCGGCCCAGCACCGCCCGCCGCAGGTCCCGGCTGCGGGCGTGCTGGGCGTGGGCCAGCCACGCGCGCACGCTCGTCGTGAGCGCCTCGGCATCGGCGCCGAAGCGCTCGACCTCGAAGCGCCGGCGCCGGTAGCGGCGCGCGAAGCGCCGCACGCTGGCCCGGCGCACGCGGATCCGGCCGTCGGCGAAGCCCACGAAGCCCACGAAGTCCACCCCGAGCCGGGTCGGCCGCAGGCGGTACTTGTCGGGGTGCATCGTGAGGCGCAGCTCCGCGAGCTTCGCCTTCACGGCACGGCCGTGGGCCCGGAGGCGAGCGCGATCGTGCTCGAAGAGCACGAAGTCGTCGAGGTAGCGCACGTAGCCCGGCAGGCGCAGATCGTGCTTCACGAAGTGGTCGAGAGGCGAGAGGTACACGTTGGCCAGGAACTGGCTCGTGAGATTCCCGATCGGGAGCCCTCGGCGGCGCACGCGCACGTCGAAGAGGCCCTCGCCCACCCACTCGGTCTCCTCGC
>CAZYOL010000438.1:0-1855 GCA_964649065.1 uncultured Spirochaetales bacterium
CTGCGGGGCCGCACCAGCGGCTTCGCCATCCCCCAGTACGTGCTCGACACGCCCTACGGCAAGGTGCCGCTCTCCCACCCCTACCTGCGTGGTCGCGACGGCGACGACGTCGTCGTCGAGAGCTACGACGGTCGTCTCTGGCGCGAGCCCAACCCGCTCTAGGGCGCCGTGGAAGCTCCGGGCCCCTCGCGGCCGGGCGGGCGCTTCGCCGCCGCCGCCCTCTTGCTGGCCGCCAGCGTGCTGCTCTCGCGGGTGCTGGGCTTCCTGCGCGACGTGGTGCTGGCCGCGCAGCTCGGCACCGGGGCCGAGGCCGACGCCTTCCAGGCCGCCTTTCAGCTGCCCGACATGCTGAACTACCTGCTCGCGGGCAGCGCGCTGTCGATCGCCTTCATTCCCTTCTACACCCGCATCCGCGCCGTCTCCGGGAGCGCCGCCGCCGAGCGGCTGGTGGCGATCGTGCTCGGCACCATGACCGTGCTGGCCACGGCGGGAGCCGTCGCGCTCTGGCTGGGCGCGGAGGCCTTCGTCGACTGGGTCTACGCCGACTTCAGCCCGGAGGGCCGCCGCCTCACGACGCGGCTCACCCGCATCGTGCTGCCCGCCCAGATCTTCTTCGTCACCGGCGGCATCGTGCGCGCCGTCCTGATGGCCCACGACCGCTTCGCCACCCAGGCCCTGGCCCCGCTGCTCTACAACCTCGGGATCATCGCCGGGGGCGGCCTGTTCGGGGCGGCGCTGGGGGCCGAGGCCTTCGCCTGGGGCGCGCTGGCCGGGGCCTTCGTGGGCCCCCTCGGCATTCCGCTCCTCGACGCGCGCCGGGCCGGGCTGAAGCTGGGCTTCGCGGTGGCGCCGCTCGACCGCAGCTTCCTCCGCTACCTGGCAGTCGCCGCGCCGCTCATGTTCGGGCTCTCGCTGCTCACCGTGGACGAGTGGTACGACCGGGGCTTCGGCGACCAGCTCGGCGAGGGCACCATCACCCGCCTCGCCTTCGCGCGGCGGCTGATGCTGCTGCCGGTCGGTGTGATCGGACAGGCGATCGCCACCGCCGCCCTGCCGACCCTGTCGCGGCTCTGGGCCGAGGGCCGCGGCGGCGAGCTCGATCGGGTGCTGCTCGACACCCTGCGCTCGGGGCTGGGCCTGGCGCTGATCGCCGGCGCCGCCTGCTTCGCCCTGGCGGGTCCGGGAGTGGAGGTCGCCTTCGAGCGCGGCTCCTTCACGCGCCTGGACAGCATCGAGACCGCCTACCTGCTGTCCATCTTCGCTTTCGGGGTGCCGGCCTGGGTGGTCCAGCAGATCGCCGTGCGCGCCTTCTACGCCCGGGGCGACACCTGGCGCCCGATGCTGCTGGCCACCGGCTTCGCCATCGCCGCCTTCCAGCTCTACCGGGAGCTCGGAGAGCAGCTCGGCCCGGCGGGCCTGGCCCTGGCCGGAGCTCTGGCCATGAGCGCCAATGCGGTCGCGACCCTGCTGATGGCGCGCCTGCTCCACGGCGGTCCGAAGCTGGGGCTGCTGCTGCTCTCCCTGCTGCGGGGTCTGCTGATCGCCGCGCTCGCAGCCTACGCCGCGCTCTTCACGCTGATCTGGCGCGCGGCGGCCCCGCAGGCGCTGCTCGACCTGCTGGTCGCCGGCGTCGTCTTCGCGGCCGTCGCCGGGCTCGGCATCGCGCTCGTCGGCGACCCCCCGCTGCGCCGCGCGGCCCGGAGCCTGGTCGCGAGGCTCGCCGGTCGCCGGTGATACCCTCGCCCCGTGAGGGAGCGCCCCGGGGAGCCGGCGGAGCACTGGGAGTTCTGGATCGACCGCGGCGGCACCTTCACCGACTGCATCGGGCTCGCCCCCGACGGAGCCCTGCACACCG
>CAZYOL010000439.1:0-1845 GCA_964649065.1 uncultured Spirochaetales bacterium
CCTGTGGGCCGCCATCCAGGATCACGACCTGGTGATGAACCAGCACGCGGGCATGGGCTCCCCGGACTACGGCCCCTACCCGGCCGCCGATCCCATGTGGATCCTGGAGACGCGCTTCTTCACCCAGCGCGGCTACAAGTCCCTCATCCTGGGCGGCGTCTTCGAGCGCTTTCCGCGCCTGCGCTTCGTGCTGACCGAGTCGGGCTGCGCCTGGGTTCCCGAGCTGCTCGACCACATGGACCGCGTGCACGCGGGCATCCGGGCCGGGATGATGGGCGAGATGGACTACTCCCGCAGCCAGGCCCTGCCCGAGCCGCCCAGCTTCTACGCTCGACGCAACTGCTGGTACGGCGCCAGCTTCCCCGGGCCCCAGGAGCTCGCGGGGCGCGAGGAGGTCGGAGTCGACCGCATCCTGTGGGGCAGCGACTACCCGCACTACGAGGGCACCTTCCCCTACACCCGCGAGTCCCTGCGCCTGGCCTTCGCCGATCTCGACCCCGCCGAGGTCCGCCGCATGCTCGGGGAGAACGCCGCCGAGCTCTACGGCTTCGACCTGGAGGCGCTCCGGCCCATCGCCGAGCGGGTGGGGGTGACGCCCGAGAGCGTCGCCACCCCGCTCGAGGAGATTCCGGCCGAGGCGACCAGCCCGATGCTGCGCCGCGAGCGCTTCGCCCGCCGCGCCTCCGGCGCCTAGGCCACCGGGTCTCCCGCGCCCCTCAGGAGACGCGCAGGCGCGTGGCCCCCACGATCTGCACGGTGCCGTTCAGCTCGTCGCTGTACTCGTAGTGGGCCCCGTCGATCAGCTGGCCGTTCTGGCGGATCTCGATGCGGGCGAAGTACAGGTGCCCCGGCAGATCCTCCTCCGGTGCCGCGATGGTGACGAGCCAGCTCAGGATCGCGCGGTCCAGCTTCTCGACCGGCGTCCGCAGCGTGAGCGTCTCCATCACGTCGTCCGCGTTGTCCCCATCCCCCTGGACGGATCGCTCTCCGGTCTCCGGGTTCTTGAGGCGGATCGTGTATTCCCCGTACTGCGCCTGATTGATGAAGACGGTGACCTCCGGCGGGCCCCCCCGGCGCGCTAGCTGAGTCTCGTTCATCCAGATCGACTCCTCGTTGCGGGTGGTGGCTGCGCCAGGCCAGGAAGCCTACGACGCGGCCCCGCTCCCCGAGGTGATGGTTTGGTGCGGATCGCTCCCCCGGGGACTTCGCGTATACTCCCGCGTCTACCGCAGAGAGGGACCGAGTCGATGGCGCTCAAGATCTATTACGACAAGGATGCAGACCTGGGCCGGCTCGAGGGGAAGACCGTCGCCGTGATCGGCTACGGCAGCCAGGGCCACGCCCACTCGCAGAACCTGGCCTCCTCGGGCGTGTCGGTGGTGGTGGGTCTCCGACGCGACTCCGCCTCGCGGCCCAAGGCCGAGGCCGCCGGGCTGCGCGTCGCGACACCCGCCGAGGCAGCGGCGGACGCGCATGTCGTCATGATGACACTGCCCGACGAGACCATGGCGACGATCTACCGCGACGAGATCGCGCCGCAGCTCAAGTCCGGCGCCTATCTGGCCGTGGCCCACGGCTTCAACATCCACTTCGGGACCATCCGGCCGCCGGAGGACGTGAACGTCTTCATGGTGGCGCCCAAGGGCCCCGGCCACACGGTGCGGCAGCACTACGAGGAGGGGAGGGGCGTGCCCTCCCTGGTCGCCGTCGGCCAGGATCCCTCGGGCGACACCCTGCAGGTGGCGCTGGCCTACGCCAAGGGCATCGGCGCCGGTCGGGCCGGTATTCTGGAAACCAATTTCCGGGAGGAGACCGAGACCGATCTCTTCGGCGAGCAGACGGTGC
>CAZYOL010000440.1:0-1832 GCA_964649065.1 uncultured Spirochaetales bacterium
CCCTCCTTGGGCGGCCGGATCTGCCCCAGCACCGTGTCGCCGGTGCGCAGGTTGAAGCGGCGGATCTGGGAGGGCGAGACGTAGATGTCGTCGGGCCCCGCCAGGTAGTTCTGGTCGGGCGCGCGCAGGAAGCCGAAGCCGTCGGGCAGGGTCTCGAGCACGCCCTCGGCGTAGATCTTGCCCTCGTTCTCGGTCTGGGCCGTGAGGATCTGGAAGATCAGGTCCTGCTTGCGCAGGCCGGCAGCCCCCTCCACGGAGAGCGACTCGGCGAGCTCGATCAGCTCGGGCATGGCCTTGGCCTTGAGGTCGGCCACGTACATGCGCTCGCCGTCGGGATCGTCGTCGTCGTCCTCCAGCGCCTCCTCGTCCGGCATGTCCGGCATCTCGGACATGCGGGCCTTGCGCGGATCGCGAGCTCCGTTTCCGCCGCGTCCGCGGCGACCGCGGCCGCGGCGCGAGCGGCCCGAGGAGCCGCCCGAAGACGGCGAGGACTCACTGGTGCGATAGCTGCTCACAGCATCTCTCTCGTGTTGCGGGTTGGTCGCGAATCCCCCCGCACGATGGGCGGGGAAGATTCGCGGGGAAGTGTGGCCCGATCCTCAGCGTAGTCTGCAGCCTGCTCGGCCCTGGCGGTCCCTGCGAGTCGCATGGCTGACACCGGTCGCCAAGCGGATCCTGGGCTGGCTCACGGGCTCTGTCGGGTTCTGGAAGAGGGTTCGCTCTGGCCTCTCGTTCGGACGCTCGGGTTCAGAAGTTGAACGAAAAAGTGTCCTGAGTCCCTTTGGGATCCTCTGAGGACCTCCCCCGTCTCGCTGAAGGAAAGTGGGGCGACCGCTGGAGCGCGATCGTTGGGTGCGATGGGGAAGAGGAAACCAGCGTTTCGGAGGCTAAAGCGGGCCCTCCCGCGTGTCAAGGCTCCCTGTGCGAAGAGCGGATGAAGTGAACGAGTCGTCCGGCCCTCGGCCCGTCGCGCCGGTAGGAGTGGAAGCGGGTCGCATCGCAGATCGTGCAGGCGCGGGCGATGCGGCCGATCGAGCTCGCCGCCACACCCGCCGCGCGCAGGGCGCCGTGGGCCAGGCGACCGAGGTCGAGCAGCACGTGACCGGGCGAGGTGGGCTGGCCGGCCCGCTCGAGCTCCTCGCCGAAGCGCGGGCGCAGCGAGCGGAGCACCGGCGCGTCCACCTCGTAGCAGCAGGCCCCGGCGTGGGGACCGATGACCGCCACGGGCTCGTGCGCCTCGGCGCACACCGCCGCGACGGCCGCCTCGACGACGCCGGCCGCAAGCCCGCGCCAGCCGGCGTGGACGGCTGCGACCACGCGCCCGCCGTCGGCGGCGATCAGCAGCGGCACGCAGTCGGCGGTGACGACGCCGACGCAGGTGCCGGCCTCGCTGGCGAGCACGGCGTCGGCCGGAACCTCCGCATCGGCGCAGTCGCGCGCGCGCACCACCCGCGCGCCGTGCACCTGGCGCGGACGCAGCAGCCCGACCGGCTCCGGGGCCCCGCGCAGACCGAAGCCGTGCACCAGGCCCAGCCCCTCGAGCAGCGGGTGACGCAGCGCCGAGTCGCTCACGCCGCCGCCTCGCGCCGCTCGAGCCGATCCAGCGCGCGGCTCAGGTCCGGCGGCAGCTCGGCCTCAAAGCGCAGCCGCGCGCCGCTGCCCGGATGCTCGAAGCCCAACACCGCCGCGTGCAGGGCCGGTCGCTCCAGCCCCAGGCCCGGCTCCGGGCCGTGCCGCGCCCTGCCGTAGACGGGGTCGCCCTCGATGGGGAGCCCCGCCGAGGCCAGGTGCACGCGGATCTGGTGGGTGCGGCCGGTCTCGGGCCGCACCTC
>CAZYOL010000441.1:0-1813 GCA_964649065.1 uncultured Spirochaetales bacterium
GACCGCCACGGCAAGCTCCGAAAGAACCGGCGAAGACGACGCTGGAAACACCCCGTGTCCAGGGACGTCATCTCTTCCGCGCTAAGAGGACGGCTACTTTTCCGCACCTCCGGGTTCAGGGTTCTCTGATTCCCCAATGAAAACGGGGGTTCGGGGGCGGAGCCCCCGAGTCTCCCGGCTTTGCTTCAGGCTCCTGCGCGGGCCTTCGTGGCGACGCTCTCGAGCTCGCGGAGCCGGTAGCTCCGTCCGCTGATGTTGAGGACATGGCTGCGGTGGAGCAGCCGGTCGAGGATCGCCGTCGCCAGCACCTCGTCGCCGGCGAGCATTTCGGGCCAGTCGGCGATGCCCTTGTTCGTGGTGATCGCGATGGCGCCTCGGCCGTAGCGGTACGACACGAGGCGGAAGAAGAGGCTGGCCTCTTCCCGCGTCATGACCTCGAAGCCCATCTCGTCGATCACCAGCAGCGCGACGTTCATGTGCTTGCGCCGGCGCAGCCGCTGCGGGCTCACCTCGGCGTCGCGCTTGAGCGCCGCGAGCAGGTCTTCGAGGCGATGGAAGGCCACCGAGAAGCCGTTCTCGATGGCCCGGATCGCCAGGCCGATGGCCAGGTGGGTCTTGCCGACCCCCGGCGGGCCCTGGATGAGCAGATTCTCCTTCGACCGGATCCAGGCGCAGGTGGCGAGTGTCTCGATGCGGCTGCGCTCGACGCCCGGCTGGAAGGCGAAGTCGAAGTTGCCGAGGGTCTGCCCCGTCGGCAGCCCGGACAGGCGCAGCGACGTCTTCAGCCGCCGCTCCTCACGCACCGTGAGCTCGGCCTCGAGGAGCCGATCGAGGAAGCGATGCGCCGGCCAGCTCTCCTTCGACGCCTCGGCCAGGGTCTCGCCCACGTGCTCGCTCGCATGGGCGAGGCCGAGCCGTGTCAGCCGCTCGCGCGTCGCGTCGAGGTCCACCTTCGGCTGCTTGCGCGCCACGGGGTTCGCCGCGCTCATCGCGCCACCTCGGCCAGCGCCGCGTAGAGATCCAGCGGCCGCTGCTCGGGCATCATCGCGGCGATCTCCTCGAGCCGCCGGCTCATCCTCCCGAGCGGCACCGGGGCCTCGACCACATCCGTGCCCGGGCCCTCGTAGTGCGCCGGGTCGATCAGCAGACGGCTGCGGGTCCTCCTCGGGTGCTCCGCCAGCACCTTCCCATCGGCCCACAGCTGCACCACCCGGGCGCAGCCGCGCACCTCGATCTTGCGCTGGGCGTATTGAAACGGCGCGCTGTAGGTGCGCCCCTCGAAGCGCACCGTGGCGTCGAGACCCACACGACGGCGCTGCACCAGGTCGAAGGGCTCGGGCAGGAAGTCGGGGAGCGCTCCCAGGTGCGGCCTCTCCGCCTCGTAGCTCGCCTGCACGCTCTCGCCCGTGACGGGGCAGATCCGGCGCCCGGCGCGCAGGCTCACCTCGCCGTCCGTCCAGGCCTGGAGCTCCTCGACGTCGGCCCACTCCCGCTGCCGCGGATCGAAGCCCTGCTTGTGCACGCCGATACGCCGCTCGACCTTCCCCTTGTCCTGGGGCGTGCGCGGTCGCGCCGCGTCGATGTGGAAGCGCACGCCCTTCGCGTAGCGGCGGTACGTCTCGTTGAGCGTGCCCCAGGGGCCAGCGCCCCTCGCCACGGCCGTCTTCACGTTGTCGACGCGCAGCACCGCCGGCACCCCGCCGAGCCTTCGCAGCGCCTCGTTGTGCACGTGCAGCCAGGCGAGCTGATCCGCCCGCTCCGACCACACGATCGCCTCCATCCGCGAGTGCGACAGCACGAGGTGGAAGGCGTG
>CAZYOL010000442.1:0-1808 GCA_964649065.1 uncultured Spirochaetales bacterium
TCGTGGTCGCGACGGCCAACGACGTCTCGGGCCTGCCGCCCGAGCTGCTGCGCCGGGGCCGCTTCGACGATCTCTTCTTCGTCGACCTGCCCTCCCCCGGCGAGCGCCGCGAGATCCTCTCCATCCACCTGACCCGTCACGGCCGCGACTCCCTGCAGTTCGACCTGGAGGAGCTGGCCCAGCAGGCCGAGCGCCTCACGGGCGCCGAGCTGGAGCAGGTCGTCACCGCCGCTCTCTACGCGGCCTTCGCCGAACGGCGCGAAATCGCCGAGGCCGACCTCATCAACGCCATCACCGAGACGGTGCCCCTCTACGACACCTACGAGGAGCGCATCAAGGAGCTGCGCGACTGGGCGCGCGGCCGCGCGCGCCCGGCCTCCGTGGACGGACGCATGGTGGAGCTCTTCCGCTCCGGGTGATCGCCCGGGGACGCGATAGACTTCTCGCCATGAGTGCGGGGGCGGCCGAGGATCCGCAGCTGCTGCGCGAGCGGACCCAGAACCTGTGGTCGAGCTTCGCGCGCAAGGTCGAGCCGATTTCGCGCTCGACGCAGCTCGAGGCCATGCCCGAGGTCTCGGTCGACCGCATCGGCGGCCTGGCCAGCGCCAAGGAGGAGATCCTCACCTACGCCTGCGCGGCCACCAATCCCGAGGTCTACGCGCAGTGGGGCACCCATCCACCTTCGGGCCTGCTGCTGATCGGCCAGCGGGGCTCGGGCAAGCGACTGCTGGCCCAGGTGCTGGCCAGCCAGACCGGGACCTCCTTCCTGGTCGTGAACCTGCCCCGCCTCGTCCTCGAGGTGATCCACCGGGGTGGCAAGGTGGGCGAGCTCCTGGACGGCTGGTCGCAGACCCTGCCCGAGCTTCCCCCGCTCACGGTCTTCTTCGACGAGCTGGAGTTCTCCCAGGCCGAGGAGATCGGCGCGCGACGGCCGGATCTTCCGGTGGGCCCCGTGATGGATTTCCTGCTCGACCTCGTCGACCGCACCATCGCCATCGGCAAGGATCTGGTGGTGGGCTCCACCGCCCACCCGGACACCCTGCGCCACGCCTTCTCCCAGCCGGGCCGCTTCGAGCGGGTGGTGGAGGTGAATGCCGAGTACCCGGACGACATCGTGGACGCCCTCAAGCTCCACGCCCACGACGCCGAGCGGAGCTCGGGCCGGACGCTCTTCGCCGAGATCGACTGGAAGTCGGTGGTGGGGAGCTTCCGCGGCCCGGCCATCGGCGACTGGATCCACATCCTGCACTCGGTGCTGCGCCGCAAGGCGCGCTGCCAGGCCGCCGGGGAGCCCGCCTCGGAGGTCACCACCCAGGACCTGGCCAAGGAGGTCGACCGCTACCGCCGCACCGCGGCCCGCGTCGGCCCTCCCCAGCGCGGAAACTACGTCTGACGTGAAGCGCTGGATCGTCACCGGAGGAGCCGGCTTCATCGGCTCCAACTTCGTGCGCAAGGTGCTCTCGGACTCCGCGGCCGGCGAGCCCGAGCTGGTGGTCCTCGACAAGCTGACCTACGCCGGCCACCTGGAGAGCCTCGAAGACGTCGCCTCCCATCCGCGCCTCCACTTCGTGCGCGGCGACATCGCCGATCGCCCGACCGTCGAGCGGGTCTTCCGCGAGCACAGCCCGACCGCCATCGTGAACTTCGCCGCCGAGACCCATGTGGACCGCTCGATCGACGGCCCCGCCGCCTTCATCGAGACCAACCTGGTGGGCACCTTCGAGCTGCTGGAGGCCTCGCGGCGCCTGCTGGCCGAGCGGCCCGAGGCCGAGCGCCGCGAATTCCGCTTCCTGCACGTCTCCACCGAC
>CAZYOL010000443.1:0-1796 GCA_964649065.1 uncultured Spirochaetales bacterium
TGGTCGACAGCCCCCAGGTCGCCCAGGCCGTGGGCCAGACCCTCCCGCCGGCACAGCTCGGCAACCCGGTCGGCGGCGTACTCCTTCACGTAGCCGCCGAAGTCGAGCTCCATGCCGGGCCGCGGCAGCACCAGACGCGGCGACCGCCAGCGGACGGCGTCCCAGCCGACCCGCTTGAGGGTCTCCGCGAGCAGCCGCGTCTCGGGCAGCCGCCCGCTCTTCCAGTCCCAGGCCCTGCGCAGCACGCCGGAGGTGACGTCGAAGCGACCGCCGCTCTCCCGGAAGCAGGTCTCCGCGTAGTCGAGCAGCCCCGCCGTCTCCTCGTCGACCTCGAGGCCCTCCGGATCGCCGGCCCGGGCGTTGATGCGGCTGGCCAGGCTGTCGGGCCGGTAGCGGGAGTACTTGGCCTCCAGGCGCTCGATCTCGGCCCGGGCGCGCTCGGCCACCGCATCGGCCTGCTGGCGATCCCGGGCATAGAGATGCAGCTCGCAGGGGGAGCCCATCGCGCGGAAGGGAGAGCGCGCGACGATCACGCCTAGAACCGGGTGGTGAGACCGAAGGCCACCCGGTCGAAGGAGACCAGGCCGGGGTTCTCGACCGCCACCCTGCCGATCGCCAGGTCGCCGCTCGAGACGTAGCGCTCGTAGCTGACCGAGGCGCGCCAGTCGAGCCCGAAGGGCCAGCCCCGAAAGCGGGTCTCGGCGCGGATCCGGCCGGAGAGGGCGCCGAAGGGCGAGAGTCTGTAGTCGCTGGAGGCCAGCGCTCCCATCGGCAGGGTGTCGAAGAAGGGGCCGTAGAAGAAGGCCTGGCTCTGGGTGTAGTAGCGCAGCGAGGGAATGATGCGGATCCAATCGAAGAGGGCCTGGTACCAGGCGAGCTCGATGGTGTGCGAGTTGATGCGCCAGTCGTCGTAGTAGAGCTGGTAGTCCGCGTGCAGGGTCCCGCGCAGGCGCGAGACGTGCTGGCGGTAGCGAGTCAGCCAGCTGATGCGATGCCGCATGCCGGGCCGCGTGTCCGGCAGGTTCCCGTCGAGCAGGGTGTTGACGAGCTTGTAGGGATCCGACAGGAAGCCGGTATCGAACTGGTAGGTCACGCTCGACTGGATGGTGGCGCCGCGACCCAGGACCTGGGACAGGCCCGCCACCAGGGAGACGCTCTGCTTGGTCTCGCGCATGACGCGCCCGAAGAGCTCGGCGTCGGTGGGCTCGATGATGTCGTAGGAGTAGCCCAGGCCCGAGGAGAAGGTCGTGTTCTTCTCGTTGAAGTGACGCTCGCCGTTCATCCCGACGTTGATGGCGGTGTAGTCGTTCTCGATCGAGAAGCCGGTGCTGAGGCCGGCCCGGGCGTCGTCGAAGTAGTAGTTGCCCGAGAGCAGCGTGTCGTAGCGCTGCTCTTCGACGGTGGCTCCGGTCATCACCTGCAGGGGCTCGCCGCCGGGGCCCGGCTCGACGTACCAGGGCGTGGCGCCGCTCATCGACTCGTAGCTGAAGTCCAGAGCCAGGTCGCTGCGGCCGGTGAGCGGGGCCTGCAGCTGGAACTGATGGCTGTCGATCTGGTAGCGCTCGGGCGAGCCCGTCGAGAGCTTCGCCGCCGGTATGGGATCCTCGGAGTAGGTGGAGAAGGAGTAGGAGGTCCCCCAGCGACCGCCGCCCTCCTGGGCCGTCGCGCTTCCCGCCAGGCCCGGCAGGGCCAGGGCGCTGGTGGCCAGGGCCTGGAGGGTCGGGCTGGGGCGTGCGCTGCGACGACGCGCCCTGCGGCGGCGAGGCCCGTTTCGATCCCGCCGACCCGACCACCTT
>CAZYOL010000444.1:0-1789 GCA_964649065.1 uncultured Spirochaetales bacterium
GCCGCGCGCGCTCCGCCGCCGCGCGCGTCGAGAGCGCCGCGCGCTTCGGGGGCCACGACTGGTCGCGCACGCTCGCCTTCTCCGAGGAGGCCAACACCCAGCCCGGCGTCTGGATCAATCTGCGCGGCCGAGAGCGGCGCGGCTGCGTCGACCCGCAGGACTACGAGCGCGTGCGCCGAGACGTGATCGACGCGCTGATCGACTCGAAGCTCCCCGGCGGCGCTCCGGTGGTCGCCCGGGCGCGGCGGCGCGAGGACGTCTACCGGGGCGCCTGCGTCTCGCGGGCCCCGGACGTGGTGGTCGAGCTGGCCCTGGACGAAGGCTACGGTCTGTCCCTGGTGCAGACGCCCTGGAGCCGCCAGCCCGCGCACTCGCTGCGCACGCTGGAGCCGCACGAGCTCGCGGGAGGACGAGGCCGCGGCATGAACGGGACCCACCGCGACACCGGCATCTGGATCGCCGTGGGCGAGGGGCTGGAGCGGGGGCCGGCCTCGATCGCCGAGGTGGCCGGGGTGCTGCTCTCCGCCCTGGGCCTCGAGTCGGGCGCTGGGCCGGACGCCCCGCCGCCGCAGGACCGGCACTACGCGCCCGACGACGAGGCGCGCGTCGCTCAGCGGCTGAGAGCGCTCGGGTACCTCGAGTGACCGCGGCCCCGAGCGCCCCCGCCACGCCGCGCCCGCGGCTGTCCCTGGTGTTTCCGGTCTACGACGAGGAGCGCAACCTGGGGCCGCTGCTCGATCAGGCCCTGGCGCTCACGCCCGGAGTGACCTCGGACTTCGAGATCGTCGTGGTCGACGACGGCAGCCGCGACGCCAGCCCGCACATCCTGGCCGAACGACGCCGCGCCGACCCGCGCATCCGCGTGCTCGGGCACGCGCGCAACCTGGGCTACGGCGCGGCGCTGCGCGCGGGCCTGCGCGAGGCCCGGGGCGAGCTGGTCTTCTTCAGCGACGCCGACCTGCAGTTCGACCTCGCCGAGCTGGCCGCCCTGCTCGAGCACACCGACCGCTTCGACATCGTCGCCGGCTACCGCAGCCCGCGCCGCGACCCTCCGCTGCGTCGCCTGCTGGCCTGGGGCTGGGGCACACTGGTGCGAGCGATCTTCGATCTGCGGGTGCGCGACATCGACTGCGCCTTCAAGGTCTTCCGCCGCGACGTGATCGACGCGATCTCGATCGAGTCACTCGGGGCCTTCGTGAACACCGAGATTCTGCTGCGCGCTCGGCGGGCCGGCTTCCGCATCCATCAGGTGCCCGTCAGCCACCACCCGCGGCTGCACGGGCGCCAGTCCGGAGCGCGCCCGCGCGTCATCGTGCGCGCCCTGCTGGAGCTGGCCTCGCTGTCGCGCGAGCTGCGGCAGCCCGGCCGCTAGGGCCGTGCGCCTCGTCGCGCTGGGCGCCTTCCCCTTCCCGCTCCCCCAGGGCTCCCAGGTCTACGCCCGCGATCAGCTGCGGGCCCTGCGCGGCGCCGGGGCCGAGGCGACGCTGCTCTGCTACGGGCGGGGCGCCGGTCCGGCACCGGCCGATCTACCGACCCTGCGCATCGCCCCCGGGCTCTCGCCGCGGGCGCTGCGGGCGGGCCCGGCGCTGGGCAAGCCGGTCGCCGACGCGGCGCTGGTGGCGGCCCTGCTCTCGGCCCAGCGCCGCGCTCCCTTCGACGCAGTGCTGGCCCACAACGCCGAGGCCGCTCTGGCGGCCCTGGCCGCCAGGGTCTGGACGCGCACGCCGGTCGTCTACGTGGCTCACACCCTGCTCGAGCAGGAGCTGCCCCACTACGGGCCCGGCTGGGC
>CAZYOL010000445.1:0-1788 GCA_964649065.1 uncultured Spirochaetales bacterium
CGGCGGCGGGGCAAGTAAGAAGTTGGTCGAAGCTTTCTCAGGAAAGACTCAGCCCTTATTTCCGACCCGATGCGCGCGATCCCGGACATGTCTTGGCGACACCGTGATGGCGGCAGGGCCCGCGCCCGAACCCCTCGCCTAAAAGATCAGATAAAGCAGGATGATGACCGTTATCGGCACACCCAGCAGCCATATGGTGAGCGCTGGCATAACAACCTGCTCGATGGATTAGACTGAAACAAAATCACAGCGTCCAACCTGAAAAGTCTGCCCGGGAAGAATAGTTCCGTGCTGATGTGTTTTGGCCGGTCTCGCCGTGGTTGATGGTTGCCTCAAGCTTGTCTAGGCTTTGTTTTGGAAGCGAACCAAGGGAGGCTCAGATGACGGACGCGTATTTCGACGCATCGGAAACCGAAGACTCCGCTCTGCGTGAAGCGGCGCTACTGGAGCGGCTTGCCGGGTTCATCGATTCGGCGGTTGCGCAGGCTCCGAGCTGGGCGCGGCATTTGGCAGGTGTTCAGGATGCGGGCCGGATTGCGTCCCGCGATGACCTCGCCCGGCTTCCGCTTCTGCGCAAATCTGATCTGCCGGAGTTGCAGCGGGCCAATCCGCCCTTTGGCGGCTTCGTCACGTTAAAGCCGATTGCGCGGATCATGGTTTCGCCCGGGCCGATCTATGAGCCGCAACCTACCGGTGCCGATCCCTGGTGCATGGCGCGCGCGCTTTATGCGGCAGGTTTCCGGCAAGGCGATTTGATCCACAACGCATTCGCTTATCATCTCACACCCGCCGGCTTCATGCTGGATGAGGCGGCGCAGGCGCTCGGCTGTACGGTGATCCCGGCGGGCGCGGGCAATACCGAGCAGCAGGGCGAGGCAATCATCCGCCTGCGTCCGAACTGCTATGTGGGTACGCCGGATTATTTGAAGGTTCTGCTTGACAAGGTGGACGAAATGGGCGGCGGCCCGGCAACGATCAGCAAAGCGCTCGTTTCGGGCGGCGCGCTGTTCCCGGCCATGCGTGCCGATTATGCCGCGCGCGGTGTCGCCGTGTTGCAATGCTATGCGACAGCGGAGCTAGGGTTGATCGCCTATGAGAGCCGGCCGGATCAGGGCATGATCGTCAGTGAGGAGATTATTGTCGAGATCGTCCAACCTGGAACAGGCGATCCGGTGCCGGATGGCGAGGTTGGCGAGGTGGTTGTCACCAATTTTGACGAAACCTATCCGCTGATCCGCTTCGCCACAGGCGACCTGTCGGCCGTAATGCCGGGCCTGAGCCCTTGCGGGCGCACGGGGGCGCGGCTAAAGGGGTGGATGGGCCGGGCCGATCAGACGACGAAAGTGAAGGGCATGTTTGTCCGTCCAGAGCAGATTGCGGAGATCGGCAAACGCCATCCGGAGCTGGGGCGTCTGCGGCTGGCGGTTCGCAGGGCAGGGGACAGCGACGAAATGGTGCTGGTCGCTGAGAGCGCCTCGCCCGATGAAACTTTGCGCAGCCGCGTCGCCGAAACGCTGGTGAGTATGACCCGGCTGAAAGGGGCGGTCGAGTTTGCTGCGCCCGGTTCCCTGCCCAATGACGGCAAAGTCATCGCCGATGAGCGGGATTACAGCTGAAAGCGAGGGTGGTCTATTCAGCCGGCTCTAAACGCCCGCCGCCTTCGCCTTCGGGCGACGCTGAACCGCCGATGCGATGCGCCTCGACATTCAGATTTCCGGAAAGATAGGTGTATACGACCGGGATCACGAACAACGTGAAGAAGGTCCCGACCAGCAGCCCGCCGACAAT
>CAZYOL010000446.1:0-1783 GCA_964649065.1 uncultured Spirochaetales bacterium
ACGGCTACCGGGGCAGCTACAAGTCGGTGCAGCGCTACGTGCGGGCGAAGTTCCCCAGGCCTCGGGTGCGGACGCGGCGGCGGGTGGAGACGCCGCCGGGGGCGCAGGGCCAGGTGGACTGGGGCGAGTTTCGGGGCGTCGAGATCGGAGGCGAGCGCGTCGACCTGCATGCCTTCCACCTGGTGCTGTCGCACTCGCGGATGGAGGCCATCGTGTGGTCGGAGCGGGCGGACCAGCTGGCCTGGCTCCACGTGCACAACGAGGCGCTGCGCCGGCTGGAGGGCGTGCCCGCAGTGCTGCGGGTCGACAACGTGAAGACGGCGGTGGCGAAAGGGGCCGGCCCCTGGGGCACGCTCAACGAGACCTACCGCCGCTACGCCAGGGGCGTGCGCTTCCACATCGACGCCGCGAGACCGCGGACGCCCCAGGACAAGGGCAAGGTCGAGCGTCGCATCGGGGTGCACAAGCAGGGCTTCGATCCGCGACGACGATCCTGGGACGCGGTCGAGCAGCTGCAGGCGTGGACCGACGGCGAGGTGGAGAAGCGCGCGGAGCGACGGCTGTGCCCGGTGACGGGCCGGAGCGTGCGCGAGAGCTACGAGGCGGAGAAGCCGCATCTGGGGAAGCTCCCGCAGTGGCTCCCCGAGCCCTTCGACCTGGTGCAGCGCCGTCGCGTGGGGCTCGACGCCACGGTGCGCTTCGAGGGCCGGACCTACAGCGTGCCCTTCGCCTACGCGCAGCGGGAGGTGGAGGTGCGGGGCTGCGCCCGGGTGGTGCAGCTCTGGGCCGACGGCAAGGTGCTCTGCGAGCACCCGCGCCGGACGCGCAGCCGGCTGCTGATCGATCCGCGCCACTACGAGGGGCCGAGCACGGAGCAGGTGGAGGCCCCGGTGCCTCTGGGCAAGATGGGTCGGCGGCTGGCCGAGATCGCCGCGATGGTGCCCGAGCAGCGCCCGCTGGATCTCTACGCGGCGCTCGCGCAGGTGGCGCGATGACGGCGGCGAGCGCGGTGGGGCGCAAGGTGCCGAAGGTGGATCTCGACGCGACCCGCGAGAGGCTCACGAAGCTGGGGCTGCTCCACGCGAGCGAGCACGTGGGCGAGACGCTGGCCGAGGCCGTGAAGGAGTCCTGGCCACCGCACCGCTTCCTCGACCGGCTGCTCGAGGCCGAGCTCACGGTGCGCGAGGAGCGGCGGATGAAGACCTCGCTGCGGCTGTCGGGGCTGCCCACCGGGCAGACCCTCGGGAACTTCGACTTTGGCTTCCAGCCGAGTGTCGAGCGCAGCCGCATCGAGACACTGGCCACCTGCGCCTGGATCCGAGCGAAGGAGAACCTGCTGATCCAGGGACCGCCGGGTGTGGGCAAGACGCACCTGGCCATCGGCCTCGCGATCCGCGCCATCGAGAACGGCTTCTCGGTGGCCTTCCACCGGCTCGAGGATCTGCTGGCAGCGCTCAAGCGCGACGCCGAGGTGGGGCCGCAGCGGCTGCGCCGGCGCAAGCACATGAACGTGGCGCTGCTGGTGATCGACGAGATGGGCTTCGAGCCCATGAGCCGCCAGGACGCGAGCCTCTTCTTTCGTCTGGTGTCGTATCGCTACGGTCGCGGGGCGATCGCCATCACCACCAACAAGGGCATCGCGGACTGGCCGGAGATGCTCGCGGGCGACGAGGTGCTGGCGACGGCGATCCTCGATCGCCTGCTCCACCGCAGCCACGTGCTCAACATCAGCGGGCGGAGCTACCGCTTGCGCGAGCTCGAGGCGGCAGCGAAATCCACGAAG
>CAZYOL010000447.1:0-1781 GCA_964649065.1 uncultured Spirochaetales bacterium
CGGTACGCCGCCGCGGGGGCGGCTGCTGCTGCCGCACCTGATCACCACGGCCAATCTCTTCTTCGGCTTCTTCGCCATCGTCAGCTCGACCAGCGGGCACCCGGACCGGGCCGCCGTCGCCATCGTGGCCGCCATCGTCTGCGACGTCCTCGACGGTCGCATCGCCCGCCTGGCCCGGGCCACCAGCCGCTTCGGCGGCGAGTACGACTCCCTCTCCGACATCGTCTCCTTCGGCGTGGCCCCGGCGGTGCTGGCCTTCAGCGCCGGCCATCTCGAGGTGCTCGGGCGCACCGGCTGGGTGATGGCCTTCCTCTTCACCGCCTGCACCGCGCTGCGCCTGGCCCGCTTCAACGTCTCGCCCTCGCGCTACCGGGGACGCTTCGAGGGCCTTCCGAGCCCGGCGGCCGCAGGGGTGGTCGCCACCACCCAATGGTTCGCCTCCTGGGTCCGCGGGCACGGGGTGGACTTCTCGGTGCCGGAGTCGCTGGTGGCGGTGGGCGTCGCGGGGCTGGGGCTGCTGATGGTGAGCGCGATCCCGTATCGCAGCTTCAAGGAGGTCGACCTGCGGCACTCCTACGGCACCCTGGTCGTGGCGGTCGTGGCCCTGCTCGTCGTCGTGCAGGAGCCCCAGCTCACCTTGTTCGGCCTGGGCGTGGCCTACACTCTGCATGGCCCCGCGGAGTGGGCCTGGCGTCGGGCCTCGGGACGGCCGCTGCAGGAGCTGGTGGAGCCCGCGGAGGGCCCGGCCGCCGAGGGTCGCGCGCAGAGCTGAGCCCGCGCCCTCCAGGAGATCGTCATGGCGAAGGAAGCCGATCGCATTCGCATCTTCGACACCACGCTGCGCGACGGTGAGCAGTCGCCCGGCTGCAGCATGAACCTGGAGGAGAAGCTGTCCCTGGCCCGGCAGCTGGCGAAGCTCGGCGTGGACATCATCGAGGCGGGCTTCCCCATCGCCAGCGAGGGCGACCTGGAGAGCGTGCGCGCCATCTCCCAGGCGGTGCGCGAGCCGGTCATCTGCGCCCTGGCCCGCACCCACCCGGCCGACATCGAGCACGCCCAGGAGGCCCTGGAGCCCGCCGCGCGGCCGCGCATCCACACCTTCGTCGCGACCAGCGACATCCACCTGGAGCACAAGCTGCGCAAGAGCCGCTCCCAGGTGCTCGAGGAGGTGGACCGCGCCGTGCGCCAGGCGCGGCAGTACGTCGACGACGTGGAGTTCTCGGCGGAAGACGCCACCCGCTCGGACCGGGACTTCCTGGTGCAGGTCTTCAGCGTGGCGATGGAGGCCGGCGCCTCGACCCTGAACGTGCCGGACACCGTCGGCTACACCACGCCGGTCGAGTACCACGAGCTGATCCGCTACCTGCGCCAGGAGATCCCGGACAGCGACCGGGTGGTCTTCAGCCTCCACTGCCACAACGACCTCGGCCTGGCCGTGGCCAACAGCCTGGCCGCCATCCGCGGCGGAGCGCGGCAGGTGGAGTGCACGGTTAACGGCATCGGCGAGCGAGCCGGCAACACCGCCATGGAAGAGGTGGTGATGGCCCTGAAGACGCGGCCGGACGTCTACGACGGCCTCGATACCCGCATCGTGACCACCGAGATCTACCCGACCAGCCGCCTGCTCTCCTCGATCATCGGCGTGGCCGTCCAGCCCAACAAGGCCATCGTCGGCGACAACGCCTTCGCCCACGAGGCGGGAATCCACCAGGACGGCGTGCTGAAGGCGGCCATCACCTACGAGATCATGACGCCCCAGTCGATCGGCCGGCCCTCGAACG
>CAZYOL010000448.1:0-1752 GCA_964649065.1 uncultured Spirochaetales bacterium
GCACGGCGCTGCTCATCATCGCCGGCGCCGCGGTCGTGGGCGGCCTGATCGGCGGTGGGATCAGCGCGGCCATGGCGGAGGAGGGCAAGCGGGGCGAGGCGTTCATGAAGGGCTTCGGCTGGGGGGCCCTGGGCGGCGCGGTGGGCGCGGCCGTACCCATCATCGGAGCCGCCGCGGGCCTCGGCGCGGCCGCCATCGCCGGCGTCGCACTCGCCGCCGACGGCATCGTCGCCGGCGCAGAGGCCTGCTCGGAAGGTGGCTGGAGCGTGGGGACGTTCGCCAAGGGCGCCGCCATCTCGGTCGGCATCACCGTGGGAACCCTGGGCCTGGCGAAGATCCCCGGCGTGAAGCGCGCCCTCGGCTCCGTGGGCAAGCGCCTGTCCGGAGTGTGGGACGACCTGGGCGAAGGTGCCAAGAACCTCTGGCGGAAGATCCGTCCGGAGCCCGACGCGCCCAAGCCCAAGCGCGTCCTGGTCCGGGAAGACAACCGCCCGTACTCACCCCAGGGCAAGACCGCGACCCGGCGGAAGTCCCACATCGACGAGGACGGCAACCTGTGTCCGGCCGATCCCAACGGCGATTGTACGGTCGCGCAGCACATCCGCGGGTCCGAGCCGAAGAAGAGCCAGAGTCCGTACACTTCCGTCAAGGCCAAGGACACCGGCAAGAGCTACGGGGACCACAAGATCACCGTTGATCGCGACCGCCTCGAGGCGGACATCGCGTCGGGCAAGGTCAAGGACGTCGAGATCGTCGAGCACGACGAGATCCTGAAGATCCACGATGATCGGATCGCCGACGCACAAGCGCGTTGCGACAAGAACCCGACGCCGAAGAATCAGGAGCGCCTGGAGCGCGCTAAGATGGACAAGCAGAATTCGGTTCGTGACGAAGAGGTGCTCATCAAGGGCACGGTGCCCGCGGAGTACGTCACCGTCGAGAAGATCGATCCCACGTGAGGCCAATATGCCCCTCTCGGAAGCCGAGATCGCGCACCTCTTGTACGAATCGGACGATGGTGAGGTCGTCGGGCTCGACGAAGTACAGCTCCTCGAGCCGCCCCCGATCGGCCGCATCCCGGCGGTGCGGGAGCTCCTCGAGCACGACGACCCCTACGTGGCCTTCCAGGCGGCGGTCGTCCTGGCTGCATGGGGAGAACGGACGGGGCTCGCCAGAATCGAGCGCTTCATCGACGAGCGCGTCCACGAGACCACCGAGATCGCTCCGCATCGCATCAAGGACTACGACAACGTCTACGACGAGCTCGCCTACGCCGTGCACCTCTTCGGCCTGAGCGGAGAGCAGACCGACGACCGCCTCCGGATCCTCCGCAAGCTCCTCCGTCTCTACGGAGTGTGCGCGTTCGAGTCGAAGCTGAAGTACGCGTTGCTGCGGAGCGAGATGCGAGAGCTTCTTGGGGACGTTCGCGAAGCCCTGGAGCGGGCCTGGGAGTCGCGCGACGAGTACCTGGCGAGCCAGCTCCTGCCGGTCCTGGCCCGCTGGGACCCCGAGGCCGCCTGGGCCCTCGTGCCGCGATTCCTCGAGGCTCGCGATCGGACCGCGGTCGCCAACGTCGCCGAGGCCTTGGCATCGATCGACACCCCGGAGAGCCGGTCGCTGCTCGAGCGGCTCGCCGCGGATCCGGAGCGCGCCGTCGCGACCCAGGCGCAGGAGTCTCTGGAGCAGCTGCGGTCCTGAGCCTCAGTCCAGCTCCAGGAACCCCCGCTCGATCAGGCCCACCACCACCGGCAC
>CAZYOL010000449.1:0-1751 GCA_964649065.1 uncultured Spirochaetales bacterium
GTCACCTCGCAGCTGCTCTACGAGATCGGCGGTCCGGAGTACCTGGGCCCCGACGTGACCACCCGCTTCGACACGATCCAGCTCGAGGCGCAGGCCCGCGACCGCGTGCGCATGCACGGGGTGCAGGGCCAGCCGCCGCCCAGCACGCTGAAGGTGTGCATGAACCGGTCCGGGGGCTTCCGCAACGACATGAACGTGTGTCTGACGGGGCTGGACATCGAAGCCAAGGCCAGGCTGATCGAGGCGGCCTTCTGGACCGCCTGTCCCCACCGGCCCGAGGACTTCGCCCAGGTGAGCGTGCGCCTGCAGCGCACCGACAAGACCGACCCGCAGAGCAACGAGGAGGCGGTGGCCATCCTCAAGATCAGCGTCAAGGATCCGGACGAGAAGAAGGTGGGTCGCGCCTTCTCGAATGCGGTGATCGAGCTGGCCCTGGCCTCGATCCCCGGCTTCTTCGCCGTGGGGGGCGGGCCCGGCCCGGGCAGGCCCTTCGGCGTCTACGAGGCCGCGCGGGTGCCCGGCGAGCATGTGCCCCAGGAGGTCGTGCTGCTGGGGGGCGAGAGCACGCGCGTCAGCTCGGTCGTGCCGGCGGGCGAGGCCCGCATCGAGCTGCCCGCGGAGCCGAGCGCACGGGCTCCCGAGGGCGCCCGGCGCCGGCTTCCGCTCGGCACGATCTTCGGCACCCGCTCCGGCGACAAGGGCGGCAACGCCAACCTCGGCGTCTTCGCGCGCGACGATGCGGCCTGGGCCTGGCTCGACGCCTTCCTCGACGTCGAGCGGCTGCGCGAGCTGCTGCCCGAGGTGGCCCCACTGGCGATCGAGCGCCACCGGCTGCCGGCCCTCCGCTCGCTCAACTTCGTGATCCACGGCCTGCTCGAGGAGGGCGTCGCGGCCTCCACCCGTCAGGACCCCCAGGCGAAGAGCCTGGGCGAGTGGCTGCGGGCCCGCGTGGTCGAGCTGCCCGAGGCCCTGCTGCCTTGAGCTCCGCGGCCCCCCGCAGGCGCAGCGCGGCCCGGCCGCGCTTCCCGGGCGTCCGCCGGCCGCGTCGGCTGCTGCCCCTCGACCTCGAACGGCAGCTCACCGAGCGTCAGCGCCAGGTCCTCGATCGCCTGGAGAGCTTCGTCGTCGAGCAGGGCGTGCCCCAGCTGACCATGGCGCAGATCGCGGCCGAGCTGAACTGCTCGCTGCGCACGCTCTACGGCATCGCCCCCAGCAAGGAAGAGCTGGTGCTGGCGGTGATCGACCGCCGCCTGCACCGGATCGGCCGCGTGGCCATGGAGGCGCTCGACACCTCCGGCTCCTCGCTGGAGGCGCTGCGCGCCTACCTGCAGGCCGCCAACGAGGCGGTGCGTCCCACCACGGCGGCCTTCGCCCGCAACTTCGCCAGCCTGCCCGGGGCCAAGGACCTGCTCGACGCCCACGAGGCCTACGTGGTGGCCGTCACGCGCAAGCTGCTCGAGCGCGCCGTGCAGGAGGGCGAGATCCCGCCCGTCGACACCGGCGCGGTGGCCCACGTGATGGGCGGCCTGGGCCGCGAGTTCTCGCGCCCCGCGGTGAGCGCGGGCCTCGCCGGCTCGCCCAAGGCGGCCGCCGACGACCTCACCGAGATCATCCTGCGCGGCCTGGCGCCGCACTGAAGGAGGAGCCATGCGAACCCAGCTCGCCAAGGACCTCGGCCTCGAGTTCCCGATCTTCGCCTTCACCCACTGCCGGGACGTGGCCGCGGCCGTCTCCAAGGCCGGGGGCCTCGG
>CAZYOL010000450.1:0-1712 GCA_964649065.1 uncultured Spirochaetales bacterium
GGGGATCCATCAGGAACCCCTCCACCTCGATCTGTTCGAACTCCCGACAGCCCACCCCGTCCACCCCGTGCAGGATCCTTCGACCCGCGCCGATTCTCTCGTTTCGGCCGATCGCCCGCTGCCTGGAGAGTGGCACCGGGCCGACCCCGCCTGCAGTTAGGTAGGTCACTCGATCCCCGCGGGGAAACTCGCCGAACGGTGGACGCTCGTGGGCGTTAGGGGCGCGCCGTCCGCTCGGCACTCCAGAAACTGTGGATCGACCAAGTTCCGTCTTCCCGCTGGAACAGGCCCGCGGTCAGGTTCTGAACCACGCGCCGGTCGGATTCGCGACACCCGATGCGCTGGACCACGTCGGCCGTGGCCCGATCGCCGTCGCGGGAGATCTCACCCACCTCGATCTCGACTTCTACCGCGCATCGGCTGCAGTGGAACCTTACGAACGTCTCGTCGGTCCGGCTCATGTTCCAGGTCCCGCGAAGGTCGTCGACCGCGCACGCCTCATAGGCCGACTCGTACCGGCCGAGCGCGGCCTCGATGCTCTCCTCGGATTCGGGCTCAGGAGGCACCAACGGGGGACCCTCCTCCTCGAGATCCTGTGCCTGCGGAGCCGAAGGCGCTGCCGACTCCGGCGTGGTCCTCCCCGCCCCTCCGAGTTCGTCCGACGACGGCCCAGGGCTCCCTCGCGGCGCAGGCGGCTCCTTCCGCAGCGGCAGCTTCTTCGGCGCAGGCGGCTGCTTGGGTGCCGGCCGTTGCTTGGGCGCCGGCGGAATCGAGGCAACCGCGTCGAAGAAGGCGATCTTGGCGTTCACGTACTCGGCGAAGGCGCCCGCCAAGTCGCCCTCGGCGCGCCGGGCATCCCCGTGCTGCAGCATGGCTCGGGCCGGGCCGAGCTCGGGCGCGCCGCGGGCGCGACGTCGTGCGGCGACGGCCTCCGCGCGGGCCGATTCCACGACGCGACGCATCTCCGGCAGGAGGACGTCCCGGGTCTCCTCGACCTCTGCCGCCAGGCGTTCGACCTCGACCAACGCCGCGTCGGCGACTCGTCCCCATTCACAGGGTGAGTCGTGAGGGGGCGCTTCTCGTGCCTCTTCGAGCCGCGCTCTCAGGGGGATCAGCGTTTCCACCTCGGTCGACGAAGTATCGGCGAGCAGGGTCTGGACCGATTCCTGGAGTGCATCCAGCTCCTCCAGTGCGGCATGCCGCCCGCGCCGAAGCTCGGGTCCGAGAAAGGACCCGTTCACGTCTGCGCAGATTTCCTCATAGCGATCCCTGGCGACCATCTCGTAAGCGCGCGCCTCGCCGTACCCGTGCGCCCGTGCCTCGCGAGCCCATTCGAGCACGGCGTCCGCCGCCACGAGATCACCGCGCCAGCCCCGCAGATCGTCACCGAGCCCCTCCAGGCTTCGAGCTTCCGCAGACTCGACGAGCGCCACGGCCCAGGAGCGGCTCTCGTCCGGCTCGGGACCGGGCCCCAGATCGCGTCGGGGCCCCACGGCGGCGTCGAGGAGCCCGGCCCCCATCGAGAGCGTGACCAGCAGTGTGGTGCCGACGAGGGCCAGTCCCCGTCGCCGCTCGGCGGGCGCGGGCAGGGACAACGCGGACCGGAGCTCCCGGGCCTCGGTGAACCGCTCCATCGGCGAGATACGGCACGAGCGGCGCACGCCCTCCCGGAGCGCTCGCGGCACGCCGGCGGAGAAATGGAAGCCGAGCAC
>CAZYOL010000451.1:0-1702 GCA_964649065.1 uncultured Spirochaetales bacterium
GGCGCTGAATATGACTTCGCTCGGCTCCCGCCTCGCTGCGCGCGCCTTCGGCGCTTGCTACAGCGCCTCGGCGCCGGACACGATCTCGACCAGCTCCCGGGTGATGGCCGCCTGGCGCGCGCGGTTGTACTGAAGCGTCAGACTCTCGATCAGCTCCTCGGTGTTGCGCGTGGCGGCCTCCATCGCCGTCATGCGCGCCGCGTGCTCTCCCGCCTGGTTCTCCAGCAGCGCCCGGTAGATCTGCACCTCGACGGCCTTGGGGACCAGCACCGAGAGCAGCGTGGCCGGGTCGGGCTCGATCTCGTAGGGCAGCGCCTCGGCCTCGTCCCCGGCGTCGCGCTCGGGCGCGAAGGGCAGCAGGCGCTGGTCGACGGGGCGCTGGGTCATCACCGACGCGAACTCGTTGTAGATCAGCAGCACCTCGTCGACCTCTCCCGACGCGAAGCGCTGCGAGACGCGTCCGGCGATCTCCGTGGCATCGGCGTAGCTCACCCAGCCCGGCTGCTGGCGCTGCGCCTCGATCTGGGCCCCGCGCCGACGCCGGAAGAACTCGCTGGCCTTGCGTCCGGAGCAGTGGATCGAGATCTCCAGCCCCTGTCGCTCGCGCTCCCGGATCAGGCCTTCGGCGTGCTTCAGCAGGTTGCCGTTGAAGGCGCCGCACAGGCCGCGGTCCGAGGTCACCACCACCAGCTCCACGCGCCGCAGCGACTCGCGCGCCACCAGCAGCGGATGCTCCGCGTCCGGCGTGGCCCGTGCCACCTCGGCCAGCGTCGCCTGCATGCGCTCCGCATAGGGGCGGGCCGCCTCAATCGCGTTCTGCGCGCGGCGCAGCTTCGCCCCGGCCACCATGCGCATGGCGCGCGTGATCTGCTGGGTCTTCTCGACGCTGGTGATGCGCCGCCGGATGTCCTTGAGGCTGGGCACGTCGGTCTACGCGGCCTCTCCGGTCGTCTTGGCGCCGGGCTGGAAGATGCCGGCGAAGGCGTCGAGGGCGGCGTCGAGCTTCTGGCGGGTCTCGTCGTCCAGCTTGCCGGTATCGCGAATGGCCTTGAGGATGTCGCCGTGGTCCTGGCGCACGAAGTCGAGCAGCTCCGACTCGTAGCGCTGGACGTCTCCGAGCTCGAGGCCCCGCACCCAGGAGTCCCGCCCCTCCTGCGGCGTGGCGGCGTAGATCGAGACGACCTGCTCCTCCATGGCCATCGGCTGGTACTGGCCCTGCTTCAGCATCTCCGTCTGCCGCTCGCCGTTCGCCAGCTGCTCCTGGGTGGCCTTGTCGAGGTCGCTGCCGAACTGGGCGAAGGCCGCCATCTCCCGGTACTGGGCCAGGTTCAGCTTCAGCTTGCCGGCCACCGACTTGGTCGCCTTGGGCTGGGCGGCTCCGCCCACGCGCGACACCGAGATGCCCACGTTCACGGCGGGGCGCACGCCCGAGTTGAAGAGGTCGGTCTCCAGGAAGATCTGCCCGTCGGTGATCGAGATGACGTTGGTGGGGATATAGGCCGAGACGTCGCCGGCCTGGGTCTCGATGATGGGCAGCGCCGTCAGGCTGCCGCCGCCCTCCTCCTGGCTCATCTTGGCGGCCCGCTCCAGCAGGCGGGAGTGCAGGTAGAACACGTCGCCGGGGTAGGCCTCGCGGCCCGGCGGGCGGCGGAGCAGCAGCGAGAGCTGGCGGTAGGCGACGGCCTGCTTGGAGAGGTCGTCG
>CAZYOL010000452.1:0-1677 GCA_964649065.1 uncultured Spirochaetales bacterium
GCGACCGGAGGAGAACCAACATCGAGGCTTGACGGGGCTGGCCTTCTCATGGAAGGCGCTGCAGCTGACGTGGCACAGCGCGTTCCAATCCGGGCCCGGTAGCCCTTTTGGCATCGACCTTGGGGCCTCAGCGACCGTCGGCGGCCTGTGCCACGCAGCTGAGCGCCCGATCCGTTATGCCGCACTGCGAGTCTTGGGTGCGCCGATGACCTTTGCGAGATCGCGGCGCGTTGCTCCCATGGTGAGCAGCGCCTTGATCAGCAGGTCCACCGATACCGAAGAATCGGCCGCTTCCATCTTGGCGACCCGAGGTTGGCTCGAGCCAATCGCGGTGGCCAGCTGAGTCTGGGTCCACTTCCTGGCCTGGCGCCTCTTCTTCAGGCTGCTTGCCAATGCAACCTTGAGCTCTACGAAGGCCGCCTCCTCCTTCGTCAGCTCCAAGAAGTCGGCCGCATCACCGACCTTCCAGCCTGCCCCCTCAAGCCGTGCGCGCTTGTCCTTCTTCATTGGTGGTCTCCCCCTACGGGCCGGTCGCTTCGTCGTAGCGCTTTAGGCGCGTCTTGCACGCCTTGATGACGGCTGCTGGCGTCTTCCCTGTCTTCTTCGAGAACACGTCGAGCAGCACAATCACGTCCGAATCCACTCGGTAAATCAGCCGCCAATTCGCGCTCTCATCCCTCACGCGCAGTTCGTGGCAGTGCCGCCCGATACTCGGCATCGGGCGCGAATGCGGCATCCCCAAGTTCTCGCCACTCTGGAGGCGCCGGAGCAGCACTCCCGCCTCGATCCGGGCCTCCCGTGAGAACGGCGGCGTACGAACCTCACCATGGAGCCAGACAAGGGGCTTAGCTCGGGCCGCCATCCGCGACAGAGTATATCACATTCGATATTTCTCAATGGGCCCCAGACCTTCGCGTTGCCCCGCGAAGTGCGGCATAACAAGCAACCGTGATGGGATCTGATCGCTAGGCGATCCTCTCCTCCCACATGGTCCCGTCCCTGACCATGGCATTGAGGGTCGTGAGCATCTTCCGCGCCAGCGCGACGATGGCGACCTTCGGCGGCTTGCCGGCTTCGATCATTCGCTGGTAGATGGGCCGAAGCGTGGGGTTGAAGCGAGTGGCGTTCATGGCGGCCAGGTAGAGGGCGGTCCGCGGTGCGGCCCGTCCTGCGCGAATGCGGCGATGGCTAGACTTCTTCCCGCTGTCTCGAGCGAAAGGAGCGAGGCCGACCAACGACGCGATCTCACGCCGGCCGAGGGCGCCGAGTTCCGGGAGGTCAACGATCAGGGCACGTGCAACGCCGGGACCGATCGAGGGCACGCTGACCAGTCGCTCTCGGTTCGCGGCCTTCTCCGGGTCGGCCTCGATGGCAGCATCGATCTTCTTGTCGATCTTGGCGACGCGGCGTTCAAGGAGACCGATGACCGACTGGATGTCCTTCGCGATCGATGGAGTCGACGTGTCGAGCCGGCTCTTCTCGGCAACGATCATCCCGATGAGCTGGCGCCGCCGACGAACGAGATCGGCCATCTCGCGCTCCCTCGGGCCCGGCAACAGCCTTCGCCGCGGCCGGGCTCGCTCGCCGAACATCGCCAGCACGCGCGCATCGAGCGGGTCCGTCTTGGCGAGAACTCCCAGGCCCTCGCCGAAGCGACGCACGCGCCACGGATTGACG
>CAZYOL010000453.1:0-1674 GCA_964649065.1 uncultured Spirochaetales bacterium
GCATCCTGTCGGTCTCGGCCAAGGACAAGGCCACCGGCAAGGAGCAGTCGATCCGCATCGAGGGCAGCGGCGGTCTGGCCCAGGACGAGATCGAGCGCATGGTCCAGGAGGCCGAGAGCCACGCCGGCGAGGACCGGGAGCGCCGGGAGAAGGTCGAGAAGCACAACGCCCTCGACTCGCTGATCTACCAGGCCGACAAGCAGCTGCAGGAGAACGGCGACAAGCTGCCCGGCGAGGACAAGGCGCGCATCGAGACGGCGCTCGAGGAGGCCCGCAAGGATCTCGAGAGCGACGATGCCGGCCGCCTGGACGCGGCTCGCCAGCGCCTCGAGCAGGAGCTGCACAAGCTGGCCGAGGTGCTGTACAAGACCCAGGCAGAGCAGGCCGGGGCCGCGGGGGCCTCCGAGGCCGGCAGCGCGTCGGACGACGGCGAGGTCGTCGACGCCGAGTACACCGAGGAGAAGGGAGACGGTTGAGCCCTGCCGGGCAGCCGCCCCACACGAGAGTCACGACGTGTCGAACCCCCGACGCAGCGGCCCCTTCGCCGGCCTCTATGGCGAGCACTCGGAGCTCGTCCACGGAGACCGCTGGCGGCCCGACGTGGACGTCTTCGAGGCCACCGAGGCCGTGATCGTGCGGGCGGACCTGGCGGGCGTGGCCAACGACGACCTGCACGTCACGGTGGACGGCCAGGTGCTGCGCATCCAGGGCGTGCGCCGCGCCCCGGAGGCGGGGGACGTGCGCCGCCTGCACCAGATGGAGATCGCGACCGGGCCCTTCGAGCGGGCGGTGCGCATTCCGATCCCCTTCGAGCGCGACCGCGTCAGCGCCCATCTGGCCGACGGCTTTCTCACCGTCACGCTGCCGCGGCGCCAGCGCCGCAGCGTCGACGTGCAGCGATGAGCGACCCGGGCGAGGAGATCCTCCCCCAGCGGAGCGGCCCCGGGGGCCGCACCGAGGTGCAGGTCGGGACGGGCAGCGCCCCGCAGGAGTCCGCGCAGGCGCTCCCCGAGCTGCTGCCGGTGCTGCCGCTGGAGGGGGTCGTCCTCTTCCCCTACCTGCTCTCGCCGCTGCTGATCACCTCGGCGGCCGCCAAGCGGGTGATCGACGAGGTGCTGATCTCGCCGCACCGGCTGATGCTCGGCCTGGCGGTCCGGCGCGAGCAGGAGGGCGAGGCCGGCCCGGACGACCTCTACTCTCTCGGCACGGTGCTGCGCGTCGTCAAGATGCTGAAGTTCCCCGACGAGTCCTACCGGCTGCTGGTGCAGGGGGTGGCGCGGGCGCGGGTCGAGGCCTTCGTCGAGGTGGAGCCGGTGCTGCGGGCTCACCCCGTGGCCGTGGAGGAGACCGGCGACGCCCACGCGGTGGAGACCCAGGCCCTGATGCGGACCGTGGTCCAGCAGTTCCGCTCCCTGGTCAGCGACGCCTCCGAGCTCTCGGACGAGCTGCCCGCCATTGCGGACGGCCTCGACGACCCCTCGAAGCTCGCCGACCTGGTGGGCTCGAATCTCGAGCTCGACACCGCCGGCAAGCAGAAGATCCTGGAGCAGCTCGACGTGCCGCGGCGGCTCAAGCTGGTCCACGACGAGCTCGACCGCGCCCGGGGCGCCATCCAGGTCGAGAGCGAGATCCGCGAGAAGGTCCAGAGCGACATCGGCAAGACCCAGCGCGACT
>CAZYOL010000454.1:0-1673 GCA_964649065.1 uncultured Spirochaetales bacterium
GGCCGTCCGCGGCCCGCGCGCTCGCGGCCGGCCCTGCTCGTCCTGCTGCTCGCCGGGCTGCTGGCGGGCCTGGCGCTGGCGGCTCTGCGCGTCGACGGCATCCGCGCGCGCTACGCGCTGGGCGTCGCGCTGCGCGAGGAGGAGGCGCTGCGCGAGGCGCGGCGCCAGTGGGTCGCCGAGATCCAGCGCCTGCGCGACCCGAAGCGCCTGGCGTCCCTGGCCCGCGAGCGGGGCCTGGCGGCACCGGAGCGGGTGCGGGAGCTGCCGTGAGGAGCCGCGAGCTGTCGCTGCCGCTGCGCCGCGTCCGAGTGGCCGCCGGGCTGCTGCTGCTGCCCTTCCTGATCCTGTCCGCCCGGGCAGCCCAGCTCTCGGTGCTCCTGGATCGCGCCGCCGCCCGGGGCGACGCCCAGACGCAGCGCGTGATGACGCTTCTCCCCGAGCGCGGCACGATCGTCGATCGCAACGGCTCCGCCCTGGCGTTGTCGGTCGATGCGCCCTCGGTCTACGCGGTGCCGTCGGAGCTGCCCGACCGGGAGGGCGCCGCACGGAAGCTGGCCAGGGCCCTCGGCCAGCGGGAGGCGCCGCTGGCCCGACGCCTGCGCAGCCATCACTCCTTCGTTTTCCTGGCCCGCTGGGTGGATCCGGCCGGCGCGGCGCGCGTGGAGGCCCTGGCGCTGCCCGGCGTGGGGATCCTCCAGGAGCCGAGGCGTGTCTATCCCCATAGAGACCTGGCGGGTCCGCTGGTGGGATTCGCGAACATCGACGGGCTGGGCGTGCGCGGGATCGAGCAGCAGGAGGACGAGTGGCTGCGCGGCAGCGTGCGCCGGATTCCGGTGGAGCGCGACGCGCGGGGCTGGCTGCTGGCGGAGGGCGACCTGCGCCGCTTCCGCACGGCCGGCGGGGACATCGCCCTCACGCTGGACACGGCCCTCCAGGCCAGCACCGAGGAGGCCTTGCGCCGCCGCATCGAGGCCACCGGCGCGGCCGGTGGACTGGTGGTGAGCCTGGAGGCGCGCAGCGGGGACCTGCTGGCCCTGGCCGAGGGCCCGGGCTTCGACCCGAATCACTTCCGCCGCCTCGACTACCCGGCGACCCGCTCCCGGGCCTTCCTGGACGCGCAAGAGCCGGGCTCCACGCTGAAGGCCTTCCTGGTGGCGGCGGCCCTGGACGCCGGCGCGATCGAGGCCGATCAGCACTTCGACTGCGAGAACGGCAGCTACCGGATTCCGGGCCGGTCGATTCGCGATCACCATCCGAACGGCGTGCTGACGGTCGCGGGCATCCTGCGGGAGTCGAGCAACATCGGAGCGGTCAAGATCGCCTTCGAGCTGGGTCGGGACCCGTATCACAGCCGGCTCCGCAGCTTCGGCTTCGGCCGCCCCACCGGCAGCGACTTCCCGGACGAGTCCGCCGGCCTGCTGCGCCCGGCCGGCTCCTGGCGAGCCGTCGACCAGGCGGCGATGGCCTTCGGGCAGGGCCTCAACGTCACGGCCATCCAGCTGGCCGCGGCCACGGCTGCCCTGGCCTCCGGCGGCGAGTGGCGGGCGCCGCGCATCGTCGCGGCGCGCCGGGCGGCCGGCGGGGCGTGGCTGCCGGCCCCACGCAGCGAGCCGCGGCGGGTCGTGGGGCACGAGGCGGCGGCCCGGGGCGGGGAGATGCGGGCGGAGGGGGGG
>CAZYOL010000455.1:0-1659 GCA_964649065.1 uncultured Spirochaetales bacterium
GCGAGAACACCGATACTTTCGTCGATGAGTCCGCCAACGAAATCAGCGAGATCCTGCCGGACATGCGCTTCGTCCAGATGCCAAAACACGGCCATCTCTTCCCGCAATCCAATCCTACCGAGGCCGCACACATCATGCGCGATTTCCTTGCCTCGCTCGAAGTTTAAGGTCGTTACATGCGTGGATGCTGCTGCAATATCCACATCTGGAAAGAGGAGGTATCGTGGCCGATTCCCAGACCCTGAGCGAAGGCCTGAACGCGGGCGCCTCGCAGCGCAGATTCTCCGAAGCCGAGGGCCTGTGGGCCCGCTCCCTGGGCCGTGTCTCCTTCGTCATCTACTGGGGCATCCACGCCTCCTGCCTGCTGGCGCTGGTCACCGGCGTCTCGGCCACGGATCTGGCGCTGTGCCTGGGCCTCTTCGTCTTCCGCGTGATCGGCATCACGGCCGGCTACCACCGCTACTTCGCCCACAAGACCTACAAGACCAGCCGGGCCTTCCAGTTCGTGCTGGCGCTGTGGGGCTGCTGCGCCACCCAGAAGGGTCCGCTCTGGTGGGCCGGCCACCACCGCGTGCACCACAAGTACGCCGACCGTCCCGGCAAGGACGTGCACACGCCGAAGGACGGCTGGTGGTACTCCCACCAGGGCTGGATCTTCGATCCCAAGACCGAGGCCACGCCGATCGGCCAGATCCCGGACATGGCCCGCTTCCCCGAGCTGATCTGGCTGAATCGCTGGTACATCGTCAGCCCGATCGCGGTGGCCGTCTTCTGCTACGCGGTGGGCGGATTCAGCGGTCTGGTCTGGGGCTTCTCCATCTCGCAGATCCTGGTGTGGCACGCGACCTACTGCATCAACTCCCTGGCCCACGTCTGGGGAACCCGCCGCTACGAGACGCCGGACACCAGCCGCAACAACGCCCTGCTGGCGCTGATCACCATGGGTGAGGGCTGGCACAACAACCACCACCGCTACTGCAGCGCCGCGCGCAACGGCTTCTTCTGGTGGGAGGTCGACGTCACCTACTACGTGCTGCGCGGGCTGGCTGCCGTAGGGCTCATCTGGGACCTGCGCGAGGTCCCGGAGAGCGTGCTGCGGCCGGAGCGCCGCGAGCTGGACGAGGCGGCCTGAGCCAGGGCAGCTCAGCCCAGCGAGCGCTCCAGGAACCAGAAGAGGCCGGCCGCCAGGACGGGCACCGAGCCGACCTGTGCCCACAGGGCCCGACGCGGCCCGCGCAGCAGCCAGCGCAGCAAGGGCCAGGCCAGCGCCACTAGGGCCAGCTGTCCGAGCTCGACCCCGAGGTTGAAGCCCAGCAGGGCGGGCAGCACCCGATCCGGCGGCAAGCCGATCTCCTGGAGCAGGCCGGCGAAGCCGAAGCCGTGGATCAGGCCGAAGACGAAGGCGACGAACCAGCGCAGCCGCGCGGGCCGCCGAGCCCGCGCCAGCAGGCCCAGGTACGAGAGCGAGAAGAGGCCGATGCCGGCCAGGGCCGCGGCGGGCACCTCGACCACACCGGCCAGGGCGGCGGCGGTGGCCCCGGCGAGGCCGACCGCCAGGAGCCCCACCACCAGCCTCCGCGTGGGCCGACCCGCCGTGAGCGCGTAGTTCTCCTGAGCGACGACGGCTATCGAGAGGCCGATCAGGGCCTCCACGGCCGC
>CAZYOL010000456.1:0-1655 GCA_964649065.1 uncultured Spirochaetales bacterium
ACTTCGACTTCCCCCTCAGCCCTACGGCGCGGATCATCATCAACCCAGCTGGCATGGCTAGCGTGGGCGGTCAGGGTCGGCAAGCGGGATTGCCGGGCCGGAAGAACGATATCGACTGTTATGGCGGCTATTCCCGGCATGGCGGCGCAGCGTTAAGCGGGAAAGATCCCCGCCGGATCGACAGAGCCGCCGCCTATGCGGCCCGCTATGCCGCCAAGACAGTCGTTGCATCCGACCTTGCATCGGAGTGCGAGGTCCAGCTTAGCTATGCGCTTGGAGAGACTGCGCCCATTAGCGTGGAGCTCGACACCTTCGGTACGGCACACATTCCCGATGACGAGATCGAAGACGCGCTGCAGAAAGTGATCGACTTTGACGCGAACGCCATTCTACGTACCTTCCACTTGACCGATCTGCCACAGCAGAATGAAGGCCAATTTTTCGGGCATCTTGCTGTATTCGGCCATTTCGGGCGAATGGATCTTTCCCTTCCCTGGGAAGCAACCGATAAAGCGGATCAGCTACGCGCATTTACCGGTTAGTCCGCGTCCGGACTGCCATTGCTTGTCATTCCCGCAAGCCCATTTCCGGCAAGCAGAAGCATTCCGGCGTTCCACAAAGCTGTTGCAGCAGGTGGCGAGATGGCGCCGGCAGCGATCTGACGGATCGCGATTACGAGAAATGCGAAGGCTGCAATAGAGCGAATATCAAGTTCCTGACCCAACACATCTCTTATTAAGCTTTGGATGTCTCTGAGCAGTCCTGACGCGCGGCTCTCGATGCGCTCCTCTTTGATTTCCGGCTCAATCAGGAACAGACCGCCGCGCTTTGCGTCTTCAATCAGGCCCTCCGTTGTCCCCCAATGCGCGATGATGAGGCTGCCGGTTAAAGGCCGGATCTCGGCATCGACCACGCCATTGAGCTGGCGCACCTGGCCGCACAGCGTATCTAACGCGGCATGTTTGCCTTTCAAAGCGGCAAAGCATAGCCGCGTCCTCCCCGCGCAGTAATGGGCGATGACGCCGGCCACGCCACCCTGCTGTTTGACTTCAGCGTGTTGATGAGGTTCAGCCATTGACATTGATTTGCGAGCTTACCGGGCTTTCAGCCGCCGTCTTCTGCTCTTCCTCAACGGCCTCGGCTGTCATTTCGGCAACAGCTTCCGCGTAGGCGTCCTCGACGGTTTCCGTCAGTTGCGCAAGAGCTTCACGCCCGCGTTCATAGCCGATCATCCCGGCCTTGAGACCGTGACGAATGAAGGGCTGCGCAGCTTTGAGAAGAGGTGGACCAAAGATTGCCACCGTTGCGCCAACCGCAACGCCGACTCCGACCAAACGAAACAGCTTATCCATAGCGTGGCCTCAATCCTCAACGACAAAGTTGTGACGCCTCCAAGAAGGAGGACTGTTGACAGCGATAAAGATAGGCTATCGATCTTGAGGATTGTGACCTTGACGAATATCAAGGGCAGAACGTTGCTGTCATCCGATAACTCAAATCATCAGCGGCAGACACCGGAAGGAGTCAGCAATGGCCGATTACAAGATTATCGAAGTCTCCGAGAAGCCATATCTTTACGTGACAAAAAGCTGTTCGATGGACCCTGAAGCAATCAGCGAGGCGATGGGCCAGGCCTTTCATCAGGTCGTGGCCTT
>CAZYOL010000457.1:0-1654 GCA_964649065.1 uncultured Spirochaetales bacterium
CATTTCTACTTTGGAGAGAACCGGACATCTGTACTTTGGGCCGACACCCTCCGGGGATGTCACTAGGCCACCCTCCCCGCCCAAGTAGTCACTTTAGTAAGTGTGACAAAGTCGTGTGCCAGCCCTATCCTCCCGTCATGGCATCGAAGCAACGGAAAGAGCCTGCCCGGGAACGGGGCCTCTCCCCCTCGCCTCCTGACTTGACATAGCGATTGCTTATCGGACGTGGAGCGAAATACGGGGCTTGTTCTTCCAGTCCGCACCACTGCAGAGAAGTCGAGCTGCTCGCCGGCCGTCAGCTTGGGCAACCGGAAGACCTGCTCGAACCCGCAGCGCAGCGCCTCGATCGGGCTGCCCACGGAGGACCCCGACCCTCGGCCCCATCACCGATTGTGAGCGCCGGGCCGCCCCGCCCCTTCGACTACGGGCCTGCAGGAGCGTGTCGAGCGAGGCTCGACACAAGCGATCAGCTAGTGGTGCGCCACCTCAGCGCGGCCGCGGCACCGAGCATCGCGAGTACGCATGCGACCGCCACCCTGCTCGAGGTCGATAGAGCGGGCACCGCAGGCGGGTCGGGGGCCAGCTCGAGCACGGCGATGATCTGGCCTGCGCCCTGTCCAACGAGGCCGCGGGGTGTGTCGACGATGAACTCCAGGGGGAGGGTCAGTTGACGAACGAGCGGGGCGCCGACGGGATCCGGCGTGGTGATCGTCGCGCCGGCAAGAGCATTCGGATCCGCGACGACGCCCGCTTCGATGACGCCCACGGCGTCCGAGAGGACCTGGCCCAGGAAGCCGCCCGCATCGACGCCGTCGAAGTCGAGGCCCACCACGGCGAGTCCGACGGTGAGCTCGTCGCTCGCAAAGCCGCCTCCGGTCACCGCGAGCGGGCCACTCGCGATTTCGACCTCGACTTGCCGAAAGGCGATGAACCCGAGCGTCGTCGTCGGCAGCGACGGAGGCTGGGTCAGCAGGAAGACCTCCGCACCGAACGAGCTCGGGGCGGTCGCCGTGCCGACGTATTGACCAGACGGGTTGTCGTCATCGATCAGCAGTGGATCGAAAGCCGCGGGATCCGGTCGGTAGCTGCCGGACTCCAGGACGACGATCGAGTGCTGCGCTGCGAGGAACTCGATCGATACGCCGTCGATGAAATCGGTCACGATCTGACCATCGAGACTGGCCGTGGCTCCGACCGTCCACGTGTCCTCGCCTCCGCCACTGCGCAAGCCGAGAAAGAGATCGATGCTGCCGCCTCCTACCCCGCCGACCGTGGCGAAGAAGGGAAATCCGGGCGAGAGCCGTAGCTCGCTCTGAGTCTCGTCGATCTCCCATGAAACGACCTCTGCTCGGACTCCATCCGCGAGCAGGCCTTGGATCGACATCGCCGCAGCGAGCGCGGCGGCGCAGCGGCGCCAGCGGGCTGTGGATCGGGGTTTCATCAGAACAGCCTGCCACCTTCTTCTAATCAGGGTCAACGCAAGCGAGTAGCGGCTAGGACGAATAACGGGGCATTATACGTCCGATAATCCCCGAAACGTCAAGTCCCTCCGGGGATGTCACTAGGCTGCGATCCGTCAGGAGCTGGGCGAGTCCGAGTAGGCCGAGACCGACCGGCTGCGCGAGCGCATCGAGGCCGCCGGGATGCCCGAGGA
>CAZYOL010000458.1:0-1642 GCA_964649065.1 uncultured Spirochaetales bacterium
GCGACCGGAGGAGAACCAACATCGAGGCTTGACGGGGCTGGCCTTCTCATGGAAGCGGTTGCAAATGAAGCCCAACAGCTCGTTCCAATCGACCTCTGGTAGAGTCTGGCATTGAAGCTTGGCGTTTCAGTTGGACCACGGAGGCGCTGTGGCTCGCAGCTGAGCGGCCATTCCGTTGGGCGGCCATGTGCCCAGCGCGGACTGGCGTGCGTGCCGGAGGCGTCAGCTCGGGCCGATCGCTGCAGCGTGCGCGCGTCAAGTCGCCCCAAGGGGATTCGCGGGAGATGGCCTCGCCGCGCCTTGGTCACCGGCAAGACTTTCGCCGCGCACTGCCACATCCCAGCGTTTGCGGCCACTACCAAGAGGGGGGACGCTGGGAGCTGCACCCGTGAAGCGATCGATTCTCTACCACTTAGACTTGGTTCTCGCCTGTGCGATCATCATGCTCGCGGGGCGTGCCCTGGCTACCCCGATGGCCCTCGGCATTCAGGGTGTGGTCGACCGCGACAATTCGGCTCTCCCGGTCTCGGTCGGGGACCCGATCCGGGTAGTCGTCAGCTACGAGCCGGCCACTCCGCTCTCGGCAACGATCCAGGGGCGCGAGCAGTACGAGGCCTCGGTCTACGATCTTCGCATCGAATTTCCGGATTCGAACCTCACTATTGGCTTCGGCTCGGGCACGTCGGCAAACAACATTGAGCACGGAGGAAATTTTATCCCCTTCCAGATGTTCAACCAGAGTTACACCCCAGCGCTCGCCAATGGTGAGCGCCCGAGTGCCGGCTTCTTCTCGTTGACTGGAGGCAGCCTGCCCCCGCGGACTGGTAACCTGCCGACTGCGGACCAGCTTGAGGTCCCTAATACACTTCCTAACCTGGGACTGTTTCTTTCAAATGGGGTCAACCAGCTCTTCATCCAGGACTTCTCGTACTTCGACGCGACACCGGCGGGCTTCGATCCCGCGAACCCCATCATCCCCTCGTTTTCCGATTTCGGCTTCAATTACGACTTCTGGCTCGAGAGCGTCGACCAGTTCCTGTTCCTCGATCCCGAGATCGCCATCGGCTACGATTTTGAGGTCACCGGTGGTCCTGCAATCACCGATATCTTGATTCCGGCTCTGCTTGACGACGAAGAGTTCGAGCTTCTGGTCGGAGACCTCGCCTTCGTCCTTCGGGCAGGCGAGGAGTTCGACGCCACCTCGATCGATGCCGACGGCCTCACAAGCTTCACGATCCGCGGCATAGATCCCGCGGAGGGACTCAGCGCCGACGATCCTACTGCCTTCGTCACTGGCTTCAAGTTCGCCGGTGGCGGGCGCGTGCAGATCGAGCAGACGCCCATCTCCATTATTCCGGAGCCCTCGACCGCGATGCTGATGGCCACCGGCCTGTTGGTACTCGCTGCTCGTCGGGCGGTTCGATGCGGAACGCCGCTTTCCTGAGGTACCCCGGATTCCTTTAGCGAGTGCCGCAGGACACTCTGCGTTCGAGGCCGCCCAAGGCGTCTAGACCCGGTTTGACAGACTTCTTTCACTCGCTCAAGAGGAGTCAGGAACGCCCGGATTGCGGGTCTTTCGTGCTGGCCGCTGCACCGGCTGTGGGTGACGGGCGAAGCCTACGAGCCGCTGCGCGGTGAGGCG
>CAZYOL010000459.1:0-1638 GCA_964649065.1 uncultured Spirochaetales bacterium
TCGAGGCCGAGGGCCTGGTGCTGGCCGCCTTCCCCGAGCGGGCCGATCCGCGCGACGCCCTGGTGGTGCGCCGGCCCGGTGCGACGCTCGCCTCGCTGCCCCGCGGCGCCCGTGTCGGCACCGGCAGCCTGCGGCGCACGGCCCAGCTGCGCGCGCAGCGTCCGGATCTCGAGGTGGTCCCGCTGCGCGGCAACGTGGGCACCCGTCTGGAGAAGCTGGAGCGCGAGTCCCTCGACGCGGTGGTGCTGGCCTGCGCGGGCCTGGAGCGGCTCGGCCTGGCCTCGCGCATCCACGAGCGGCTGGATCCGACGCTGCTGCTGCCGGCCGTCGCCCAGGGGGCCCTGGCCCTCCAGACCCGTGCGGGGGGCACGCTCTGCGACGAGCTGCGCGTCCTGGGCCACGAGCGGACGGAGCTGCAGGTGCGCGCCGAGCGGGCCTTCCTGCGCGGGCTGGGCGGCGACTGCAGCACGCCGCTGGCCGCCCTGGCCGAGCCCTCGGGTGACACCGGGCTGCGTCTGCGGGCCCTGCTCGCGTCGGAGGACGGCAGCCGCTGCCTGCGCTTCGAGGGCGCGGCCGAGGTCGGCCAGGCCCAGGCGCTGGGCGCCGAGGCGGCCCGCTCGATCCTGGCCCAGGGCGGCGCCGAGCTGCTGCCGAAGGCCCCGGCGTGAGCGAGGCCGCGACGGGACGCGTGCTGTTGGTGGGGGCCGGTCCCGGCGATCCGGAGCTGCTCACCCTGCGGGCCGCCCGCGCCCTGGCCCGGGCCGACGCCGTGGTCTACGACGCCCTGGCCTCCCCCTCGCTGCTGGCCCTGGCGCCCGGCGCGGAGCACCACAACGTCGGCAAGCGCGGCCACGAGGAGCCCACGCGCCCGCAGCCCGACGTCAACGCCCTGCTCGTCAAGCTCGCGCGCGAGGGCAAGACCGTCGTGCGCCTGAAGGGCGGCGATCCGCTGGTCTTCGGGCGCGGCGGCGAGGAGGCCTCGGTCTGCGCCCGCGAGGGCATCCCCTTCGAGATCGTCCCCGGCATCTCGTCGGTGATCGGAGCCCTGGCCTACGCGGGCATCCCCGTCACCGATCGGCGTCACGGCGCCTCCTTCGCCGTCGTCACCGGCCACAAGGACCCCACCCGGGTGGCCGCCGAGACGCGCTGGCGGGAGCTGGGCGTGGCCGTCGACACGCTGGTGATCCTGATGGGCATGCGCAACCTGGCCTCGCTGGTCGAGGAGATCCTGGCGGGGGGCCGCTCCCCCGAGACGCCGGCGGCCGCGGTGATGGACGGCACGCTGCCCTCCCAGCGCGTCGTCGAGGCACCCCTGGCCGCGCTGCCCGAGCGGGTGCGCGAGGCCGGCCTGGGGGCGCCGGCGGTGGTCGTGATCGGCGACGTGGTGCGGCTGCGCTCGGAGCTCGCCTGGTTCGAGGAGCAGCCCCTCTTCGGCGCCCGGGTGCTGGTGACGCGCTCGGCCGAGCAGGCCCCCGCCTGGTCCGAGGCCCTGCGCCGGGCCGGAGCCGAGCCCGTCGAGCGGCCCCTCCTGGCCGCCCGCGCGCTCGAGGCCCCGGAGCTGGACACGGCCCTGGCCGCGCTCTCGGACTTCGACGCCCTGCTCTTCACCAGCGTCAACGCGGTGCACGGCACGGCCGC
>CAZYOL010000460.1:0-1616 GCA_964649065.1 uncultured Spirochaetales bacterium
GCCATCCTTGATCGGGCGGACGGCGCGGATGGCGGCGGGCGTGCGGCCGAGCATCTCCTTGGCGACGTGGCCCACCGCCTGGACCTTGAGGCCGCGACCGCTGGGATCCTTCGACACGGCGACGACGCTGGGCTCCGAGCAGACCAGCCCCTTCCCGCGCACGTAGACCAGGGTATTGGCCGTGCCCAGATCGATGGCGAGATCGTGGGAGAAGAGGGCGGCAATGGGATCGAGAAACATGCGGGTTCCCTCGTAGCGGCGCGAGCTCCGCTACCGGGACCTATCGGCCAGAACCGGCAGGAGTTGAGGGAAAGGCGCCTCCGGCGCAGGCGGCGGAGCCGCCCGGCGGGGCGCGGCTAGGGGGCCGGCGGGGCCTCGGGCTCCGCCTCGACGACCACCGCCCGGGGGTCGCGATCCACGATCTCGCGCAGCGCGGCGAGCTGCGCCTCCAGGCTGCCGACGGCGCCGCGCACTGCCCCCAGGTGGGCCTGGTGGGCCTCGATCACCGCCCGGGCCCCCTCCAGCTCGGCTTCCAGCGCCCCCACGCTCTCGGCCAGCTGCTCGGCGCGCAGGGCCGGGGGGGCCCCCCCGGCCCGGGCGCCCACGCAGAGCACCCCCCGCAACCCGGGCCGGGCCGCCCGCAGACGCCCGCCGCGCTCGGCGGTCGGCGCCGCTTCCGGGCCGCCGGCGCCGCCTTCGACGGCCACCAGGCGGGGACGGGCCTCGGGGCTCTCGGTCACGGGCGGCTCAGGACTGGATCACGAGCTTCGAGAGGCTCGTCTTGCGCAGGTTGGTCTTCTGGATGGTCCGCACCAGCTCCGCGACCTTCTCGATGTCCGTCTCGAAGGGATTGTTGCAGATCACCCGCACGTTCAAGAGGTTGCCCAGGCGAATGTTCGACCAGTCGAGGTCGTACTGGATGGAGTTCTGCCGGGCCAGCTTGATGAACTCTCCGCGCATGCGCGCCCGCGTATCGGGCGGCGGCTCGGTCTTGGCCTTCAGCACTTCCTCGTCGTTCAGCACGCGCTCGACCTGGCCCTTGCGCTCGAGCAGGTAGTAGACGCCGCGCGAGAGCCGGATGTCGTGGTACTGGAGATCCAGCATGAAGACGCGCGGGTCGTTCCAGGTGGTGCCGCGCGAATCGATGTAGGACTGGATCATCCGCCTCTTGATCACCCAGTCGATCTCCCGGTCGAGCTGGTCGGGATCGCTGACCAGACAGTCGAGCACGTACTGCCACTTGTGGACCGAGTCGCGCAGCTCATCGGAGACCGGGTACTGCTCGATGTAGCGCTGGGCCATGTCGCAGTACTCGCGCTGGATGTCGATCGGCGAGTACTCGCGGCCGTTGTCGAGACGCAGCTTCCGCTTGCAGGTGGTGTCGTAGGAGATGTCCTTGATCGCCTTCACCGGATTGCGGAGCGTGAAGTCCTTGTTGATGTAGTTGTCTTCGATCATCTGCAGGACGACCGCGCAGGTGCCGACCTTCAGGAAGTTCGTGTACTCCGACATGTTGGAGTCGCCCACGATCACGTGCAGGCGCCGGTACTTCTCGCGGTCGGCGTGGGGCTCGTCGCGGGTGTTGATGATCGAGCGGTCGTTGGTCGTGGTGCCCG
>CAZYOL010000461.1:0-1610 GCA_964649065.1 uncultured Spirochaetales bacterium
GGAAGAGCGTGCCGCCGTGGGCCTCCACGAAGAGGCCCGAGCGGGCCCGGTCCGCCCCGGTGAAGGCCCCCTTGGCGTGCCCGAAGAGCTCGCTCTCGAGCAGGGTCTCCGGGATGGCTCCGCAGTTGACGGCCACGAAGGCCTCGTCCCGCCGCGGAGACTGGGCGTGCACGGCCCGGGCCAGCACCTCCTTGCCCGTGCCGCTCTCGCCCGTGAGCAGGACCGTCGCCTTGAAGGCCGCGGCCCGCTCCATCACCTCCAGCAACTCGATCATGGCAGGCGAGGCCGCCACGATCGGGCGCTCGCCCCGCTGGACCTCTCGCCGCAGCAGCTGGTTCGCGCGCCTCAGCCGCTCGCGCTCCTGGGCCTTGCGGATGGTCAGGATCACCTCGCTGGGTTGGAAGGGCTTGGCGAGGTAGTCGTAGGCCCCTCGCTGCATCGCCTCCAGGGCCAGCTCCTCCGTCCCGTAGGCCGACATCAGCAGCACCGTGACTCCGGGCCGGCGGCGAGCCAGCTGCGGCAGCAGCTCGAGGCCGTCCATGCCCGGCATCCGCAGGTCGCAGACGACGATCTCCGGCGCCGAACGCTCGAGCAGCTCCAGGGCCTCCTCTCCGCTGGCCGCAGTGAAGGCTTCGAAGCCCTCTGCAACCAGCACCATCTGCAGGCTCTCCCGGAGCCCCGGATCGTCGTCCACGATCAGGATTCGGCCGGCCATCACGGAGGAATTCATCGGCCGCTCCCGGCGAAGTCGTGAGCCCCAGGCCGACACCATTCCGTTCAAGTCCGGCCCTGCTGCCGACGGGAGTGCCGGTGAGTTGCCGCTCGCAGACGTGCACCAAGAGCCCACGCGGGTGCGGGGCAGACCCCCTCAAGTCACCGTAACCGGTCGCCGATACTCAGGATCGCCGACGGCCGGCAGGAGCCGGCTCTCGGATGCGCGGCTCGGAGGGGATGCACGTGCCGACTGAGGTGCCGAACAACAACGTTCAGCGGTTCCGCGAGGCTCTCATGATGAGCAAGGCGGAGCTCGCACGCAAGGCCGGTCTCTCGACCCTGACGATCGACCGCGTCGAGGCCGGTCGGCCCTGCCGCCTGGATACCAAGCGCAAGATCCTTCTCGCCCTGGGCCTGCGGATCTCCGACAAGGATCGCGTCTTCGGCGACCAACTCACCGCCGTCGTCCCGCCGCCGGGAAGCGACGAGCCGGTGCTTCGTTAGGAGGAGCCACGCGATGCAGCTTCCGGGTCTCGGACCGAAGCCCCTGATCGGGCTCGACATCGGCTCTTCCAGCGTCAAGGCCGTCGCCATCTCGCCCAAGGGCAAGGGTGACGAGTTCGAGCTGGTCAACCTCGGGGTGGCCCCTCTGCCGCCCGAGGCGATCGTGCAGGGCGCCTTTCTGAACTCCGGCGCCATCGTCGACGCGATCCGCGAGGCGGTCGAGAACGGCAAGATCCGCTCGAAGAACGTGGCCGCAGCCGTCTCGGGGCACTCGGTGATCGTGAAGAAGGTGAGCCTTCCCTCGATGACGCCCGAGGAGCTCGACGAGCAGATCCGCTGGGAGGCGGAGCAGTACATCCCCTTCGACGTCAACGAGGTGAACCTCGACTTCC
>CAZYOL010000462.1:0-1604 GCA_964649065.1 uncultured Spirochaetales bacterium
AGAAAGCGGACATTTCTACTTTGGAGAAACCGGACATTTCTATCTGGGTACTACATAGGGACTTGACGTTTTGGGGATTATCGGACGTGGAATGCCCCGTTATTCGTCCTAGCCTGCCGGACCTGCTTCGCGACTCCCCGCTCCCGCAGCCCCGGATCACGGTTCGGATCTGGGGGCCATAGCCACGAGCCGCATCAGCGGAGGAGCCGGATGGTGGAAATCTCCTTGTCCGGATCTGGAGAGGGCCCGGGGTGGGCAACTGCCCCGGGCTACTCGACAGCGGTCATTCCAGGACCGATGAGACCCGAAACGTCAACTTCCCTTCGGGGATGCCCTTGGGCGGCGTCGCCGCCCGATCGTCCGATGCGCGGATGCACTGCGAGCAGGTGTGGAACCGGGGCCAGGGCGCTCGCCACGCTCGCGCTCCTCGGGTCCGCCTGCGCCACGATCGCCGACGAGTTCGAGTTCCAGGTCTTGGAGGTCACGCCCCCCTACGTTCTCGGGCCTGGTCTCGGCGAATCCGATCACCCGGGTCTCCCCGCCTACCTCCCCACGGCAGGCGGGGGCCGCATCCAGGTGGCCATCCCCAACCGACGGATCCAGCCGCTCTTCTGGGGCATGCCGCCCGTAGTCCCCGTCTCCTGCGCCCGCAAGCCCTGGACGCCTGCACTCCTGACCCTCGAGCTCACCCTGCGCGGCCCCGTGGACATCGACCTCGAGGGGATCTCGGTGCAGCTGGACGACGGACGCGTGCTCGCGCTCGGGTCGGCCTTCCGGATCGAGATCGAGCCGAAACGCGTCACGTACCCACCGATCGATTTCGCCGAGCAGGCCGCCCGTCTCGCAGAGCAGGGAAACCGCCTCCGCGTCCCCGCGCCCGAATGGGTCTCGGTCGAGATCGTCTTCGACGTCGACCCGGGCCGGACGCGATCCGCGACGGTCCTGCTCGCGGGCACCCTGTCAGGTGTCCCTGAACCCGTTCCGCCGCTGACCTTCGAGCGTGTGGTGGAGCGGACGGACCGGATCGCGTTCTAGGCGTGTGCCCCATCGCCGCTTCTCAGCGCGCGGCGGCCGCTCCAGCCGAGGAAAGCGGCAAGGAGGGCGAGGCCGAGGGCGCCCAGCGCCGGCACGGCGACGAGCAGCGTCCAGCCGGGCGTGTTCGATCCCTTGACCGAATCGGGACCCAGGGAGATCGGGTTGCCCCCGCTGGCGTCGTTGTCTTGCACGTCGACGTAGACGGCGCTGCGGCTCCCCTGCGTCACGAAGGAGGCGGCGCTGCCGTCGAGGGTGCTGCGCAGGGTGAGGCGATCGCCCTCGGCGCCGGCGAGCGTGGCTCGATGGTGACCTCGGCGATAGGTCCCGGCACGCCGAGGACTACTGCGACGACCGCGTGGGCGGCCTCGTGGTGGGCGGTCGCCTTGTCCTCGAAGGTCCTCTTCCCCAAGCGGAGAGCGTATCCAAGCGGCCGGTTGACCTACTGTTGGCAACCTGTTGTCAGCGCCGCAGCGGGCCAAAAATCGCCCTGATCCCGGCCGGTTACGAGGCTGCCCCGGGGTTCGAGTCCCCGGCGGCCCACCACGGGAGCGCCGCTGCGACGCGCACTC
>CAZYOL010000463.1:0-1601 GCA_964649065.1 uncultured Spirochaetales bacterium
ACGGCGAACTCGAGCAGATTTCGGTTGGAGAAGCGGCGACTGCTTCCCCGCCCACCTGCGTCTTCGACGTCGGGGTCCACTACACCCTTCTCGCACAGGTAGATGAGGCGGTGCTGGGGCTCTTCGAGGAGCCTGGCGGCGGCAGTGAGGGTCCAGTTGCCCGGGCGGTCGGTCATGGTGATAGGCATCGTCTATTAAGAACCTGTCGCCGTCAAGCCTGGCCCGGAATGGGAGCAGGCAGGCTCTGCTTGAGTCGGGTCCGATCGGCCCCCGGCTGGCAGCTGGAAGCGGAGCGAGCGAGCGAGTCGGGGTTGGTGAGAAACGGGCCGCGCGCGGCTCGCGGATTCCTCTTCCGAATCGGATGGATGACGCTCGAGGCATGAAGCGCGGCCGGGGCCCCGGTCGCGATCTGTCGGCAGCAGGGCACACATCCCGCTGACGCTCGTCTGCATCCGGCGTACCCTCTGCACTCCCTTCCCCCAGGCCGGTCCCGGTGCGGGACCGCGTGCCCGAGTACGAACGCCACGAGCCCGAGAAGACGCTCCTCCATCAGGTCGTCCGCGAGGAACTCGAGCCCTTTCTCGCCCGCGCGCGCGAGTCGGGCGCGCCGGTGGCCCGGTTCGTCGAGCGCGAGATTCGCGCCTACCTCGACTGCGGCATCCTCGCGAACGGGTTCCTCCGCGTGCGCTGCGATGACTGCAGCTGTGACCGCCTCGTGGCCTTCTCGTGCAAGGGACGCGGGTTCTGCCCTTCGTGCGGCGGGCGGCGCATGGCCGACACGGCGGCGCATCTGGTCGAGCGAGTCTTGCCTGATGCGCCCATCCGCCAGTGGGTGCTCACATTGCCGTACCCGCTTCGGCTGCCGTGCGCCTGGGACGCCAAGCTGACGAGCGCCGTGCTCCGTGCGTTCCTGCGCAGCGTGTTCGCCGATCAGAGGCGACGTGCAAAGCAGGTCCACGGCGTTCGCAACGGGCAGTGTGCGGCTGTGACGTTCATCCAACGCTTCGGATCGGCGCTCAATCTCACTCCGCACTTCCACAGCCTGGTACTCGACGGCGTCTACCCCGGGCCTGCGCACGCGCCGGGACCGTTCCTGCCGCTGCCGCCTCCCGAGACGGAAGACGTGGCGCGCGTGATGGCCGGCACGGCACGGCGCGTGATGCGGCTCGTCGAAGACCGTCGGCAGAGTGGTGGCCTCGACGACGACGCAGCAGCAGACGACCCGCTGCTCGTGGCGCTGATGGCTGCCTCGATCCAGTCGCGCATCGCGACGGGCCCGGAAGCGGGACAGCGCTGGCGGCGGCTCGGCGACCGGGTCGAGCCAGGCGACGAGGACGGAACCCAAGAGCCTCCGCCCCGTTGCGTACGCGAAGGCGGGATGAGTTTGCACGCGGATGTCGCAGTGCCCGCGCGAGACCGCAAGCGGCTCGAGCGGCTCTGCCGCTACGTCGCCCGGCCCCCGATCGCGATCGATCGACTCGAGGCCCTGCCCGATGGTCGCCTGGCCTACCGATTGAAGACGCGGTGGCGCGACGGCACGACCCATGTGCTGATGGAGCGCCACGAGCTGCTCGAGCGGCTCGCCCCGCTGATCCCGCCGC
>CAZYOL010000464.1:0-1595 GCA_964649065.1 uncultured Spirochaetales bacterium
GCAGCGCGGTCGGCGCCGAAGACCTGCTCCAGACCGGATGCCAGCTCGATGTCGACGCTCGCCCCCCAGAAGCCCATGACCGTCTCGACGCGGCGCACGTCCGCGACCGGATAGCAGACCTCCCGCGAGCCCCGCCTTCCCCCGAGACGCACGAAGTGTTCGCCGCTCAGCACCCAGAGAACCCAGCCCTGCCCCGGGGCGCGGCCGCGCAGGAAGACCTCGACGGAGCGGCCCTCCCCCACCAGGCCTGCCAGCCGAGCGAGCTCCTCGGAGCTCACGGCTTGGCCGGTGATGCTCTCCATGCCGAAGAGCAGAGCGGCCAGATCTTCCAGCACGCGCCGCCCCGATCCTACTCCGGACCCATGAGCGCCGGGTAGTCCTTCAGCATGCTGACACCGTAGAGCGGCTTGGCCACGCCCTGATGGCAGGTCGTGCAGTTGATCTTGAAGGCGTCGCCCTCGGGCCCCTTCCGGTGCTCCGGGAAGGTGTCGCTGAGCGGATCCATGTAGTCGGTGTTGAGCTGCCGAACCATGCGGATCCCGTACCAGGCATTGACCCGCTGGGGCGTACTCGCCTCCCAGGGCATGAAGGAGCGGCTGTTGTGGCAATAGGTGCAGTTCACGCCCAGCGAGGTCGAGAGGTGGATCATGAGGCCGTAGGTGTGCTCCGTCTGCTTGACGCCGTAGTCGTTGCCGTTCGGCAGGGCCGCCGCGGACTGGACGCGAATCTCCTCGTCACCCGAGAAGTAGCGGGTGAAGGCGCCGCTCGGGAGCGAAGCCAGACCGACGCTGTTCGAGGGCTCGTTCTGCCCGGCTCGGCTCCCGACCCAGCCGCTGCCCATCTTCGTCTCGCTCTCGTAGAACCAGTAGTTCGACGGAATCACCATGCCGCGGTGGCAGGTGTAGCAGGTGACGCCCGTCTCGCCGACGTGGTCCTTCCAGTCGGCATTGATGTGCTGGGTCATCTGGATCATGCGCCGGGAGACCGCCTTCGTATAGGGCGCCTCCGGGGCCTCGGCCGCGAAGTTCGCTCCGGCGTGGCAGTACAGACAGCCCTGCTCCGGCGACACCCAGGAGGTGAGAGCGGTCATGGTGCGGCCGAACTCCAGGACGTCGACGTGGGCCAGGGCCTGCACGTTCTGGAGGGCCTCTCCGGCCTTGCGTCCGGACGGGGCCGCAATCGGCGGCAGCGGCTCGGGCACCTGGTTCGCCTCGCGCAGCGCCTCGACGGTGCGCGGGTTGCTGACCTGCTCCATGGCCAGGCCGCGGAAGTGACCCTGGTCGGCCTCGACCGGCGGACGCTCGCAGCCCACCGCCAGGGCGAGCAGGACCGGGAGGAGCATGCTGTCCAGGACGAAGGATCGGCCAGCGCGACTCGGGGCCGCCATCACTCCACCCCCGCCGCGGCCGGATCGACGATCGGGCCGAGGACTTCCGGGTAGGACGGCGCGATTCCGTGCTTCACGCCCCAAAGGTACCAGTTGTCCACGACCGTTCCCGTCAGCAGGATTCCGATGCCTCCCGTCAGCGTCGTCAGCACGGCGTACCACCAGGCCCAGCGGTGGATCGACTCCATGGAGGCATTGAAGCCCATGG
>CAZYOL010000465.1:0-1589 GCA_964649065.1 uncultured Spirochaetales bacterium
CGGCCGGCTCGCCCCGGCCCCCCGACCCGAGTGGACGCGCCCGTCTCCCTGCTGCACGCCGCGCCGACGCGCTTGAGCGTCGCCGGCCTGGAGCTGCCGGCGGACTTCGACGGCGTCCCGCTGCCGCCGGCCGGAGGGTCCCGGCCGGCGGCGGGGCGCCCGCTCTTCGCCGATCACGAGGTTCGGGCCGCCGTGGTGGTGGGCCCTCTCTACTACGCCCGCGACCGGCGGGCGATCGGCCGCGGGGAGATCGATCCGACCTCCGGCGGGCTGCGCCTGCCGCTACCCGCCCGCACGGCCCGCCTCGACGCGGCCGCACCCCGCTACTCCTCCGGGGCCGACGAGCCGGCAGCCGAGGCGCTGGAGCCGCTGCTGGTGGAGTACCTGACCGCCGCCAGGCAGCGGTCGGGGCCCAGGCGAGACTCGGCGCCCCCCGAGCTGGAGGAGCGCCTGCGTGCGCTCGGCTACCTGGACTAGCCGCATCGCCGCCGCCGGCGCGGCGCTCGCCGGGCTCTCCTGCGCGAGCGAGAAGCCGCCCAGCCTGCTGCTCGTCACCCTCGACACCCTGCGCGTCGATCACGTCGGGGCCTACGGCGGATCGGAGCTGACGCCGAGCCTGGACGCGCTGGCGGCCGAGGGCCTGATCCACGAGGCGGCCTACACGACCATGCCCACCACCGGGCCGGCCCACCTCTCCCTCTTCACGGGCCTCTACCCGTCGGAGCACGGGGGACGACGCAACGGCGAGCGGCTGCGCGAGCAGCACCTCGAGCGCGAGCTGGCCCAGCGACTGCGCCGCCGGGGCTACGCCACCGCCGCCTTCGTGACCAGCCTGATGCTGCATCCGGGAGCCACCGGGCTGCGCGGCTTCGAGGTCTACGACGCTCCCCACGGCGCGCTGCGCCACGGCGACGACGTCGTGTCCGCTGCCCTGACCTGGCTGCAGCGCGAGCGGCGCCGGCCGGTCTTCCTGTGGGTGCACCTCTACGACCCACACGCTCCCTACGGGAGCCCCGACGAGAAGCGCCTCTCCTTCCCCGTCGCGCCCGACGACTACGGCTGGGTCGGATCCGAGCGCTACGCGAGCCCCGAGCGGCGCCGGGCCATGGCCGAGCGCTACGCGCGCGGCGTGGAGGGCTGCGATGCGGCCCTGGGCCGACTGGTCTCCGGGGTGCGGGCGGCCCTGAGCCGGCCGCCGCTGGTGGTGGTGGCGGCGGACCACGGGGAGAGCCTGACGGAGCATCTGGAGGAGCGCGGCTACGCCTACGATCACGGCGAGTTCCTGGATGCCGAGAGTGTGTGGATCCCGCTGGTGCTGGCGGGTCCGGGCGTCGAGCCGGGCCGCTCCTCGGGGGCCGTCTCGATCCGCGACCTCTACACGACCCTGCTGCTGGCCGCGGGCCTGCGCGATGCCCGGGCCGAGGTCGAGGGCCGCCGCGACCTGCGCCGCCGCAGCGACGCGCGACGCGTGCTGCGCGTCGAGCGTCGCATCTTCGAGTTCACGCCCACGGCCGCGGTCCGCGCCCCCGCGGCTGCGGCCCCCGACGGCTCCCAGCAGGTGATCGTCGGCGAGGACGGCGCGCTCAGCC
>CAZYOL010000466.1:0-1581 GCA_964649065.1 uncultured Spirochaetales bacterium
CACGGCGCGTCATCGTTCGAGCAGCCCCTTGAGCTTTGCGCGCAGGTGCAGCACGGACTTGGTGTGGATCTGGCAGACGCGGCTCTCGGTGATGCCCAGGATCCCGCCGATCTCCTTCATGTTGAGATCTTCGTAGTAGTAGAGCGAGATCACCAGCCGCTCCTTCTCGGGCAGCATGGCGATGGTCTTCGCCATCAGCTCCTTCATCTGGGTCAGCTTGAGCGAGGCGAAGGGGTTCTCCGAGTTCACGTCCTCCACGATGTCCGCGAAGGTGCCGGTGCGCTCGCCGTCGGCGTTGTTGCCGCGGATCTCCTCGAGGTTCACCAGCGAGATGCCGCGCACCTGGTTCAGGAGCTCGTGGAACTTGTCGATCTGCAGGCCCAGCGAATCGGCGACCTCCTCCTCGCTGGCCGTGCGCCCCAGGCGCTGCTCCACCTCGCCGTAGGCGCGCTCGAGGCGGCGGCTCTTCTGGCGCACGCTGCGCGGCACCCAGTCGAGCGAGCGGAGCTGGTCGAGGATCGCCCCCTTGATCCGGAACTCCGCGTAGGTCTTGAACTTGCAGTTCTTCTCGGGATCGTACTTCTCGATCGCATCCATCAGGCCGATGACGCCCGTGTTGTGGAGGTCGTCGAGATCGATGTGGGAAGGCAGCCGGACGGCGATGCGATTGACGATGTAGCGGATGAGCGGAGTGTGCTCGAGAACGATCTGCTCTTTCAGATCCGAGGGGATCGCCGAGTGCTTCTCCTTGGCGTCCCGGAGCAGGGCTTCCATTTCGCGTCGTCTCCTGGTTCCTGGTGAGGAGGCCCGCCGGCGCGCCGCATCTCGGCCCGGAAGCTCCCCCGCCTGGGTGACGCGGGGACGAAGCAGGGCCTGTGCCAAGTCCCGGTTCTCGGAAATGAGCGGCACCTGCCGGCTCCGCTCCGCGCCGCGGGCAGGGCTGCAGGGGTGCGAAAGAAAAGCGCTTTCCAGCCCTGCCTGCGGGCTTCCGCTGCGCAGCTGTGTGCGCGGCAGCCCTGCCGCCTGGGGCGGCGGTGCCGGCAAGCAAGACGCGGAAGCGTCGGAGATCCGAGCCCGGGGTTACGGATCCGTCACCGGTCGACGGGAGCGACCGGGTCGAGACCCTTCTTCTTGATCTTCTCGATCAGGGTGGTGCGGTTCAGGCGCAGCAGGCGCGCGGCGGCGTTCTTGTTGCCGTGGGCCAGGTCGAGGGCCTGGCTGATCAGCGTGCGCTCCAGGTCGTCGACCACGTCGCGGAGGGAGAGGCCGTCCGCGGGAAGCTGCGGGGCCGGCAGCCCCTCGCCCCCGGCCGGCGCGCGCAGGCGGACCGGGAGATCGGCCACGTCGATCTCCCCCTCGCCGGTCAGCACCACCAGGCGCTGCACCAGGTTCTCGAGCTCGCGGACGTTGCCCGGCCAGGCGTAGCTGCACAGGAGCTGCAGGGCGGTCTCGCTGAAGCCCTCCACCTTCTTGTCCTTCTCCTGGTTGAAGACGTCGAGGAAGTGGCGCGCCAGCAGCGGGATGTCCTCGACCCGGGCGCGCAGGGGGGGCACCTCGATCGGGATCACGTTGAGGCGGAAG
>CAZYOL010000467.1:0-1581 GCA_964649065.1 uncultured Spirochaetales bacterium
GCCGCCGGGGAGGCGTCCAGCGAGTGCGCGAGCAGCAGCGCCGCCGAGAGGATCGCCGCCAGGGGATTGGCCCGGTCCTGGCCCGCGATGTCCGGGGCCGAGCCGTGCACCGGCTCGTAGAGGCCCACGCCGCCCTCGCCCAGGCTCGCCGAGGGCAGCATGCCCAGCGAGCCCGTGATCATCGCGGCCTCGTCGGAGAGGATGTCGCCGAAGAGGTTGCCGGTGACGATCACGTCGTAGCGGGCCGGCTCGCGCAGCAGCAGCATGGCCATCGAGTCCACCAGCTGGTGGTGGAGCGACACGTCGGAGTAGTCGCGCGCCACCTCCTCCACCACCTGCATCCAGAGCTGCGAGACCTCGAGCACGTTGGCCTTGTGCACGTGGGTCACCAGACGACGCCGGCGCTGGGCCGAGTCGAAGGCCACCCGCGCGATCCGGGCGATCTCCACCTCGTCGTAGACCATGGTGTTGCGGGCCTCGCGCCGTCCGCCCACCAGAGCCTGGCCGCGGGGCTCCCCGAAGTAGATGCCGCCGGTCAGCTCGCGAACCACCAGCAGGTCGATGCCCTCCACCACTTCGCGGCGCAGCGTCGAGGCGTCGGCGAGGGCCGGGAAGACCGCCGCCGGCCGCAGATTCGCGAACAGGCCCAGCTCCTTGCGGATGCGCAGCAGCCCCTTCTCGGGCCTGGTGTCGACGGGCAGGGCGTCCCACTTCGGCCCGCCGACGGCGCCCAGCAGCACGGCCCGGCAGGCGCGGGCGCGGGCGACGGCCTCGTCCGAGAGCGGGGTGCCGCGGGCGTCGATGGAGGCGCCCCCGATCAGCTCCTCCTCGAAGGCCAGCTCGAGAGCGTGACGCTCGGCAGCGGCCTCCAGCACGCGGCACGCCTCGCGGGTGACCTCCGGGCCGATCCCGTCGCCCGGAAGCACGAGGATCCCTTGCATCGCCTAGATTCCCTTGGGTTCCTCTCGACCATGGCGCCGCTTGTGCCAGGCGAGCTTGTTGAGGGCGTGGACGTAGGCCTTGCCGCTCGCGACGATCACGTCCGAGTGGGCGCCGTGCCCGATCACGCGACGGCCGTCCTCCTCGACAGTGACCGAGACCTCGCCGAGCGCGTCCATGCCGCCCGTGATGGCGTTCACCTGGTAGCGCAGCAGCTCGCTCTTGGTCTCGGTCAGGTCGGCGATGGCCTTGAAGACGGCGTCCACGGGACCGACTCCCTGGGCGGTGGCCTTGTGACTCTCGCCCTCCACGCGCAGCTCCACGGTGGCCGTGGGCTGGGCGAAGGTGCCCGAGAGGATGGAGACCTCGCCGAGGGCGAAGTGGTCGTCGGCCCGCACCACCGAGTCGGCCGCGATCGCCTCGAGATCCTCGTTGTAGATCACCTTCTTCTTGTCGGCGAGGTCCTTGAAGCGGCGGAAGGCCCCGTCGAGCTCGTCTCCCTCCAGCTCGAAGCCCAGGCTCACCAGGCGCTCGCGCAGGGCGTGGCGCCCCGAGTGCTTGCCGAGCACCAGCTCGTTCGAGGGCCGGCCGATCGACTGGGGCGTCATGATCTCGTAGGTGATGGCGGCCTTGAGGACGCCG
>CAZYOL010000468.1:0-1564 GCA_964649065.1 uncultured Spirochaetales bacterium
TCATGTGCAGGGTGGCCATGGCCAGGCCCGCGCCGTTCACCATGCAGCCGATGTTCCCGTCGAGGCCGACGTAGGCCAGGTCGATCTCCTTGGCCGCGCGCTCTCGGGGATCCTCCTCCTCGGGATCTCGCAGCTCGGCGATCTCCGGGTGCCGGTAGAGCGCGTTGTCGTCGAAGTTGAGCTTGCCGTCCAGCGCGAAGAGCTCGCCGGACTCGGTGAGCACCAGGGGGTTGATCTCGGCCAGGGAGGCGTCCTTGGCGACGAAGAGGCGATAGAGCCCGCCCAGGAAGGCGTCGAGGCGCTTGACCTGCTCGGCCTCGAGGCCCAGCCCGAAGCCGATCTTGCGGATCTGGTAGGGCTGCAGGCCGACGTTGGGATCCACGAACTCGGTCTGGATGCGCTCGGGCGAGCTCGCGGCGACCTCCTCGATGTCCATGCCCCCCTCGGTGGAGGCGATGATCGCGATCTCCTCCCGGGCCCGATCCAGGGTGATGGCCAGGTAGAGCTCGCGGGCGATGGCCGAGGCGGCCTCCACGTAGACCTTGCGCACCAGCTTGCCTTCCGGACCGGTCTGATGCGTGACCAGCGTCATGCCCAGGATCTCGCTGGCCTTCTGGACCGCATCCGAGGGCGACTCGGCGAGCTTGATGCCGCCCCCCTTGCCGCGGCCGCCCGCGTGGACCTGGGCCTTCACGACGACCCGCTCCGCGCCGAGGCGGCGCGCCACCGCCTCGGCTTCGGCCGGCGTCGTCGCCAGCCCCCCCTCGGGCACCGCCACGCCGAACTCGCGCAGCAACTCCTTCGCCTGGTACTCGTGAACGTTCACGGGGCGCCCTAGAGCTCGATCTGAGAGACGAGCGAGCGAACGTGCTCCACCGAGGCGTCGAAGAGCTTGCGCTCCGCGGCATCGAGCTCCACCTCGAGGACCTTCTCCACCCCGCCGGCGCCGAGCACGCAGGGCACGCCGACGTAGAGGCCCTGGACGCCGTACTCGCCCTCCAGCAGGCAGGCGCAGGCCAGCACGCGCTTCTTGTCCCGCAGGATCGACTCGGCCATCTCGATGGCCGAGAGCGCCGGCGAGACGAAGGCGGAGCCGGTCTTGAGCAGCGCCACCACCTCGCCGCCCGCACCCTTGGTGCGCTCGACGATGGCCTCGATGCGATCCTGGGAGATCAGCTGGGAGATCGGCACTCCCGCCACGGTGCAGTAGCGAACCAGGGGAACCATGGTGTCGCCGTGTCCGCCCAGCACCAGGGCCGTGACGTCCTGGACCGAGACCCCCAGCTCCCAGGCCACGAAGGCCCGGAAACGCGCCGAGTCGAGCACGCCCGCCATGCCGACGACGCGGTTCTTCGGGAAGCCGGAGACCTCCTTGAAGGTGTAGACCATGGCGTCGAGTGGATTCGAGACCACGATCACGATGGCCTCCGGCGCGTGGCGCTTCACGCCCTCGGCCACCTGCTTCATGATGCCGAGGTTCGTCTTCAGCAGGTCGTCCCGGGACATGCCGGGCTTGCGCGCCAGGCCGGCGGTGATGATCCCCAGGTCGGAGCCGGCGAAGTCG
>CAZYOL010000469.1:0-1546 GCA_964649065.1 uncultured Spirochaetales bacterium
CGCGTCGGGGACGTTGGCCTCGTCGAAGTGGACCTCTGCCAGGTTGGCGCGCTTGAGCGTGCGCATCGGGATCTCGCCGTTGCGGATGCCCTCTGTCTCGCGCGGATCCACCAGGAAGGCCGTGACCCCCTTGTGCTTCTTGCTGCGGTCGAGGGTCGCCACCACGAAGAAGAGGCCGGCGTGGGCGGCGTGGGAGATGAAGACCTTGGTGCCGGAGAGCCGGTAGCCGCCGCTCACGCGCTCGGCCCGGGTGCGCAGGTTGCCGAGGTCCGTGCCGCCGCCGGGCTCGGTGAGACAGGCCGAGGCCAGGATCTCGCCCCGGGCGATGCCCGGCAGCCAGCGCTCCTTCTGGGCCTGGCTCCCGAAGCTCAGAATGGAGCTGGCGGCCAGCGAGTTGGCCACCGAGATCACCGAGGCGACCACCCAGTCGACGCGGGCGATCTCCTCACAGAGGAGTCCGTAGGAGACCACGTCGTGGAAGGAGCCGCCGTACTCCTCGGGAATCAGCGGTCCCAGATAGCCGAGCGGCACCAGCTTCTGGATCAGCTCGAGCGGGTAGCGCTCCTCCCGCTCGTAGCGCTCCACGTGAGGGGCGATCTCCTTCTCCGCGAACTCGCGCACGGCGCTGCGGAGCATGCGCTGCTCGTCGCTCAAGTCGAAATCGGAAAGGCGCGCGAGGGGGCTGTCGAGGGGCATGCGGCGAGCATAGCCGCCGACCCCCGGGGAGCGCCCAGCCCTGGACGCCGCGGCGGGGCTTCCCTACGCTCGCGCGCCCACCCACCCGGGAGGCCCGGATGAAGAAGGCAAAGGCGCTTCCCCATCGGAACCGGCGCAAGAGCACGCGCATGCGCGCGGCCCGCAAGGCCAAGCTGCGCCGGGTGCGGCTGCGGAAGAGCTCGGGGCACCGCAGCACCTATCGCTAGCGCGCGCGAGCCCCGCTGCGCCGAGCCGGCCGCCTTGGCAGCCCCCGTCCAGTACGCCCTCGAGGCCACCTCGGGCTCGGCCCGCGCGGGAACCCTGCACACGCCCCACGGCGCCGTCCAGACCCCGGCCTTCATGCCGGTCGGCACCCACGGCGCCATCAAGGCCATGACCCCCGAGCAGGTCCGGGCGACGGGCGCGGGCATCGTGCTCGCCAACACCTACCACCTGGCCCTGCGCCCCGGCGAGCGGCTGGTCGAGAAGCTCGGCGGCCTGCATCGCTTCATGGGCTGGGACGGCCCGATCCTGACCGACAGCGGCGGCTTCCAGGTCTTCTCGCTGCCCTCGGCGGAGATCAGCGACCGTGGCGTGCGCTTCAAGAGCGAAGTCGACGGAGCCAGCTTCGACCTCAGCCCGGAGCGCTCGATGCAGATCCAGAACGCCCTGGGGGCGGACATCAACATGGCCTTCGACCGGGATCTGCTGGCGCCCCTGTCGAGGGGCTACGAGTCGGTCGTGGACCCGGCGGCGCAGGACCGCCTGACGATGTTCTTCGACAACCGGAAGTACCTGCGCGTCGCGGTCAACCAGGAGGCGATGGAGGAGGGCCGGCCGCCCTCGACCT
>CAZYOL010000470.1:0-1513 GCA_964649065.1 uncultured Spirochaetales bacterium
AGGCCCCGGGCGTGGCGCGTCGCCGAGCGGGCGAGAGGCGGCGGGCCGACCAGGGGCCGCCGCACCGGCCGGCTCAGCAGGCGCGCGGGTTCGGCCTGCCCCGACGCCTGCAGCGCCTCGCACTCCGCCGCGGAGGCCTCGCCCAGCGCCCGCAGCAGGGCCCGGGCCTCCTCGGGCTTGGCGAGGCCCCAGGCCACCAGCTCCGAGCCCGACAGCGAGGCCTCGCCGAGGTCCGCGCGCAGCTCCGGCAGCAACAGCTGGTAGGCGAGTGGATCGGCGGCGAAGCGCTGCCGATCGATCGGAGGCACGCCCAGCGACTGCAGACAGGTGCCGAGAAAGCCCTTGCCCGAGGCGCCGGTCAGGTGGAAGGGCTCGCGCAGCCCGGGGTAGGCCGCGCGCGTCGCCGGCTCCTCCAGGACCAGCACGCGCTTGCCGTGCATGCCCAGCCGCACGGCCGCCACGAGACCGGGCAACGCGGCCCCCAGCACGACCGCGTCCCAGCGCCGCGCCCGGACCCCGTCGGCGCTGACGACCGGGAGGCCGCGCACGCTAGGGGCTCGGCTCGACGAAGTGCAGCGGCGGGTCGTCGGGCGCCTTGGCCTCGATCTCGCCGATCCGGTACGCCCGCTCCCCGAGGGCCCGCAGCCTCTCGAGGATGTCTTCCGCCTGCTCGCGGGGGACGATCAGCAGCATTCCGATCCCGCAGTTGAAGACGCGCACCATCTCCTGCTCCGAGATCTCCCCGCGGCGCTGGATCCAGTCGAAGAGGGCGGGGCGCGGCCAGCAGGCCGGGTCGATCCGGGCCCGTACGCCCTTGGGAAGGATGCGCGGGACGTTTCCGGGGAAGCCGCCCCCGGTCAGGTGGACCAGGCCCTTCAGGGTGAACTCGCGCATCAGGTGCAGGATCGGCTTCACGTAGATGCGTGTCGGCGCCAGGAGCGCGCTCGCCAGCGAGGTGTTGAGCTCCGGGATCTCCCGGCGCAGCTCGGCGGGGTCGCCCCGGAGCAAGGGCTCGAGCACCCGGCGCACCAGCGAGAAGCCGTTGCTGTGCAGCCCGCTCGAGGCGAGGCCCAGCACCGCATCGCCCTGGCTGATCCCCGAGCCGTCGATCAGCTGGTCGCGCTCCACCACGCCGACCCCGAAGCCGACCAGCTCGAGATCTCCCTCGGCGTAGAGGCCCGGCATGCTGGCGGTCTCGCCGCCCAGCAGCGCGCAGCCGGCCCGCCGGCAGCCCTCGGCGACGCCGCGCAGGGCCTCCGAGGCCCGCTCGCGGTCGAGGCCCGCCATGGCCAGGTAGTCCAGGAAGACCAGGGGCTCCGCGCCCTGGACGATCAGGTCGTTCACCACCATCGCGACACAGTCGATCCCGACCGTGTCGAAGCGCCCGATCTCGGCGGCCAGGCGCAGCTTGGTGCCGACGCCGTCGGCGCCCGCCACGTAGACCGGGTTGGCGTAGCGCGCCGGCGCCTTGAAGAGGCCGGCGAAGCCGCCGACCGACGACAGGATCTCCGGG
>CAZYOL010000471.1:0-1497 GCA_964649065.1 uncultured Spirochaetales bacterium
CCGCGCCGTGCGCGGCGCGGCGCCCGCTCTGCTCGGCCTGGTGCTGGCGACCTGGGCGCTGCGCCAGCTCGCCTAGCCGGGCGCGTCCTCGATCCGCACCTCGTCGAGCATCACGCCCAGCGGGCGCGCATTCGGGGAGCCGGACTCGGGAGTGAAGCCGCGCGCGCGGATGCCGAGGTGGTTGATCGGGCGGAAGATCGCTCCGGTCGGCAGCGGGATCGTCTCGGTGACCCTTCGCCACGCCCCGACCTCTTCCTGGCTGCGCCGGCCCCGCGGCAGCGGCTCACCGTTCCAGCGATAGCTCGGCGCGGGCGGCGGCAGGCCCTCCGGCCGGGCTCCCTCGAGGCTGCGGATCACCAGCTGCTTGGGCCGCCCGTCGGGCTCGACCAGCAGGCGCAGCTCGGCCTGCTCCGAGGTCCAGCGCCACTGCAGGGGCTCGGGCTCGTCCCGGGCCTCCGGCGCCTGGAAGCCCTGCACCAGATGGGGCACGTCGCCCTCGGCGCCGATCTCGAGACGCAGCGTGGGCTCGAGCTCCAGCCGGTAGACCTCGATCCAGCGCAGCGCCAGCGCGGTGCCCTCCCCGTCCCAGTCGAGCTCGACGCGGGTCTGGTCGCCGGTCACGACCGGCTCGTGGAGCGCGAAGGAGATGCGCGACCAGCGATTCCCCTCGACGGCGTCCTCCCCGGGGCGCAGCGTCATCCGGTAGTAGGGCCGGCCCCGGGCGCCGATGGTCAGCGGATGGGGCTTCCGGTCCGCGGCGGCGCGCACGCCCACCTCGGCGATCATCACGAAGCCCGCGCCGCGCCAGTCGACCGTCGGGACCTCCACGGTTCCGCGACCGCGGAGCCACGGAACCACCTCGCCGGGCGCCTCGAAGAAGGAGTCGGACAGCCGCTCCCGGTGGTCCACCGTGCCGCTGGGGTCGAAGCGGAGCCGCAGGGGCTCGGAGAGAGAGAGCAGGCGCGCGTCCAGCACCGCCGGGACCGGGGCGTCGGAGCTGAGGCGCAGCACCGCCGGCCGCGCCGCGTCGGCCACGTCGACCGTGTAGAAGTTGCTGCCGTCGCGCGGACGCGCGTCCAGGAGCGTGTCGTTCCAGAGCAGCCGGGCGTAGTCTCGGGGCTGGCTCGACAGGCTGCCGACGTCGACGGCGACGACCTGGCGGCCGGGAGCGCTGGGGTGCAGCGTGAGCTGGGTGCTCCTGGCGGTCCACGGGACCAGACGCTCGACGGAGAAGCGCTCCGAGATGCGCTGCTCGAGCCCGTAGGTCGAGGCTCGGAAGGTCGCCAGCGGCTCGCTGGAGAAGCCCCCCGCGGCCAGCTTGCGCAGCGCCGGGCGCAGGAAGACGAGGGTCGCCTCCGGCGCCTCGCCCAACAGCTCCGCCACGCGCGGGCGCTCGTGTCCCCCGTTGCCCGCCACCGCCTGGTCCAGGGCCAGCGCGTGCACCCGCCCCGGCTCGTCGAGCAGGCAGCGCAGGATCTCGGAGAGCGGCGGCTCGGC
>CAZYOL010000472.1:0-1486 GCA_964649065.1 uncultured Spirochaetales bacterium
CGAGGTGGGCATGGGCTTGGTCGACGTGCGGAACGAGCAGGCCGCGGTCCACGGGGCCGACGCCTGGGCCCGCTGCATCCCGGGCAAGGTCGGCGTCGCCGCCATCACCGCGGGGCCCGGCGTCACCGACGGCGTCACGGGGGTGGCCAACGCCTGGCGAGCCAACTCGCCGATCCTGGTCTTCGGCGGTCAGGGGCCCTTCAACAATCTGCGCCGCGGCTCCCTCCAGGAGATGGACCACATCGGGGTGATGCGCCCCATCACGAAGTGGGCCGACGCCGTGTACCAGACCCACCGCATCCCGGAGTACGTCGAGCTGGGCATCCGCCACGCGGTCTCCGGCATTCCCGGACCGGCCTTCCTCGAGATTCCGATGGACGTCTTCATGGGGGTGGTCGAGTGGGAGCAGGCGCCGATTCCCCGGATCCGCACCCGGCCCCCGCGCCTGTCCCCGGATCGCGACGAGGTGCGGGAGGCCATCGCACTGCTGCAGCAGGCCCGCCGGCCGATGCTGATGGCGGGCACCAGCGTGAAGTGGTCCCAGGCGGGCCCCGAGATGAACCGCTTCATCGCCGAGACCCACATGCCCTCCTACACCAACGGCATGGGCCGGGGGACGATCCCGCACGACTCGCCCGAGTTCCTGAACCGCTCGCGCCGCGACGCCCTCAAGCAGATCGATTGCATCGTGCTGGCCGGGACCCTGCTGGACTTCCGCATGCGCTTCGGCCAGACGATTCCCGCGGACGCCAAGATCATCCAGCTCGACATGGACGCCACCCAGATCGGCCAGAACCGCCAGGCCGACGTGCCGCTGGTCGGAAACCTGGCCTGCAGCTTCGAGGCGCTCAGCGAGGAGATCAAGAACCAGGGCGCGAAGCTCGACTTCTCGGCGTGGCGCGACGAGCTGCGCGCCCTGGAGGACCAGGCCGAGAAGGAGGTCGAGGCGAAGCTCAACAGCGAGGAGGCCCCGCTCGACCCCCAGCGCATGTGTCGCGGGGTCCGCGACTGGCTGGAGACCCTGGGCGACCCGATCGTGATCGGCGACGGTGGCGACATCGTCGCCACGGCCGCCAAGATCATCCCGGTCAAGGGCGAGGGGGCCTGGATGGACCCAGGCCCGCTGGGGACCCTGGGCGTGGGCATGCCCTTCGCGCTGGCCGCCCAGATCTCGCACCCGGATCGCCGGGTGGTGATCGTCTACGGCGACGGCTCCTTCGGCCTGAACGGCTTCGAGTACGACACGGCGGTCCGCTTCGGCCTCCCCATCATCGGCATCGTCGGAAACGACGGCGCCTGGGGGCAGATGATGCGCCCCCAGGGCCAGCTCATGGGGCAGGAGCGGCTGCATGCCACGCTCCTCAACCGCTCGCGCTACGACAAGGTCGTCGAGGCCCTGGGCGGCCACGGCGAGCTGGTCGAGCGCGCCGAGGAGCTGGGCGCCGCCCTCGAGCGCGCCGCCGCCTCGGGCCTGCCCGCCCTGGTG
>CAZYOL010000473.1:0-1485 GCA_964649065.1 uncultured Spirochaetales bacterium
AGCTGGCGTTGTCGATGCCCCGGAAGCAGAGCGTGGGCCCGAAGTGGTTGCCCTCGGCGGTGTGGTTGTAGACCACGTCGAGGATCACCTCGATGTTCGCATCGTGAAGGTGCTGAACCAGGGTCTTGAACTCCCCGAGCTCGCTGCTGGCCAGGTAGCGCGGGTCCGGCGCGAAGAAGGAGAGGGTGTTGTAGCCCCAGTAGTTGCTTCGCCCCGCCTCGACGAGGTGGCGGTCGTCGAGGAAGGCGTGCACGGGAAGCAGCTCGACGGCGGTGACGCCCAGGGAGCGCAGGTGCGCGATGACGGCGGGCGTCGACATCCCTGCGAAGGTGCCCCGGTAGGCCTCGGGGACGGCCGGATGGCGCATAGTGAAGCCCTTGACGTGCAGCTCGTAGAAGACGCTCTCGTGCCAGGGCGTGCCGGGGCGGTGCTCCGGCGCCCAGGTGTAGGCCGTGTCGACCACCACGCACTTCGGCATGCCCCGGGCGTTGTTGCGCCGGTCGAAGGAGAGATCGGCGGCGCGGTGCCCGATGCGGTAGCCGAAGTGGGCGTCGCTCCACAAGAGCTGGCCGGCGATCGACTTGGCGTAGGGGTCGAGCAGGAGCTTGTTGGGGTTGAAGCGGTGGCCGCGGCTCGGCTCGTAGGGGCCGTAGACCCGGTAGCCGTAGAGCTGCCCCGGACGCACGTCGGGCAGGTAGCCGTGCCAGATCTCGTTCGTGTACTCGGGCAGCGTGATCCGCCGCAGCTCGCGCCGGCCCTTGGCGTCGAAGAGGCAGAGCTCGACGCGCTCGGCGTGCTTCGAGAAGAGCGCGAAGTTGACGCCCCGGCCGTCCCAGGTCGCACCGCGCGGGCTCGGCTCTCCCGGCCAGAGCCGCAGCCTCTCGTCGAGGACCATCGTACCCCCCGCGCCCCCACGGATCGGGGGCCTCGACCAGCTTAGGCCGGACGGCCCCTGAAGACGAGCATGGCCAGCGGGGGCAGGGTCACGACGATCGACTGGGCCCGGCCGTGACAAGCCACCGGCACCGTCTCCGAGCCGCCCAGGTTGCCCTGGCCGCTGCCTCCGTAGAGGGGGGCATCGCTGTTCAAGATCTCCTGCCAGACGCCCGGATGCGCCACGCCGATGCGGTAGTTCGGGCGCGGCACCGGGGTGAGGTTGAAGGCCACCACCACCACGTCGCTGTGGGAGCGGGCGCTGCGCTCGAAGGTGAGGGTGCTCTGACCGGCGTCGTTGCAGTCGATCCACCGAAAGCCCTCGGGCTCGCAGTCGAGCTCGTGGAGGGCGGGCTCCCCCCGGTAGGTGGTGTTCAGGTCGCGCAGCCAGCGCTGGAGCTTCTGATGCGGCTCGAAGTCGAGCAGGTGCCAGTCGAGACTCCTGTCGTGGTTCCACTCCCGCCACTGGCCGAACTCGCCGCCCATGAAGAGCAGCTTCTTGCCCGGCTGTGTGAAGAGGTTGCCGTAGAGGAGGCGCAGGTTCGCGAAGCG
>CAZYOL010000474.1:0-1445 GCA_964649065.1 uncultured Spirochaetales bacterium
CAGGTAGCGGAGCCTCCAGCGCGTGTCGCCGTGGGCGCGCCGCAAGAGCAGCTCGGCGGCCAGGCAGGCCAGCGTCAGGAAGCCGATCCAGGCGCAGGAGCGCAGGGCCAGCAGCGGGCCCGCCGCTATCCGCTCGGTGACCGGGTGGCCGACGCAGCGTTCAGGGCCGCGGAAATCGTCTGGACGACCCGCCTGGGGCGGGGATGGCCCGCGCGGGACCAGCGCTCGCCCCTACGAGGGCGGCACTCGGCAGGAGTCCCCAGGCGAGCCGCGGTCGGCACGCGCGGGCCCCCAGCGTCGGGCCAAGGCGATGCTGAGCAGAGCAGACCCGAGGAGAACCCCAGAGGCCGGCTCGGGTACCAACGCCCAGGTGCCCGGGTTGGCGTTGACGAAGGCCTGGTCCTGGTTGAGGTTGGCGAGGCAGTCGGCCGCATCGATGCACTCGCTGATGATGGCCCTGTCCTGCGGCGTGGTCCCCGTCGTCGAGTTCGTCAGCACGACCAGCCTCTGGTCCCCTTCCACCGGGGATGCCGGCAGACTGGCCTGGAATCGGAGATTCCACTCCGAGATCTCCCCGGACGCGCTCGTCGCGACGTCGAAGAAGACGATGGCCGAGTTCGCATCGGTGAGCGTGACGCGACCGTCGAAGAAGCTGTAGTCGGTGACGTCCGTCCGGATGTCCGTGAGGGCGAGGTCGTTCGCGAGCGGCGCCGCGAGGCTGAACTGCCCCTCGACCCGCATGTCGCTCGTGTAGACCCCGTCCGGCGGGGTGTCGTCCTGAACGACCACGTACTCGTTCCCGGTGTAGACGTAGATCGCCGTGGCGGATGCGAACGTCGACCAGGGCGTGGTCAGGAGTACGAGCAGGGACATCCACAGCAGTCGTTGTCGCACGTCGAGGCCCTCCGAGGTGCTAGGTGCTCGACCTGGGAGTGGTAGCGAGACGGCATTCGTGTCAGGAAAGGACCGCCATCCCCGGGGTGTTGCCTGATCCCCTCGCCGCCCCTGTGGCCGGAGCCCGAGGCGGACGTTGGCGACCTCGAAGGCCCCACGGCTCACACGCTCGCGTGCCTGCGACAACGCCTTCCCCGTTGCCGGGATCGGCGCAAGGCTCGCTACCGGCCTGGACGGGCTCACCCCTGGCCGGGCGGGATTCGCACCCGCTGAACGACGAACGAGATTTCATGGAGTCATCGCGAATCCAATCCTGACCGACCAGCAGAGCCTGGTCGCACTCTTTCTCCTACCCCCACCCGCTGCGGCGTTCCCGTGGCCCTGGTGGCCAACTCGCGCATGCGGATTCCGGAGGGTCTCGGGGTGCATCTGGCTCTGGTGGATCAGGGACCCGACGCGGCCGACGACTGGATCGTGGAGAACGTCCGGCCGGGAGGGATCGTGGAGAACGTCCGGCCGGGAGACGTCGTCGCGACCGCCGACATCCCGCT
>CAZYOL010000475.1:0-1443 GCA_964649065.1 uncultured Spirochaetales bacterium
GAGCACCGCGTGTGCCACCTGCGCACGCCGGACGACCTTGCGGCGGAGCTCATCGCGGCCGGTCACGAGGTGGTGGCCCTCGGCGCCACGGGACCCCTCCGGTGGGTCACGGGGGCGCGGCGGCTGGCGCGGCTGTTGGAGGCGTCGCCGCCGCAAGTCCTGCACACCTGGCTGTACGACGCGAACGTCACCGCGCGTCTCGCCACGCTGGGCGGCCCGAGGCTGCCGCTCATCACGTCGCTTCAGCTCACGGACTACGACCCCGAGACGATCCGGACCGCGGGGTGGCCTCGCTGGAAGAGCGGGATTCTGAAGAAGTTGGACCAGTGGTCCGGCTGGTGGGCCCAGCCGATCTACGTTGCGTGCTCCGAGCACGTCCGGGAGTCCGCGGTTCGTGACCTCGGTGCGCCCGAGGAGCGGGTGCGCCTGATCTTCAACTCGGTGTCCCCGGAACGGTTGGAGGCGACGCCCGCGGAGGCCGGCGCGCTGCGTCGCGAGATCGGCCTCCCCGACGGCGCCTTCCTGTTCCTCAACGTGGGGCGCCTCGATCCGCAGAAAGCGCAGCGCCCGCTCATCGAGGCGTTCGCCAGGCTCGCGAGCGAAGCGCCGCTTGCGTATCTCGCCATCGCTGGACAAGGTCCCCTGCGCGACGAGCTTGCAGCCGCGGCCGAGGCTCTCGGGGTGTCGGACCGTGTCCGTCTGCTCGGCCTCCGCTCCGACATCGGCGTCTGCCTCGCGGCCGCCGACGCCTTCGTGTTCCCGAGCGTTTCGGAGGGGCTGCCGGTGGCGCTCGTCGAGGCCCTGTTCACGTCGCTCCCGAGCATCGGGTCGAGCATCGGGCCCATCCGGGAGCTCATCGTGGACGGAGAGACGGGATTGCTCGTTCCTCCGGGCTCGGTCGCTGCGCTCCGCGAGGCCATGGCGACGCTCCACGGCGATGCGGCGCTCCGCGCGCGGCTCGGCTCGATTTCTCGATGACGCCCTCGTGGCGGCGGCCGTTCATCTTGACCACGATCGGCGCGTCGAAGCGGAGGTGCCGCACCGGTCCGGTCTCGTCCTCGAGGGGCTGGCTCAGGAGCCAGTCCCAGTCGAGGAAGCCCTCGCCGAGCTCGGGGTTGACGGTGAAGTAGCCGACGTTGTTGGACGTCAGGTTGTGGAAGAAGTGCGTGCCCTGGGAGGGCGTGACCTGCAGGTCGCGGAAGCCGGCCTCCACGATGACCCGGGCGCCGGAGATCTGATCCCACGTCACGGGAATGCCAAGGAACGGCTCACTCGATTCCCATCGACCGACGCCGATCAGAAGGTACGGTCGGCGCTCTCGACGGAGCTTGGCGTTCATCTGCCCAACGGTGGCGGCCGCCTGCCGGCGCTCGGTGCGCTCGAAGCGCTGAACGTCGATCACGACGGCGTCGTGGAGATCGTGGAGCTGCCCGTCCACCTCGA
>CAZYOL010000476.1:0-1441 GCA_964649065.1 uncultured Spirochaetales bacterium
CTAGGTGACGTACGAGAGTTTGTGTCAGGGGCAGGAGGGGGTACTCCCCGAGCGGAGTTGCTGAGGTCCGCAAGATGGAGCACCCCCGATGCCGCAAGCTGCGACGATCGAGGGTCTACCCGTTGCGTTCGAGCTGATGAAGGCCATGCAAGCCGAAGGTGTCGAGTGGGGCGAAGACGACCGCTCGGCGGCGAGCCAGGCGCTGGTCGGGGTGCTCGAAGGCCGGATGCACGAGCGCATCGACCGGCATCTCGAGCGCATGGCCGAGCTCGGCGAGGCCGACCGGCGCAACGGCTGCTACCATCGCTGGCTGCTCACCGAGCTCGGCATGATCGAGCTCGCCGTGCCGCGCACCCGCATCCGCAGCGCGCTCGCCGTGGTGCAGGCCTACGCCAGGCGGGCGCAGCAGATCGATCGGATGATCCTGGCGTGCTTCGTGTTGGGGCTGTCCACCCGCAAGGTGGCGGCCGCGCTGCTACCGATCCTCGGCCGGCCTCTCAGTGCGAGCACGGTGAGCGCCGTCGCCAGGCAACTCGACGATGCCGTCGCCGCCGTCCACCGCCGACCGCTCCAGGACCAGTACCGGGTGCTGGTGCTGGACGGCGTGGTCCTGAAGCGCAAGACCGGCGCCGGCGCGCTCGCTCGGCCCGTGCTGGTGGCGCTGGGCCTACGCCCCGACGGCAGGAAGGAGGTGATCGACTTCCGCCTGGCGACCGCCGAGAGCACCGCCCAGTGGGAGCCGTTTCTGGGCGATCTGGTGCGCCGTGGACTGACCGGCGAACGCCTCGAGATGCGGTGCGTCGACGGCGGCCAGGGCCTGCTGGCCGCTCTGCCCACCGCCTACCCCGAGATTCCCGTCCAACGCTGCTGGGCCCACAAGATCCGCAACGTCGTCAACCCGGTCCGCAAGGCCGACCACGACAGCATGAAGACCGACTTGCACCGCATCATGAACGCCAAGACCCGGATGAACGCCAAGACCCGGCCCGCCGCCGGGTCCGCCGCGCGCCGCTTCGCCGAGCGCTGGCGCGACAGCTACCCCAAGGCGGTGGCCTGCCTGCGCCGCGACCTCGACGACCTGCTGACCTGCTTGCGCTACCCGACCCTCGCCGCACGCAAGGCCGTGCGCACCACCAACGCCATCGAGCGCCGCTTCCGCGAGGTCCGCCGACGCACCCGCCCGATGGGCACCTTCCAGGACAAGACCTCCATGGACCGCATCCTGTTCGCCGTCTTCATCCACGAAAACCACCACCAAGGCCTCGCCACCCCCTTCGCCCTGACACACAACTCTTGACGTTACCGCGCTGCTGCACCGACGATGCTCGCCGGCGGCCCGCCCTCAGCGCTCGCGCCGGCGACGGAGCAGGACGTAGAGGGCGCCCGCGCCGCCGTCGCGCGGCTGTGCCGGACAGAAGGCGACGATGCGCTCGCGGCTGGC
>CAZYOL010000477.1:0-1390 GCA_964649065.1 uncultured Spirochaetales bacterium
AAGCGGCGTATCGTGGCGGTGACAAAGCCGACCACACATCCAGATGAGGATTGATACGCCATGAAGAACGATAAGATTGTCACCTTGCGCCAGCCAGGAGACTTTGCCGATCCGCTGACTGCGGTTCTACGAAACGGCGCGCGCCAGCTTTTGACCCAAGCAGTTGAAGCCGAGCTTGCCGAATGCCTTGCAGCTTACGCCCATCTCGCAACCGAGGACGGTCGTCAGCGTCTCGTTCGGCATGGCCATATGCCGGAGCGGACCATTCAGACCGGCATCGGCCCGGTGCAGGTTCGCCAGCCTCGGCTGCGTGACCGCGGCGGGAGCGATGGCGAACGTATCCGGTTTTCATCCAACATCTTGCCGCCTTACGCCCGGCGGGCAAAGAGCCTGGACGCTCTTTTGCCGGTGCTTTATCTGCGCGGCATCTCCAGCGGCGATATGCAGGAGGCGCTGGCGGCCTTGCTCGGCCCGCGAATGTTTATCATGAGCGGCAAGCGCTCATGAATGATGCGCCTAATCTTTCGCCTGCCGTACTCGCCCGTCTGAAAGCAGGCTGGCAGGAGGAGTTCGAGCGTTGGAAGAAGTGCGACCTCTCGGCGCGCCGCTATGTTTATATCTGGGCAGACGGCGTTTATCTCCAGGCACGGATGGAACCCGATAAGCAGTGCATTCTTGTGCTGATCGGCGCCACACCGGAAGGCAAGAAGGAACTGATTGGTTTTCAGTCAGGCTACCGGGAAAGCGCCCAATCCTGGCGCGAGTTGCTCGCCGATCTGAAGGGCCGGGGGCTATCCATCCCGCCGGATTTGGCCATCGGCGACGGCGCGTTGGGCTTTTGGAAGGCTCTGGAAGAGGAATTTGGCGCCACCCGGCAGCAACGCTGCTGGGTCCATAAGACCATGAACGTGCTCAACAAATTGCCGAAATCGGTTCAGCCGAAAACCAAGGCGGATCTTAAGGAAATCTGGATGGCCGAGAGCCGGGCCGATGCCGAAAAAGCCTTCGATCGCTTTCTCGCCAAGTACAAAGCCAAATACGACAAGGCCACCGATTGTCTGGCCAAGGATCGCGAGACGCTGCTCGCGTTCTACGACTTTCCTGCCGAGCATTGGAAACACATCCGCACCGGTAATCCCATCGAGAGCACTTTTGCTACCGTGCGTCACCGGACGAAGCGGGCCAAAGGCTGCCTGTCGCATGAAACAGGGATGATCATGGTGTTCAAGTTGATTCAGGCCGCGCAGGCATCCTGGCGTCGGCTCGACGGACAAAATCAATTGCCAAAAGTCATCGAAGGCGTCAAATTTACTGATGGCTTGGAAGCTGGCCACGAATATGCCGCCGCCTGATCAATGGCCTCGCCGTCACCAAGATTCATGCATAGCTC
>CAZYOL010000478.1:0-1384 GCA_964649065.1 uncultured Spirochaetales bacterium
CAGTGCGGCGCCGTCACATTCGTGCAGCGCTTCGGAGACGCCCTCAACCTGAACCTCCACTTCCACTCGCTCGTGCTCGACGGGTTCTACGAGACGAACGCTGACGCACGACCGCGCTTCCACCCGCTCCCTCCGCCCGACGATGCCGAGGTGGTGCGGGTGGTGGGCCAGGTGGCCGCCCGTATCGCGCGCCTGCTCGAGCGCCGCGGCCTCGGCCCCGACGCCGATCCCACCGACGCCGACCCGTTGTCGGTGGAAGAGCCCCTGCTGGCGCAGCTCTACGGCGCCTCGGTCGCGAGCCGCATCGCCACCGGCCGCCGCGCCGGCCAGACGGTGATCCGCGTGGGTGACTGCATCGACCCGGATTCGGTGCCCGAGCTCGACGGCGAGCGCTGCGCCAACGCCAGCGGCGTCAGCCTTCACGCGAACGTTGCCGTCCCCGCCCGCGACCGGAAGCGCCTCGAGCGCCTGTGCCGCTACGTCGCGCGGCCTCCCGTTGCCACCGACCGGCTTTCCCGGATGGCCGACGGCCGGCTCCTCTACCGCCTCAAGCACCGCTGGCGCGACGGCACCACCCACGTCGTCTTCGAGCCCGGCGAGCTGGTGGAGAAGCTCGCGGCGCTGGTGCCGCCGCCGCGCTTCCACCTCGTCCGCTATCACGGCGTCCTCGGCCCGTGCGCGAGCCAGCGCGCGCGCGTGATTCCGTGTCCGAGCGCCGAGACCGCCGCGCCTCCAAACAACCGATCGGAGGGCGACGCGGCAGGTGCGTCGAGCCGACCGGGAGCAGGGGATCGGGACGAGTCCATCGAGCCCGCCGCACGCATTCCTGGGAAGGAGTTGCCCCCCGCACGGGTGTCCCTGGGCGCCAACCGCGACCAGCCGGCCGCCAGCCGAGACGGGGAGGGCGCGCCCGAAGAGCCGGCCGACACCGGCGACTCCGCGCTTCGCCCCCGTCGCCTCGCCTGGGCCGACCTGCTGCGCCGGGTCTTCTCGGTCGACGTGCTCGAGTGTCCGCGCTGTGGCGCCCGCACGCGACTCCTCGCGGCGATCCATCCCCCGGACGCCACGAGCGCGATCATCGAGTGCCTCGGCCTTCCCGCGCGCGCCCCACCCGCCGAGCCCGCCCGCCTGCCAGAAGAGGCCCCCGACTCCTGGGACCCAATCTACGAAGACGAAGGCTACTGAGCGAGCGCCGAGCCCATCGATGGTGAGAGCCTCACCCGGTCGCGATGGCCCTCGTGCGCCCGCGATCCGCTCCAGAACCCGCCGCTCCGTTTCGCGCCTTGGCGGCGAGGCGTTCGGCGAGCCGTCGCCACCCCCCTGGATCCCCAGCCTAGTGACATCCCCGGAGGGACTTGACGTTTCGGGGATTATCGGACGTATA
>CAZYOL010000479.1:0-1357 GCA_964649065.1 uncultured Spirochaetales bacterium
GTTCACCCAACCTTGTACGTCGGCGACCATTCCGGAGCTGGAGCCCCATGTGTACAGAGCGCTGAAGTCGACACTCTCACTCGCGCTCACGGTGCTCGCGAAGTCTCCGCCCGGCTGGGCCCAGGACTGGGTGTCGAAGAAGCGCTCGGTCCAGGTCGCGTCGCCAGGCTCGGCGCCGGCGCAGGTCCCTTCTTGCCGAGCGGCGTTGGACGCTCCCTCGCCCCATTCCGACAGATAAGGAATTCTAACCGGGCTCGTGGCGTCCGTTGGTCCCGAAATCCCGTGCAGTGGCGGTGAAACGGATGGAACGGTGAGGCGCCCAGGCGTGTCGGTCGCTCGGATCCAGAGCTTGGGGGGATTCGGACTCAAAAGAGGGCCGAACAGACGCACGCCGAGCGTGGTCTAGGCTGCGAGAGCCTCGGCGTGGCTGGGCGCGGTTTCAGAGAACGGTGCTCGAGTGGGGTGGTGCGCGCGGTGAGGCGTGGCGAGTTTCGAGATGCTGGAGAATCTTCCGAATCACGTCGGGCTGGATGATGAAGGCGAGGATCGTCATCCGTGCCCCACATGAACAAGTGAGAGGGTCGACCTCGTAGACGCGGTAGATGAGCTCTGCCCACCGCTTGGAGAGTCGTCGCTTGGCCGACGATGGGTCGTCGTCTGCGGGCGCGGTGATGCGGAAAGAGGAGCGGACGCGATTGGCGTAGGCGCCGTAGAAGTGAACGAGGTGCTTTCTGGGCTCAGGGATATGGATGAGGACGCGAGCCAAGAACTCGAGAGGGTCGGTGAGGGCGGGGTCGTCGACGTCCGCGTGGTTTTTGGGCTCGTACAGGACGAGTCCCGAGTCGGGATGGTAACGGAGCCGAGAGAGGTTGACGGGAGGGCGCATCAGATAGCAGGCGAGCTTGTGAATGCCCTCGGTGTCGGATGGATAGACCGTGGTGCGGTTATGGACGCTGAAGCCGGAGTGTCGCCAGGACAAGAGCAGGTCGATTCGGTCCTGAGAGATGAGCTCGCGGTCGAGAAGTAGACGGAAGACCTTGTGACGGAAGAGGAGTTCGGCCTTGTGAGGGTCGACGTAGGGGATGGGATGCCACCGTGGGCCGGGGTCCCAGACGCCTCTGGAGACGACGGCGTGGATGTGTGGGTTCCAGCGGAGGGAAGAGCCGAAGGTCTGGATGACGGCGAGCATGCCGGGTCGGGCGTGGGGCTCGTCGACGGCGGCCGCCATGAACTCTCGCACGGTGTCGTAGCTGATGCGTGCGAGCTCACCGAGGAGCTCGCGATGGTGGAGAAAGTAGGGGCGAAGCATCTTGGGGATGGAGAAGACCCACTGGGCGTGAGGGACGTCGTCGAGGAG
>CAZYOL010000480.1:0-1352 GCA_964649065.1 uncultured Spirochaetales bacterium
GCCTACCCGGGCGATGTCTATACACCTTCGGTCCGCGCCTACGCGCCGCCCCCGGAGCCGGAGTACCCGTACCATGACCGGTCCGTCCGCGTGACCCACTGCGGCCGCATCTGCCTGGGGAAGCGGAAGATCAATCTCAGCACGGTCTTCGCCGGCGAGATCGTGGGCATCCGTGAGGTCGAGGACCAGATCTGGCTCGTCAGCTTCCTGGACTTCGACCTGGGATTCTTCGATCAGACCGAGGGCCGGGTGGAACCCGCCCCGAACCCCTTCGGGCCGAAAGTGTCAGCCATGTCCCCGGAATGATCTGTAAACCATGTGTCCGGAACGGACCATCGGGAAGTGGTCGGGGTGGTGGGATTCGAACCCACGACGCTGACCCCCCAAAGATCAGGCTCTGGCCGCTGAGCTACACCCCGACGCGTTTCGCACCGCGGGGAGCGGCGCCGGCCGCGGCCCCGCAGAGCGGAGCAGGGAGGGTACCTCTTCCGCGGGCGGCGCCCGCGGGCCAGCCGCTGCGCCCTGCCCTGCCCTGTGGGGGCTGCTGCGGGCCCGGCCCCGCTCCGGCTGCTGCGGGCCCGCCGCGCCTCGGGCGGCCATCCGCTCAGGCGAGCTGGATCGGCGAGATCTGGTCCTCGAGCCAGCCGACCAGGTCGCGCAGCGCCTCGGGCCGGATCTCGTGCTCCATGTCGTACTCGCGGAAGCTGGCCGGCACGCCCAGCTTGCGCAGCTCGTCGATCGAGGAGCGCCCCATCTGCAGCGGGATCATGGGATCCTGGCTGCCGTGCATCACCAGCGTCGGGAGCTGCTCGTGGGCGTCCCGGCGCGGGATTCCGGCGGCGATCTGGGGAGGCAGCCAGGAGGAGAGCGCGATCAGCGCGGCGAAGCGCTCGGGCTCGCGCAGGGCCAGGTCGTAGGCCATCACGCCACCCTGGCTGAAGCCCAGCAGCATGAGCTTGCGGCGGTCGATCGGATAGCGCTCCAGGGCCTGCTCCAGGAAGCGGGCCAGCGCCTGGCGCCCCTTGTCGAACTCGCCGAGGTCCGGCGGGCCGCCCTCGCTGATGGGAAACCAGCCGAAGCCCACCAGGCCCTGCCCCACCGGGATCGTCACCGGTCCCTGGGGACACAGCACCAGCGCGCAGCCGCCGTGCAGGATGGGCGCCAGGCCGATCAGGTCGTGAGCGCTGGCCCCCCAGCCGTGCAGCGCCAGGATGGTCGGAAAGGGCCCCTAGACTTCGGGGATGTGAGCGGTGTAGAGGAGATCCATGTCGGCAAGGATACACGACGATCAGGGGCCGCCGGGCACGGCGGCCGAGCGCCAGCCCTCGCCGTAGTCGGCGGGCACGGGAGGC
>CAZYOL010000481.1:0-1338 GCA_964649065.1 uncultured Spirochaetales bacterium
GGCATCTGCCTGGGCCACCAGATCCTGGGCCTCGCCCTGGGCGGGCGCACCCGGAAGCTCAAGTTCGGCCACCACGGCGGCAACCAGCCCGGCCAGGACCTCCTCACCGGCAAGGTCTCGATCTGTGCCGAGAACCACGGCTACGCCGTGGATGCGGACTCGCTCCGCGAGGCCGGCGAGGCGGTCCGGGTGACCCACCTGAATCTGAACGATGGCACCGTCGAGGGCCTGGCCCACGAGACCCGCCCGCTCTTCTCGGTGCAGTACCACCCGGAGGGCTCCCCGGGGCCGAACGACGCGGCCTACTTCTTCGGTCGCTTTCGCGAGATGGTGGCCCGCCACGCGGCCGGAGAGCGCGTCTCCGGCGCCTCCATCGCCGCAGGATCCGGGAGCTAGCCGTGCCGCGCCGAGACGACATCCAGACGATTCTCGTGATCGGCTCCGGGCCGATCGTGATCGGCCAGGCCTGTGAGTTCGACTACTCGGGAACCCAGGGCTGCAAGGCCCTGCGCGAGGACGGCTACCGCGTCGTGCTGGTGAACTCCAACCCGGCCACGATCATGACCGATCCCGAGTCCGCCGACCGCACCTATGTCGAGCCCATGACGGTGGAGAGCGTCGAGCAGATCATCGCCCGCGAGAAGCCCGACGTGATCCTCCCCACGCTGGGCGGCCAGACCGCCCTCAACCTGGCGGTGGACCTCTCGGAGAAGGGCGTGCTCGCGGCGCACGGCGTGGAGCTGATCGGTGCCCGTCTGGAGGCCATCCACCGGGCGGAAGATCGGGAGCAGTTCCGCGCGGCCATGGAGCGACTCGGCCTGCGCATGCCCCGCGCGGGCTACGTGCGCTCCCTGGCCGAGGCCCGCCGCATCCTGCGCGAGACGGGCCTGCCCTCCATCATCCGGCCCGGCTTCACGCTCGGCGGCAGCGGCGGCAGCGTAGCCTGGCGGGACGAGGAGTTCGATGCGCGGGTCGAGTGGGCCCTGCAGCAGTCGCCCCGTCACGAATGCATGATCGAGCAGAGCGTACTGGGCTGGAAGGAGTACGAGCTCGAGGTGATGCGGGACACGGCCGACAACGTCGTGATCATCTGCTCGATCGAGAACCTGGACCCGATGGGCGTCCACACCGGCGACTCGATCACCGTGGCGCCGGCGCAGACGCTGACCGACCGCGAGTACCAGGAGATGCGCGATGCCGCGGTGGCGATCATCCGCGAGATCGGCGTCGACACGGGCGGGTCGAACATCCAGTTCGGCGTCGATCCCCGCGACGGCACCCTGGTCGTGATCGAGATGAACCCGCGGGTCTCGCGTTCCTCGGCCCTGGCTTCGAAGG
>CAZYOL010000482.1:0-1331 GCA_964649065.1 uncultured Spirochaetales bacterium
CCTGAGGCCGGGGTGGGTGTTGGCCTCGTGGTATATGGCGAGCGTGCGCGACATGTCGTGGCCCCGGAAGCGCGCGGGGCTCTGGGCGCGCGCGGCGGCGGAGCGCGCGCGGCGAAAGGCCCGCTCGGCCAGGCGGGGCGGCAGCAGCTGCAGCAGGCCGTCGCGGGCCGCCCGGGCCGCGGCGTCCAGGGCCGCGGGGCCCCGGGCGGAGCGCGTCGAGAGCCCGGTCTCGGCGAGCCGCCGGCCCAGGTAGACCACCCGGCGCGAGGCGCCTCCGCTGCCGTGGTCCGAGACCGCCACGCAGCGCGCCTCGGGACCCATGGCGCGGCGCAGTGCCCCGCAGGCCGCGTCGAGGCGCTCGTAGACCGCGCCCAGCGCCCCGCGCCGGGTCGCGCCGGCGCGCGGGTCGTGACGCGGCGAGGCCGGATCGTGGTCGCGCCAGTAGTGGTGCGCGACAGTGTCGCTCTCCGAGAAGACCACGACCGCCAGGTCGGGAGGGGCGCCGCCGGCAGCGGCGCCCAGGGCGGCGATGGCCTCGCAGGCGAAACGCTCCTTGCCCTCGATGCGCTCGAGCAGCGTGCCCAGCGCGCGCTCGTGGAAGTGCTCGTCGCGGGCGCTCTCGTCGAGCGCCGGTCGCATCCAGGGGCCGGCTCGCGAGGCGATGCGCTGGTAGAGCGCCGGGTCGTTGGCCGAGCGCGGATCCGAGCCCGTCGACAGGGGGGAGTCGAAGCCCGGCACCAGCAGGCCGTTCACCGGCTCGGGCGGGAAGGTCGCCGGGACGCCCAGACACAGCACGCGCAGGCCCGCGGCGCTGGCGCGGGCCAGGAAGGAGCGCCCGCGCCGGTGCGTCGCGTTCGCGAAGCGAATCCGGTACTCGCCGGGCAGCTTCTGGGTGAAGTCGAAGAGGCCGTGCTCTCCGGGCTCCAGACCCGTCAGGAAGCTGGACCAGGCCGGGAAGCTCATGGGGGGCACGCAGCTCGGCAGCGGCGCGTGGGCTCCGTCCCGCAGCCAGGACGAGAGCTCCGGGAGGCGGCCCGCCCGGGCCAAGGGCTCGATCACCTCGAAGCTCGCGCCGTCCAGGCCGACCACCAGCAGCGGCGGCGGGCGCGGCCTCATCCCAGTCTTTCGATGACGGCGTCGGTGAAGGCGTCGAGCCCGGCCTCGCCTCCCAGGTCGCGAGTGCGGTGCTGCGGGCTGGCGAGCGCTCCGTGCACCGCTGCCTCGAGCGCCGAGGCGGCGCTGCCCTCGTCCAGGTGTCGCAGCAGGGCGACGGTCGAGAGCAGGATCGCCGTGGGGTTGGCCAGCCGCCGGCCGGCGATGTCCGGCGCACT
>CAZYOL010000483.1:0-1301 GCA_964649065.1 uncultured Spirochaetales bacterium
TGTCTTGGGGTGCGAGAGGACGGGGCCTACTTCGCCGCGGGCGAGAACGACAATCTGATCGTCCAGATGCTGATGGTGAACCCCAACGCCTTCGGGGTCTTCGGCTTCAGCTTCCTGGACCAGAACACCGACCGGGTCCAGGGCAGCACCGTGCACGGCGTGGAGCCGGTCTTCGAGGAGATCTCCTCCGGCGCCTACCCGATCTCGCGGGCCCTCTACTTCTACGTGAAGAACGCCCACGTGGCCTCGATCCCGGGAATGCGCGAGTTCCTCCAGGAGTTCACCAGCGAGAAGGCCGTTGGGGACTTCGGCTACCTCACCGACAAGGGGCTGATTCCCGCTCCCAAGGAGGAGCGAGAGAAGTTCCGCGGCGATGCCCGCAACCTTCGACCTCTCAAGCTGGCCGGGGGCTGAGCCCGCGTGAGCGTTTGGATCCTCTGTGCGACGGTGGGGGTCCTGGCCTGCCTCAGCTTCTTCCTCGGGCGTGGGCGCGCGCTGGCCTCGGTCGAGGGCCACCCCGCAGACCTCCACTCCCTGCCCGGCTACTACGGCTGGTACACGGCGCTCTGGTGCGGGCTTCCGGGGGCCGCCGTGCTGGTGCTCTGGCTCTCCCTGTCGGGACCCGTCCTCGAGTGGCTGACCCTGGCCCCGCTTCCGGCCGAGGCCGTGGGGCAGAACTCCGCCGAGGTCGATCTCTTCTTCAACGAGGTCAAGAACTCGGCGCTCGGGGGCATCACCCGGGGAGTCGAGAATCCCTGGCTCGAACGGGCGGCGGAGCGTTACCGGGCGCTGCGTCGCACCGGCATCGACCTGGCGGTGGCCGTCGCAGCGCTCCTCTCCCTGGCCGGAGCGGGCTGGGGGCTACGGCGCATCCACGCCGATCTGCCGGCGCGGGTGCTGGTCGAATCCCTGCTGGGTCGCACGCTGCTGCTGTCCTCGACGCTGGCCATCCTGGTCACGGTCGGGATCGTGCTCTCCCTGGTCTTCGAGACCTTCCGCTTCCTGCAGCAGGTTCCCTTCTACGAGTTCCTCTTCGGCATCCACTGGAGCCCCCAGACGGCGCTCCGCGCCGATCAGGTCGCCAGCTCGGGCTCCTTCGGCGCCGTCCCGGTCTTCACGGGGACGCTGCTCGTCACCCTGATCGCGATGGCGGTGGCGGTGCCCATCGGCCTCATGTCGGCGATCTACATGACCTTCTACGTCGGCGATACCTTCCGGGCCGTCTTCAAGCCCATCCTGGAGGTGCTGGCCGGGGTCCCGACCGTCGACTACGGCTTCTTCGCCAGCCTGATCGTCGCCCC
>CAZYOL010000484.1:0-1282 GCA_964649065.1 uncultured Spirochaetales bacterium
GGCGTGAGGGAAGCGCTCGACACATCCATTTTCAGCGCAACATCGCCTTGGTATTGTTGACGATTTCGATTTGTTCCGGATGTGTCACTGTGATGGACGGGCCGTTATAATTTTTCATCCAGCCACGAATGCGCACGTGTTTTCCCTTTAATTGGTTGAGATTCATGCCCTCCGGTTCCTCATACTCGTCCGCCTGGAATAGTTTTGCGCTTTTCGCCGGCACAAATCCGGTAAAATCGCTGCGCCAGTTTTCGCCGAAATTGATGTAGGTGCGTCCACGGATTTGCGCGACAGCCCTAACGCGGCCTTCGACGATTTCAAAGCTACGCGCAAGGCGGGTGAGCACATCTTCCGCAGCCGCCTGACGTATTGAGAAAAAGCCTGTTTTCCATAGCCCTTTTTCGCCGCGCCTAGCCGTGTCCTCAAGTGCGAGCAAGTCATTAATGCATAGGCGATTATCCCGAAAGGACATAACCCGGGCGAGCCCGTCTTCGACGAGCCGTCCCTGAACCCAGGCCGGTTTTCCGCTCTCGTCAAAGACGCTGACATGCGCCAGAACGCGGCCATATCGGTCGCGTTTGCGCTTGTCGAGCTGCAGGGAGACTTTTTTGCCCAAAGTCAGCTTTCCGATGGCCGTCTCTGCCGCCTTGCGGGCTACCAGAGCGGGGCCCTTGCGAGCGCGTTTCGGGGTGAGAATGCCGATGAGCCGCACCGCCCGTCCGTCTTCAAGAATGAGATTTTCGCCGGCATTGATCTCGATCACTACGCTGGTGCCGCCATCTTCGCCCTGACAGGCGGCCTTTACGGGGAGCGAAAATGCAAGGTTTAAGACGAGCGCTGATAAGATCAGAGATGTCAGGATCGCTATGACGGGCAAACATTTGCGGATCACCAAATGGCCTCCGATCATGAAAAAGACACTTAGCGAAGCCTTCTGTTTCTGTCCCTCGTCTTTATAACAAGTTCAAAGCCGGGGAGATGCTTGTAGAAATTACGTAAGCGGAAACGCGTATATGCCCCGGCCCATTCCCCATCATCGGGCCATCCAGACTTGACCGCCCCTGCGCGCGGCAAGTACACATTTAGCTCTGATGTCCTCGTAGCTCAGCAGGATAGAGCGACAGCCTCCTAAGCTGTAGGTCACAGGTTCGAATCCTGTCGGGGACGCCAAAAAATCCTAATAAAATCAATGATTTAGAAAACATCGTAGAAACGCAATGTGTTTGCTTTTGCGTTTCGGGTCACGCTGGGGTCACAAACCTGCAAAAAAACCATGACCCGA
>CAZYOL010000485.1:0-1279 GCA_964649065.1 uncultured Spirochaetales bacterium
CGTCGCCTTCGGCTTCGGCTACGCGCCTCGCCTCCTCGACGCGTGGATCGAGCGGGCAGGCTGGCGAGGCGCATGGCTCGAGATCGCAGCGCTGGAGGTCGTGGGCATGGGCCTGCTCGCGTGGCTCTTCTATCGGGAGGACCCGGAATCCTGCGGTCTGACTCTCGACGGGGCCGCAGCCTCCCCCGAGAAGGGCGACCCGCGGCCGGAGGCGGCCCCGTCGACCCGGGCCGAGGCCCTCCGCACGCGGGCCTTCTGGGTCCTCACCGCGAGCCTCGCCCTCCAGGGCTCGGTCCTGACGGGGATCACCCTGCACATCGTCGACCTGGGGGCGGAGGCAGGGCTCGAACGGACCGCCGCCGTGTCCCTGTTCCTGCCGATGGCGGTGGTCAGCACCGCGGCCGGCGGCCTGGTCGGGTGGCTCGCCGACCGCCTACGGATCCGCACGCTGGTCCTCAGCCTGCTGGGGTGGCAGGCGGTCGGCTTCGCCGCGAGCGCCCACCTCGGAACTCCCGTGGGCTTCTGGCTGGCGGCCTTCGGCCTCGGCGTGGCCGGCGGACACTTCAGCGTGCTGTCTGCCGTGGGCCATCCGCGCTTCTTCGGCTTGCGTCACCTCGGAGCCATCGCGGCCGCCAGCATGAGCGCCGTGGTGGTCGGGAGCGCCCTGGGGCCGAGCGCCCTGGCCCTGAGCCGGGCGGCCCTCGGCTCCTACCAGCCCGCCCTCTACACGGCGGCCCTGTTGCCGCTCGGGGTGGGCCTGTTCGCCCTGGCCCCGCTCCACCCGAGAGACTCTCCGGCCGGGGACCGGTAGGCGAGGAATCGGGCTGTCTCGTGCACCGCGGCGGGGAGCGGGGAGCCGGGCTCAGACTCCTTCCCCGCGGTCGATCCGGGCGCGCAGGGCCTTCGCCTGCCGGCGGATCGCCGCGAGATCGTCCGCGGGCTTGCGGTCCAGGTTTCGCAGCTGCATGGCCATGCGGCGGTTGGCCTCGAAGCGCTTGCGATGGCGGGCGAGGAAGTCCCAATACAGCGTCGTCAATGGACAGCCCTTCTCGCCCACGGCCTGCTTGGGGTCGTACCGGCAGCTGCCGCAGAAGTTCGACATGCGCTTCACGTAGGCGCCCGAGGCGCAGTACGGTTTGGTCGCCATGATGCCACCGTCGCCGTATTGACTCATTCCGACCGTATTGGGAAGGCTCACCCAGTCGATCGCATCCAGGTAGAGGGCCATGTGCCAGTCGTGGAAGCGGCGCGGGTGCACGCCGAGGAGCTGCGCGAAGAG
>CAZYOL010000486.1:0-1250 GCA_964649065.1 uncultured Spirochaetales bacterium
ACCATGATCTCGATCGCTCCATCTTCCAAGATCATTGCGCCATCCTCGTCAGCAAAGGCAAAATCCTCGCCGGTCAACTCGAAGCGAACCGTACCGCTATTTCCGGCGGCCAGCCTGATTTTAGCAATGCCTTTCAGCTCGAGAACGGGGCGCGCGATGCTCGCGATAGGGTCCCGGATAAATAGAAATGCCGTTTCCTCGCCTTCGACTTTGCCGTCATTGCGGATTTGCGCCTCAACCATGATCCGATCGCCTGCGCTTACTGTTTTCTGAGAAATGCTAAGGGCGGAGTAATTGAAGCGTGTATAGGAAAGTCCGTGGCCGAATGGAAAATACGGCTCGACCGGCGCATCGATATATCGGCCGGTGAAAGAGTCGTGTGGGTCGGCAGGACGCCCGGTCGGGCGCTGGGCGTAAAAAATCGGCATTTGCCCCACCTCGACCGGCCAACAAACGGGAAGCTTTCCGCTCGGATTCCATTTCCCAAGGAGCACATCCACGAGCCCCGGCCCCGCTTCACTGCCTGGAAACCACGCAAGGACCACAGCGTCCGCCTTTTCAAACAACCACGGAATCGTCAGCGGGCGTCCGGTCACCAGAACGACAATAACCGGCTTGCCCAAATCGAGAATGGCTTCGGCAAGCTTGCGCTGGCAGGCCGGCAAGTCAGGCCGCGTCCGGCTTGCGGCTTCACCGCTCATTCGCGCCGCTTCCCCAAGACAGAGCAGAACGACATCGGCTTTTTTCGCAGCCTCTAATGCGGGCCCGAATTTGGCGGGCTCTTCTTTGAGGAGACCACAACCGGCCTCGTGAAGAATGTCCCAGCCCGGCATCGCTTCGGTGATCCCGCTTAAGAAGGTCTTCGTATCCTCCATCCTGCCGACCGCCCACCAAGGACCGAACAGTTCATTTTGGTCGTCGGCATGCGGCCCGATAACGGCGAGACGGCTCGTTTCGGCTTTCAAGGGCAGGAGATTTTCGTGATTTTGCAGAAGGACAATTGAACGGCGCACAGCATCGCGGGCAAGGTCCAGATGTACTTCGCGGCCAAATCCCGGCCTGCCCTCATTCGGCTCAAGCAAAGCGCCATCCATAAGCCCCAGCCGCGCTTTTAATGTGAGCACGCGCCTGACGGCCTCATCAATCATCGCCTCGTCGATCAGCCCTCGCTCAAGCGCAACCGGTAGCCACTTTGGATAGGCATCGCTGACCATATCGATATCGACGCCCGCTTTCATCGCCAGCGCAGC
>CAZYOL010000487.1:0-1249 GCA_964649065.1 uncultured Spirochaetales bacterium
GACCAAGGCGCTGTCGAGCCGCCGGACCAGCCCTCGAAGCTCCCCTCGGGTGGGCGGGTCGGGGCGCGCCGCGCGCGTCTGCGTGGACTCGTGCATGTCCCCCCGTCCGGTCCTGTATCATGAGAGTCTGTGGATGGTCAACTGCCCGGAGGACGCGGCTTCGATCTGGCGGCTCGTCCCGTGCGCTGCGGGGGCGCGCAACGGGCCCCAGGCCCGGGGGAAGCCTCCGGAGTCCGGCGAGATTTGGCGTTGACAAGCAACCCCCGCAGCGAATAGCTTGATTTGCGGCTCGAATCGGGTCGGGGGATTTCGGCTTGCTGCTTTCGATTGTCGGCCCGGCTGCGGCCTCGGACGTGATGCTCGGCTCGGACCTGGTGCTGGCTCTGGCCGTCGATCTCGGTGTGACCTCTCTCACGTCGATCGCGCTCGTGGGTAGGCAAGCCGGCGCGGGCGCGCGATGACCGAGCCCCACGGCGGAGCCAGCGAGCGCCCGATCGGCCGCCGCCGGGGCGACCGGATCGTCGGCGCGGGCCGTGCCACCCAGATGGCGATGGAGCAGGCCCGCATGGCCGCGCGGAGCGATCGGCCCGTGCTGGTCCACGGTCCCGATGGCTCGGGCAAGATGCACCTCGCTCGAGCCATCCACTCGTGGAGCGCCCGGGCACAGGGACCTCTGGTCAGGGTGTCCTGCGGTGGGCTCGGCGAGGGCCTGCTCGCGCGCGAGCTCTTCGGCTGCGCGCCGGGCAGCTCGGCCCAGCTACCCGAGGAGCACATCGGCGCGCTGGCTCGGGCCGCCGGCGGCACGCTGGTGCTGGCGCGGGTCGAGCGGCTCGCGGCTTCGGTCCTCGACGCGCTGTGCAAGGCGCTCGAGGCGGGGCGTTACGAGCGTCAGGGTGATGGCGCAGGGGAGACGCTGCGGGCCCGCCTGGTGCTCACCGCCGTCGGTCTCCCGGAGGGCGGCCCCCTGGCTGCGCTGGTGGGACACGAGATCCGCCTCGAGGCCCTGCGCGAGCGGCAGGAAGACGTGCTCGCCCTGGCCGCCCACTTCCTGCGCATCGCTGCCGAGGAGGAGGGCGTGACTCCCGTCGGCTTCACGTCGGACGCCCGCGTCGCGCTGCTGGCCGAGCCCTGGCCGGGCAACGTCCGCGAGCTGGCCGAGCGGGTTCACCAGGCGGTCCGGCTCTCGGGCGGTGGAGCCGTGGGGGGCGCGGGGCGGGAGCGGTAAGAGCACGCGGGGGGGAGGGCAGAC
>CAZYOL010000488.1:0-1229 GCA_964649065.1 uncultured Spirochaetales bacterium
CGCTTTCAGGCGAAGCACGGCCCCGTGAAGCCTGTCCCCGCGCAGGCGGGGAACGAGGCTGGATACCGGTTCGCCGCTCGGAAAGCGCGACAAAACAGATAGTTAGAGCCGATACCCTGATTCAATCAGGGCGGATAAGGCTCTAATCAATCAGCTCCATGCGCTGCGACGCTCAGCCCTGGCCGCGACCAATGCGCTATCCGAAGAGTCGGATGACGTCCGCCTGCGTATCACGCAACAGGCGCTCAAATATTTGCTAAAGCATCGGACCGAAAAGTGCGTAGCGGTTTTCGGATAAATCCGATGCTTAAACATATAGATAGAGCGGCACGGCGATTCCGATTTGAGATCCGCTGCTCTAGCCTGAATTTTCTTATCGGAAAAGAAGAAGAGTTTCAGTTCGGCATGAAGGCAGGTGATGGCTAACGCAGCAAACCGTCGAGCACGAACTCGCGATGCGGCTTTTCCTGGGGCTTCGTTTGCGCTGTTTTCGCCTTTTTCGCGCCACCTGGCGGCTCCAACGCGCCGCGCTTGCCGCAGGCGGAGACAGCGAGTGCGGCAAAAAGCAAAATAGCGGTGAGTTTCAGACTGCGGCTCATAAAATCCCCCGTCTCGCCTTCAGCGCATCCAGCGCAAAAGTGGGAACCGGTTTTGCATCACACCGATGCGTCAGCGATCCTTTAAGCCAGTATTAAAGGCGAAATTTGACCTTTCTTAGCGCGTTTCCGCTTTTTCTTCCAGCCGTTTCAGCCAAAGCTGCGCCGCAGAGGCCACATTTTCGGGCGCTGTGCCCCCAAAACTTCGGCGGCTGGCCACGGAATTCTCCACGCTGAGCACGGAAAACACCGTATCCGTGATGCGCGGCTCGACGCTTTGCATCTCCGGAAGGCTTAAATCTTCCAGCTGAACGCCTTTGTCTTCAGCGCGCTTGACAATTTGCCCCGTGACGTGATGCGCGTCGCGAAACGGCATGCCAAGCTCGCGCACCAGCCAGTCCGCCAGATCAGTGGCCGTCGAATAGCCTCGCGCCGCCGCGGCCCGCATACGCTCCGCATTCACCTCCAGGTCCGCGATCATTCCTGTCATGGCGGCGATCATCAGGGACAGCGTGCCGAGCGCGTCGAAGGTCTGCTCCTTGTCTTCCTGCATGTCCTTCGAATAGGCGAGCGGTAAACCTTTCATGACAATCATCAGAGCGTTGAAGGCGCCTGCAATCCGGCCGGCCTTGG
>CAZYOL010000489.1:0-1202 GCA_964649065.1 uncultured Spirochaetales bacterium
TCCAGGTTCCGGTTCATGTCCTGGAGCTTGAAGTTCTGCTCGCGGGTGACCTGGTTCAGGCGCTTGATCTCGCGCTTCAGGTCCGAGTGGTCGAAGGCCTGACGGATCGTGGCCTTCAGCTCGTCGTCGTTCCACGGCTTGGTGATCAGCCGGTAGATCTCGCCCCGGTTGATGGCCTCGACCGCGACGTTCATCTCCGTGTAGCCGGTCAGCATCATGCGCACGACGTCCGGGTGCCGCTCGCGCACCGCCGCCAGCAGCTCCACACCGTTCATCTCGGGCATGCGCTGGTCGGTGACGACCACCTGGGCCGGCGTCTTGTCGAGGAGCTCGAGGGCCTCCTGGGCGCGGGAGGCGCAGAGCACCGTCGTACGCTCGCCGCGGAGCAGGCGCTGGATGGCCTTGAGGATGTTCACCTCGTCGTCGACGAAGAGGATGGTGTGATCGGAGTGCATGGCCCTCTCCCCTATCAAGGGCCGTGCCAAGGCCGGAGCGGCCCCGGGAAAGCGCTGTGGGGGCCCGCAATTCGCCGCACGGACGCGGCTTCGCTGCACCTGCGGTGCGGGTCTCCCGGCTGGGACCGTCGCCGGAAGGGGGCTGGCAGTCGGCGTGCAGCTCCCGGGCTGGGGGGGGCGCCCTGCCTGCCGAAGGCGCCGCGCATCCCGGAAGCGGGAAATCCCGCGCCTGGGATCAGCCCAGGCCCAGCCGCTGGCGCTCGTAGCTGCCGGACTGGACGGCGGCGCACCAGTCGCGGTGCTCGAGGTACCAGCGCACGGTGTGGGCGAGGCCGCGCTCGAAGTCGTGGGCCGGGCACCATCCGAGCTCCGAGCGGATCTTGCTGGCATCGATGGCGTAGCGCCGGTCGTGGCCGGGGCGGTCGGTGACGAAGGTCTTGAGGGCCGCGTAGCTCTCGACGCCGGCCCGGGCCAGGGCCGGGTTGTCGGCGGCGGGCAGGATGCGCTCGAGCTGCGCACAGAGGAGCTCCACGACCTCCAGGTTCGAGCGCTCGCTGCCTCCGCCGACGTTGTACTTCTCGCCGGGGCGCCCGCTGCGCAGCGCCAGCAGCACGCCTTCGCAGTGGTCCTCCACGTAGAGCCAATCTCGCACGTTGCCGCCGTCGCCGTAGATCGGCAGGGCCTTCCCTTCAACGGCGTTCAGGATCATCAACGGGATCAGCTTCTCCGGGAACTGGTAGGGCCCGT
>CAZYOL010000490.1:0-1159 GCA_964649065.1 uncultured Spirochaetales bacterium
TGGTCTGATTCATTCAGGTGATTCCCAAATTTGCCGAAGCAGTTCATTCTTACGCAATGAGCTCAGGGATCACCGTAAGTGTTACACGCGATGAGCGGCTTCGCCTTGAAAGCATCATTGCGGATCGTAGTGCACCTCAAAAACATGTCTGGCGGGCGAGGATTATTCTGGCCACCGCCGATGGTTGCGGCACCACCGAGATCATGCGCCGGTCCGGCACATCCAAACCTGCCGTCTGGCGTTGGCAGGAACGCTTCATGCATGAGGGCGTGGATGGGTTGCTTCGTGGCAAAACGCGGCGGCCAGGGAAGAAGCCCTTGCCTGCAACAACCGTGCAGCGTGTCGTTGATCTGGCGCTGAGCAAGCCGCCGGGAGAGACCACGCATTGGACTGGCCGGATGTTGGCCAAGGCTGCCAATGTCAGCCTGCGTTCGGTTCAGCGCATTCTTGAAGCTCACCAACTCACCCCGCATCGCATCCGGACGTTCAAGCTCTCGAACGATCCCAACTTTGCCGACAAACTCAGGGACATTGTCGGCCTTTATGTCGATCCGCCTGCCCATGGCATCGTGCTTTCGGTCGATGAGAAGAGCCAAATTCAGGCACTGGACCGCACCCAGCCGGGCTTGCCGATGAAGAAAGGACGTGCCGGTACGATGACGCACGATTATAAGCGGAACGGTACCACGACACTATTCGTCGCGCTCAATGTGCTGGAGGGAACGGTGATCGGGCGCAACATGCAGCGTCACCGACATCAGGAATTCATCCGCTTCTTGAATACCATCGAAGCGCAGGTTCCTGCAGGAAAGCTCATCCACGCCATCGTCGACAACTACGCAACGCATAAACACCCGAAAGTTCGAGCCTGGCTGGCGCGGCATCCGCGTTGGACATTCCATTTTACGCCGACTTCGGCATTCCCCGCCTTCGCGAGGACAGGCTCTGGCTCAATGCTGTCGAGGGCTTCTTCGCAAAACTCACGAGGCGGCGGCTGAAACGCGGCGTATTCCGATCCCTCGTCGAGCTTCAAACCGCTATCAACCGCTTCATCCAGGAAAACAATGCCGAGCCCAAACCCTTCACCTGGACTGCCGATCCAGATCGGATCATCGAAAGCGTCAAGCGTGGGAAGCAAATGTTAGAGTCAATCCACTAG
>CAZYOL010000491.1:0-1156 GCA_964649065.1 uncultured Spirochaetales bacterium
AGTACATCGGCGCCCGCGGCCCCAACACCCAGATCAACGCCGCCTGCGCCAGCACCACCCAGGCCTTCGCCGTGGCCCAGGACTGGATCGCCGCCGGTCGCTGTCGCCGCGTCGTGATCGTGGCCGCCGACGACGTCACCACCGAGAACCTGCTCGAGTGGGTGGGGGCGGGCTTCCTCGCCAGCGGGGCGGCCGCCACCGACGACGTCGTCGAGGAGGCGGCGCTGCCCTTCGATCGGCGTCGCCACGGCATGATCCTCGGCATGGGGGCCGCGGGGATCGTCATCGAGGCCAGCTCGGAGGCACGGCAGCGGGGCCTGCGCCCGATCTGCGAGGTGCTCTCGACGGTGACGGCGAACAGCGCCTTCCACGGGACCCGACTGGACGTGGAGCACATCGCCGGGGTCATGGAGCGGCTGGTGGCGCAGGCCGAGCGGCGCTTCGGGCTCGATCGGCGCAGCCTGGCCCGCGAGCTGCTCTTCGTCTCCCACGAGACCTACACGCCGGCGCGGGGGGGCAGCGCCTCGGCGGAAGTCGAGTCGCTGCGCCGCGTCTTCGGCGAGGCGGCGGCGTCGATCGTGGTGGCGAACACCAAGGGGCTGACCGGCCACCCGATGGGCGTCGGGATCGAGGACGTGGTGGCGATCAAGGCGCTCGAGACCGGCACCGTGCCGCCGGTTCCGAACTTCCGGGAACCCGATCCGGAGCTGGGTCCGCTCAATCTCTCGCGGGGCGGCGCCTATCCGATCCGCTACGCGCTGCGGCTGGGGGCGGGCTTCGGCTCGCAGATCAGCATGTCGCTGCTCCGCTGGTCGGCATCGCCGGACGGCTCGCGTCCGGCGGCCGACGCCCTCGGCTACGCCGGACGCGTCGAGTCGCCGGAGCGCTTCCAGAGCTGGCTCCAGGGAGTGAGCGGCGACGCCCAGGCTGAGCTGGAGGTGGTCCGGCGCACGCTGCGGGTGAGAGACCGCGGCCCGGCGGCGCGCCACGAAGCGACGGCGCAGGCGGCACCCGAGCCGCGAATCCTGAGCCCGGCCGCGGACGGGGGTGGCCGAGGTTGCCTCCACCGAGTCCGCGGTGTACATATCACCGTCTCGGCGCCCGCGGCAACGGGGCGCGAGCCGACGTAGCTCAGCTGGTAGAGCAACTGATTCGT
>CAZYOL010000492.1:0-1149 GCA_964649065.1 uncultured Spirochaetales bacterium
ATTCGCTACGGAACGTGCTGAAATAATCGGGCGAATTTCGGAATCGGGACACTAGGTGGCGCACATATGCATTCAGATCAACACATTCCATCAAGCGTACCCGCTATAGCAATCGAGGAACTAGCCGCATCGATCCGGCAGGGCGATCGGGGCTCGCTCGGGCGCGCGATTACACTTGTGGAAAGTAAAAAAGCCGAGCACCGGCAATCAGCGGATCGGCTGCTTCAGACACTGCATGGTGACACGGGCCACGCTTATCGCATTGGTGTCACGGGTCTGCCGGGCGTCGGTAAGTCGACTTTCATCAATCAATTCGGCGGCAATCTCGTCGAAAGCGGACATCGCGTGGCCGTCCTTGCTGTCGATCCAACCTCGGGCCGCACCGGCGGTTCGATTCTCGGCGACAAAACGCGGATGGGCAATCTTGCCATGCATGAGGAGGCATTCATCCGCCCGTCCCCGTCGGGAAAGACTCTTGGCGGTGTCACGCGCGCCACCCGCGAAACGATGTTGCTTTGTGAAGCGGCCGGTTTCGATGTCGTCATTGTCGAGACGGTCGGGGTAGGACAATCGGAAAGCGCCGTCGCCGGTATGGTCGATTTTTTTCTTGTCCTTCTCCTGCCGGGAGCGGGTGACGAACTGCAGGGCCTCAAAAAAGGGCTTATCGAGCTGGCTGACATGATCGCCATCAACAAAGCCGATGGGGATTTAGCGGCGCAGGCAAAAGCGACCGCCTCTGATTATAAGGCGGCGCTTCATATTCTGACGAGCCAGGACACCGATTGGCAGCCGGATGTCGCCATTATCTCCGCACAGGAAAATAGGGGGCTTGGCGATCTTTGGCACGAGATAAAGCGTCACCGCGAATTGTTGAAGGCGTCAGGCAGGTTTGACGCAAAGCGCCGCGATCAAGCCGTATCCTGGATGTATGATCTCATCGACGATAAGCTGCGAAACGCCCTTTACGGTCATGCCGATGTGAAGGCCAGCCTCAAAAAGCTGGAACAGCAAGTCCGGACGGGAGATAAATTAGCCGCGCTCGCCGCCGATGAGCTTTTGAGCCTGGCAGGATTGAACAAGCTTAATCCGCCGTCCTAGTGGTTCGACGCAAACATTTGCATCCCTGTGCAGCACGCTCATTTGCAAATG
>CAZYOL010000493.1:0-1148 GCA_964649065.1 uncultured Spirochaetales bacterium
AGCTGCGCCACCCGCCCACCGATGAGGTGCGGGTCATCGAGATCGAGGAAGACGGGGAAGCGGGGGAGAGCTGACGATGGAGATCACCACCACACCAACCTCCTTCGAGGGGAGCATCCCGACCTCGGAAAGCTTTCAGGATGAGAACGGCGAGTTTGATATCAAAAACTATACAGAAACGGCGTTTGTAATAACAAAGGTCGTCACTGGTGAACACGAAGTGCCGAACACGTTCTTCGAGGAGCACGGTATTCATAAGGAACATGTCATGCGGCTGGCGGAAGAATTTGAGGAGTGGGTGAAGACCGCACCTCCTCCCGAGGAGCGTCTTATCAGGATCGAGATACAACAGGTACCAAGCATGAAAGTGTGACGATGGTCGATGCACACCGACTGGAACCGCTTCACCCGAAGGGCGCACCCGTGCAATGGTGCAGCTGGCTGCTCGCCTCTGTGAGTGATGCTGGGCTGGCTAGTGCACTGATTCACACAAAAGGTACAGGGATTGGGGCGAGGCGGTCGAGGATGGCATTGGCGCTGCGGGTCCAGATGAAGGGCTTCGGGTCTTGGTTGTGCTCGGCGAGGTAGCGGTTGATGGCGGTCTGGAGGTCGACGATCGAGCGGAACACGCCGCGTTTCAGCCGCCGCCGGGAGAGCGTCGAGAAGAACGTCTCGATGGCGTTCAGCCACGAACCCGAGGTCGGCGTGAAGTGGAACGTCCAGCGCGGGTGGCGGGCGAGCCAGGCCTTGACCTTGGGATGCTTGTGGGCGGCGTAGTTGTCGAGGATCACGTGGATCACCTTGCCGGCCGGCACCTCGCGCTCGATCGCGTTGAGGAAGCGGATGAACTCCTGGTGGCGGTGGCGCGCCATGCAGCGCCCGATCACGGTGCCGTCGAGGACGTTGAGGGCAGCGAACAGGGTGGTCGTGCCGTGCCGCTTGTAGTCATGCGTCCAGGTGCCGGCCTTGCCCGGCTTCAGCGGCAGGCCGGGCTGGGTGCGGTCGAGCGCCTGAATCTGCGATTTCTCATCGACCGACAGCACCAGGCTGTGGGCTGGCGGATCGACGTACAGCCCGACGATCTCGCGCAGCTTCTCGGCGAACGCCGGATCGGTCGAGCGCTTGAAGGTCCTGAGCCGGTGCGGCTG
>CAZYOL010000494.1:0-1143 GCA_964649065.1 uncultured Spirochaetales bacterium
AGCGCGTGCTGGCCGATCCGGAACTGGCCGGCGTCGTCGGAGACGATGACCGTGTCGCCGAGCAGCCCGTGGTCGCAGACGCTCCCCCAAAGCGCGCCTTCGGTGGCGATCTTGACGGGGTCGGGGTGAACCCCGAGCCGGGTGATGCCGAGGCGATCGAGATGCGCCAACCAAGCGGCTTGATCGGGGAAGCTCTGGATCGGCTCGGCACTGAGCTGGTCGATCACCGGGCCAGCCAGCGCGTGCGCGCGCATGTAGGCGAAAGCGGCAGCGTTGAGGACGTAGTCCTGGTGGCCGGCGCGCAAGATCTCGAGGAAGTTCTGCCGGCTCTTCGAGCCTGTGGTGGCGAAGAAGGCGAACCGATCATCGCCGATCTGGGTGGTCACGCCGTTCCGGGCGCGATGGCGGGCGCCGGTGTCGTCGACGGTGATCCAGGCGGCACTCTCGAGACCGGCGCGCAAGACCGCTTTCGCTTCGGCGACCAGGTCGGCGCTCCTGGTGGTCAGCAGCCGCACCACCTGACGCTTGGAGATCGCCACGCCGACGCCGTTCAGGAACGCGGTAATCCGCTCGGCCGTGACCTGGCCCTGGTGATGCTGCAGCAGGACGAAGCGCTTCAGCTCCGGCCCGATCTGGCCGTCGATCCCAGCTGGCAGCGGCGCCACCAGGGTGCGCCCGTCCGGGGTGAGCCAGCGCTGGCGGCGATAACGGATCACCCGTGCCTCGAGCCGCAGGTCCTGGACGACGAAGTCCTCGTAGCCCTTGAAGCGCGAGCCGGGCGGGGCGGCGACGGTCAGCGTCTGCCTTTCCTCGGCCACGCGCCGGTTGGTCTTGCCGCGCTTCGCCGGCTTGCCTTTGGCCCCGGGCGTCTTCGGCGCGGTCGCCCGCTCCATGCCCGAGGGCTTGATCTTGGGCCGGCCCTTCAGCCCCTTGAGGCGGGCGACCTCATCCTTGAGCGCCGCGTTTTCTTCCCGCAGCCGCACCACCTCGCCGAGCAGCTCGCCCACCAGGCGCCTCAGCTCCTCGACCGTCAGACCTGTCAGGTCGCCCCCCGGAATCACCATGCATCATGTTGAATCACAACTTCTGAGTGATGAAAACCCCCGAAATTCACGCCCCGCCCGGCCTTCTGCCCCGCTTACT
>CAZYOL010000495.1:0-1138 GCA_964649065.1 uncultured Spirochaetales bacterium
GCTACGCGCCCGAGATGGCCTACTTCGAGACGATCCACGAGGTGAAGCTGATCGTGGACCTGATCTACGAGGGCGGCATCGCCAACATGAGGTACTCGGTCTCCAACACCGCCGAGTACGGCGACCTGACGCGCGGCCCGCGCGTCGTGGACGAGGCGACGAAGGCCCGGATGAAGCAGATCCTCGGCGAGATCCAGTCCGGCGCCTTCGCTCGCGAGTTCATCCTGGAGAACCAGGCCGGACGGGTCTCCTTCGAGGCGCTGCGCAAGGCCGGAGCGAGCCACCCGATGGAGGAGGTGGGCGCCCGGCTGCGCGGCCTGATGCCCTGGCTCAAGGAGAAGCGGCTCGTCGACCGCAGCAAGAACTGAGGTGGCGGAGGGGGCCCCCGCGGCCGAGCCCGTCTTCCGGGAGCGGCTCACCCACTTCGTGGTGCGCGACGCCTGGCTGCTGGGTGCCGTGCCGCTGGCCCTGGCCGGGTTGGCCGGGGCGGTCGGCCTGCCGGTCCTGGGCGGCCTGCTGCTCGCGGGCACCGTCCTCGTCGCCTTCTTCTTCCGCAACCCGCTGCGCGAGATCCCCGACGAGGCCGACGCGGTGCTGGCGCCCGCGGACGGCCGCGTCATCGAAGCGGGTGAGATCGAGCGGAGCGGCGGCCGCAAGGCCCTGCGCGTGGCGATCTTCCTCTCGCTGCTCGACGTCCACGTCAACCGCTCGCCGGTGGCGGGCCGGGTGCTGTCGGTCGAGCGCAGGGCCGGGCGCCATCGGGCCGCCTTCGGCCGCCGGGCCGAGAGCGAGAACGCCCGATCGACCCTGACCCTGGAGCTGGCCGACGGCCGCCGGGTGGAGGTGGTGCAGATCACCGGCTGGCTCGCCCGCCGCATCGTGTGCCATCCGGAGCCGGGCGAGTGGCTGGAGCGCGGCGTTCGCTACGGCCTGATCCGCTTCGGCTCCCGCACGGACGTCTTGCTCCCGGAGGGCAGCGAGCTGCAGGTGGCGCGCGGACAGCGCGTGCGGGCGGGGGAGACCGTGGTGGCCCGCCTCGCGCCCGGCCCGTGAGCGAGACCCGGCCGCTGCGGGCGCGCCGGCGCCGGCGCAGGCCGCGGGGCGCGCCGCCCCGGGGCCTGCTGCTGCTGCCGCCCCT
>CAZYOL010000496.1:0-1135 GCA_964649065.1 uncultured Spirochaetales bacterium
ACTCGGCGCTGTTGACCTTGAAGCCCAGGTAGTAGGTGAAGGCGCTGTAGAGCAGGCCCAGGGAGTGCGGGAAGCGAATCTCCTTCAGCAGCTCGAAGTGTTCGCCCCGACCCAGGCCCTGGGTGGTGGTCGCCCACTCTCCGACGCCGTCGCAGGTCAGGATGGCCGCCTCCTCGAAGGGAGAGGGCAGGAAGGCGGAGGCCGCATGCGACTGGTGGTGCTCGGCGAAGAGCACCTCGCCGTCGAAGCCCAGCTGCTTGTGGATGACGCTCGGCACCCACAGCTTCTCCTTGAGCCAGATCGGAATGGACTTGCTGAAGGAGGGCAGCGAGCGCGGGAAGGTGGCGAGGTAGGTGAGGAGGATCCGCTCGAACTTGACGAAGGGCTTGTCGTAGAAGACGACGTGCTCCACGTCCTCGATGCCGATTCCCGCCTCCTCCAGGCAGTAGCGGGTGGCCCGGACGGGCACGTCGGGATCGTGCCGCTTGCGCGTGAAGCGCTCCTCGTGGGCGGCGGCCACCAGGCGCCCGTCGCAGAGCAGGGCGGCGGCCGCGTCGTGATAGAAGCAGGAGATGCCGAGAATGTTCATGGGGGGCGCATCCGCTCCGTCGAGTCTACGACTGCCGCTTGGCGCGTTCGAGGTCCGGAGCCGCCGAGTCCGCCACCCGCCAGGCCGAGTCGCGGCCTCGCAGCTCCCGCTTGTCCAGGAAGTCCCGGCGCAGGACGGCGCCCACCACGGCCACCGGGCCGACCACCGCCAGGTAGGAGAAGGCCAGGATCACCAGGGTCTGGACGGCTCCGAAGCGCCCGACGATGGCCATCCAGCCCTCGTAGAGGCGGCGCCATCCGGTGGCCCCTGCCGGCCCTTCCGCCCACCCCGCGCTCGCGCTCATGCTGCCGTGCATCCTCCCGGCCCCGGGGCCGTCCGCCCCAGGGGTTGTGGAGCTGGGCGACCCGCCGTCGCAGCTCCATCGGTCGTTTCCCGGATCCCCGGAGCCGCGGGCCTCCGGAGCCAGCTCCGGACGTGCGTTGGAAGAACACGATTGCCCCCGCGGGGCCCCTGGGGGGGGGGGGGGGCGATGGGGGCGGGGGGGGGGGCCGCCGTTGGCAGGGCGTGGCCTCAGCGGGCCCCGCC
>CAZYOL010000497.1:0-1125 GCA_964649065.1 uncultured Spirochaetales bacterium
CAACTTCTCTTCGGGGATGCCCCTGGGCGGACACGAGCACGCGTCGCCCCGCCTGCCCGCGCTGCGTCCGCCGAGGACGCGATTCCACCGCGTGGCGATGACGAACCTGGAGCGGGCTCGCTGCTTCGAGCGCATCCAGCGCCCATCTCACGATAGCCTCGAACTCGGAGCAGCACCGACGGTGCACCTCCGTGCGAGCGCACTTGTGAGATGGGCTCTAGCGAGGGCGCCGGCGGGCCCGGATTCCGAGACCCAGCAGGCCTGTGAAGAGCAGCAGCGCGGCCGAGGGCTCCGGCACGAAGGTGACGTTGTCGTAGGCCAGCCCGGCCATGTCGTTGTTGCTGATGGAGACGCCGGCGATCAGGCTGCCGCTGGTGACGCGGAAGCCGACGAAGCGATCGAAGCTGGCGGCGACGTTCAGAGTGCCGAGGGCGGAACCGTCGCGAGCGAAGAACTGGAACGTCGCGGTGCCGCCCTGTGCGCCGAGCAGATCCAGGCCGAAGACGCCGGTGTCCTGATCGAAGAGGATGGAGAGCGCCCCTTCGCCGTAGGAGCCGAGGGCCGGGCACCCCAGGAACGGTCCGCAGCCAGCGATCGCGCTGTTGCGAAGCCCCAGGTTGAAGCCGGGTCCGCCGCCGCTCACCAGCGCGAGGGGACCGGTCGGCGATCCGGATAGCACGTCGAACTCGTCGCCGTTCACGTTGGTCGCCGTGCTGCGCGCCTGCCCGTCGAAGCGCTCTGCGTAGCTCGCACCCGGCTGCACCAGGATCGTGTCGATCGTGAGGGTCCCGGTCAGGGACTCGAAGTCATGGACGACGGAGGCCGTGATCCCGTCGTCCTGGATGATCGTCCCGGCGGCCGGCGAGGCCAGGCCAAGGGCCAGGAGAAATGCGGCGGCCTGCGTGATGGCGCTCCGGACCACTTCGATCGGTCCCCTTCCCCGGATCCACCTTACTACAGAGTTCGGGGGATCGAACCCCCTGGCTCCCGCGAACCCCCCGGGAGATCCCCGTCGCGGCTGGGATTCGAGCGCCGCCGGGGTTCGCGGATGGCCCGAACAAGCGGTCATTCCAGGACCGATGAGGCTCGAAGCGTCAACTTCCCTTCGGGGATGCCCTTAGGCGA
>CAZYOL010000498.1:0-1100 GCA_964649065.1 uncultured Spirochaetales bacterium
GCTTCGCGGATCCCGGATCCGCACCTGCTGGTCCTGCCGCGGCCGGGCGGGTACGCGCCCCGCCGACCGCGCGGCTACTTGGGTCGCTTGGCTCCGTACTTCGAGCGGCCGCGGTGGCGGTCCGACACGCCGGTCGTGTCCAGTGTGCCGCGCACGATGTGGTAACGGACGCCCGGCAGATCCTTGACCCGCCCGCCCCGGATCAACACCACCGAGTGCTCCTGCAGGTTGTGGCCCTCGCCCGGGATGTAGGCGTTGACCTCGCGACCGTTGGTGAGGCGCACGCGGGCGACCTTGCGCAGCGCCGAGTTCGGCTTCTTCGGCGTCTGGGTGAAGACGCGCAGGCAAACGCCGCGCCGCTGCGGACAGCTCAGCAGGTCCGGAGACTTCGAGCGGGCCTTCTGCAGCTTGCGTCCGCTGCGCACCAGCTGTTGGATCGTCGGCATGGGCCACTCCCGGGGCCGTCGCCCGCGCTGCCGCACGGGCAGCCGGGGTGAGTGATTCGGAGTGAAGCCGGCCTCGCCCGACGGGCGCCGTGACCGACCCTCACGTGTCCACGGTAGAGCGGAGACACGCGTCCCTACTGCCCAGCTTGCGGCGCCGAAGAGACCGGAGGACCTTTTGGGGTCGTCCTCGGGCGTCCCTCTCCGAGCGGCCGGAAGCGGACCGCAGGACGCGGTCTCCGGTCGAAAACCGCCGCAAGATAGCGGCCTTGGACCCCCTGTCAACGCAGGGCGGAGCCCCGCCGACCCCCGCGCGGGCCCGCCCCCGGGGGTCCGCTGGCCTCAGCTCTCCAGCGGCGTCGAGTCCGGGCCTCCCGAAGCCAGCAGACCCTCGGCCGGCGGCGCCTCGGCCGCGGGCAGGCTCGGAGCCACCTCCTCCTCGATGCCCTCGAGCAGCTCCTCGGGCGCATCGAGCTGGATCCCGATGTTCTGGTAGCGGGCCATGCCGGTTCCGGCCGGGATCAGGCGGCCCATGATCACGTTCTCCTTGAGCCCTCGAAGGTGGTCGACCTTGCCCCACATCGAGGCCTCGGTCAGGACCTTCGTGGTCTCCTGGAAGGATGCGGCCGAGATGAAGGACTCGGTGGAGAGCGAGGC
>CAZYOL010000499.1:0-1068 GCA_964649065.1 uncultured Spirochaetales bacterium
TGTAGTACCCAGATAGAAATGTCCGGTTTCTCCAAAGTAGAAATGTCCGCTTTCTCCAAGCGCCCGCGGTACCCCCGCGGGCATGGAGACAGTGAGCATGAGCTACGAGGAGCTGGATCGGGTGGGCATCATCGAGCGCCTGATCGAGAGGCGGCTGACGCAGCGTGAGGCGGCGAGGCTGTTGGGCTTGACGAGCCGACAGGTGCGTCGACTCCGGCGAGCCTACGAACGGCACGGCCCCGGGGGCCTGGCGTCGAAGCATCGCGGCCGACCCAGCAATCGGCGGCTGGCTGCGGAGCTGCGCCGGGAGGCGCTCAGCACCGTCCGCTCCCGGTATGAGGACTTCGGCCCGACGCTGGCCCACGAGAAGCTGACGGAGCAGCACGGCCTGGAGCTCTCGGTCGAGACGCTTCGGCACTGGATGATCGAGGACGGCCTCTGGGTCCCGCGGGCTCGCCGGGAGCCGCGGATCCAGCAGCCCCGGCGGCGGCGACCGTGCCGCGGCGAGCTCATCCAGATCGACGGTTGCGACCACGAGTGGTTCGAGGAGCGCGCCGAGCGCTGCACCCTGCTGGTATTCGTGGACGATGCAACCAGCGCCTTGCTGGAGATTCTCTTCTGCGAGTCGGAGTCGGCATTCTCCTACTTCGCGGCGATGCGCTCGTACCTCGAGCAGCACGGCAAGCCGGTGGCGCTCTACAGCGACAAGGCCGGGGTCTTCCGAGTGAACAAGAAGGAGCCCCAAGGCGGAGCTGGCGTCACGCAGTTCGCCCGAGCCCTGGGAAGCCAGAACATCGACATCCTGTGCGCCAACACGCCTGCGGCGAAGGGTCGTGTCGAGCGCGCTCATCTGACGCTGCAAGACCGGCTGGTGAAGGAGCTCCGGCTGCGCGGGATCCGCGATGTCGAGGCCGCGAATGCCTTCGCCCCGGAGTTCATCGCGGCCTACAACCGCCGGTTCGCGCGAGCTCCGCGGAGCGAGCACGACGCCCACCGTCCCCTGCAGCCGTCCGACGACCTGGCCCGCATCTTCAGCTGGCAGGAGACCCGCCTCGTCTCGAAGAGCCT
>CAZYOL010000500.1:0-1049 GCA_964649065.1 uncultured Spirochaetales bacterium
CGATCCACCAGCCCTTCGGCATGGTGCTGGTGACCGGCCCCACCGGCTCCGGCAAGACGACCACGCTCTACTCGGCGCTCTCGGAGCTCAACCAGACGAGCGAGAACCTGTCGACCGCGGAGGATCCGGTCGAGTTCAACCTCGCCGGCATCAACCAGGTGCAGATGCACGACGAGATCGGGCTCAACTTCGCCGCAGCCCTCCGGTCGTTCCTGCGCCAGGACCCGGACATCATCATGGTCGGTGAGATTCGAGACTTCGAGACGGCGGAGATCGCCGTCAAGGCGGCGCTCACCGGCCACATGGTGCTCTCGACCCTGCACACGAACGACGCTCCCTCCACGGTGAACCGGCTGCTCAACATGGGCATCGAGCCCTTCCTGGTGGCCTCCTCCGTGAACTGCATCGTGGCCCAGCGCCTGGCCCGCCGCGTCTGCGGGGAGTGCCAGGAGAAGGACGCGGAAGTCCTGCCCGAGGCCCTGGTCGAGGCCGGGATGACCGAGGAGGACGCCCGGCGGGTGACCGTCATGAGGGGCGCGGGCTGCCGGACCTGCTCCGAGACCGGCTTCAAGGGCCGGGTGGCCATCTACGAGGTGATGCAGCTCCGCGAGGAGCTGAAGGAGTTCGTGCTGAACGGCGCCTCGGCCCTGGAGCTCAAGCGCGAGGCCACGCGTCTCGGCATGAAGACCCTGCGACAGAGCGCGCTGACCAAGCTGGCCGAGGGAGTGACGACCCTGGGCGAGGTGTTCCGCGTCTCTTCGGCGGATCACTAGGGAGACCAGCCATGGCAAACATGCACCAGCTGCTCAAGGCCATGATCGAGAAGGGCGCGAGCGACCTGCACATCACCACCGGGGCCCCGCCCCAGCTGCGCATCGACGGCAAGCTCCACCCGCTGCGCATGCCGCCGCTCTCGCCGCCGGAGACCAAGCAGCTCTGCTACTCGGTTCTCACGGATGCCCAGAAGCACCAGTTCGAGGAGCGCAACGAGCTAGACCTCTCCTTCAGCGTCCAGAAGCTCTCGCGATTCCGCGGCAACGTCTTCGTGC
>CAZYOL010000501.1:0-1042 GCA_964649065.1 uncultured Spirochaetales bacterium
CAAGCAATATGGCGCGGAAATCCTGCGCCTGTGGGTCGCCTCCTCCGACTATTCCGGCGATCTGCGCTTCGGCCCAACGATCATGCAAACCTCGGTCGATGCGTACCGGAAAATGCGCAACACCATGCGCTTCCTGCTCGGCAATCTGGCGCATTATAAAGCCGATGCGCGTGTCTCCTATGACGAGATGCCGGAGCTGGAGCGCTTTATGCTGCATCGGCTGTGGGAGCTGGATAAGACCGTCCGGAAAGCCTATGACGATTTTGACTTCAAGCGGATCTTCTCGGCGCTGTTCAATTTCTGCACCGGTGACCTGTCCTCGCTATTCTTCGATATCCGCAAAGATGCGCTCTATTGCGAGCCGGTCTCCTCGCTCAAGCGCCGGGCCGCGTTGACCGTGCTCGATGAGCTGTTCAATTGCCTGACCGTTTGGCTCGCGCCGATCCTGTGCTTTACGACGGAAGAAGCCTATCTGGCGCGCTTCCCCGACGCAAAGGATTCGGTGCATCTGAAAGTCTTCCCGGATATTCCAGCGGAGTGGGAAGACAAGGCACTCGCCGAGAAATGGTTGAAGATCTGGAAGATCCGCCATGTCGTCACCGGCGCGTTAGAGATCGAGCGGCGCGAAAAGCGGATCGGCTCAAGCCTCGAAGCCGCGCCTGTGATCTATGTCAACGACAAGGCGTTGTATGAGGCGGCAAAATTAGAAAATTGGGCCGAGATCGCGATCACCAGCGCCGCGACGATGAAATCGGCCAAGGCGCCCGACGGTGCTTTCACGATCCCGGAAACGCCTGGCGTCGCCGTCGTTCCGGGGCTGGCGAAGGGCAGAAAATGCGCCCGGTCGTGGAAAATTTCTGACGATGTCGGCAAGGATAAGGAGTTCCCGGATCTGAGCTTGCGCGATGCAGCGGCGGTACGCGAATTCGATGCGATGATTGCCGGTCATTAGATCAACCGACGTTCAATCGGAATCGATTGAACGTCGTCAAGTTGATCTATTTCTAAGAGTTAGAGCAACTGTCCGCGTCCGATTGGACGC
>CAZYOL010000502.1:0-1041 GCA_964649065.1 uncultured Spirochaetales bacterium
GAGGTGCGGAAAAGTAGCCGTCCTCTTAGCGCGGAAGAGATGCCGTCCCTGGACAATCGCTCGCTTCTTCGCCGCCGCGCCTCCCCGCTCCGCCATCCGAAGCCCCGCCCGGCGCAGGTCCGTGTCCGGGCCGAAGGGGCCGAGGATGTAGTGCGCACAGCGCACGAGAAGGCTCCGAAGCAGCCGATCCCCCGCCTTCGTGATCCGAAGCTGCGGCCTCTTCACCGTCCGGCTCACCCACGGCGAGTGCGTCCACACCTCGAGCACCACCCGCGAAGCCGGATACCCCGCGAGCCGCGCCGACAGCGCGGGCTCCGTCGTCCGCGCCCGGAACGCCTCGACGACCTCGCCCGAGCCGTCGAGCACCCGGCCCTCCGTGAAGCGGTCGCCCAGGTCCAGTCCGATCGTCCGGCCATCCTCGTTCGTGATACGCTCGTCCATGCCAGCCTCCTGTTTGGGACCCACCTCGGTGGCGAGCCCGCTATCCGTTTGCAGACCTCACGGTACTGCGTTCAGGAGGCTGGCCTTCTCATCTCATCCTGTTGGGCTGCGGGCTACTCGCCACTAGGTTTGGGCCAGCACTGCTCGAGCTGACCGTCGCGGAAGACGAGAATGCGCTGTACCGAGGTAATCGTGTACATGAGCGCGACGCCAGACCTGCCCACGAACAACGGCGCATCGGATCGCTTCTCAAGGGTGCCGTCGACGACTGCGTGATGCCCCACGCAATTCTGAATGATGTACCCGTCGGGGGTCGCATCGGCCACGGGAACTGAGGACACGTGATCCCAGGTGTCCGCGTGCTCCTTCGTGAGGAAGAGCGATAGGTTGCCGGCATCGGACAGGTAGCCCTGCACTCGGACCTGGGAACTCGCGAACTCGCCCGGATCTACGAGCAGTTGCACGAGTGACGGCGCTCTCATGCCGCCGGGAGCGCACGCGGCGAGCGCAAGGGCTGTGCCGATTGCGCTGATCACTACGCATCTCATGGTCTTCCCGCAGCCCAACGGACTGGCCGCTCAGCTGCGAGCCACAGCGCCT
>CAZYOL010000503.1:0-1034 GCA_964649065.1 uncultured Spirochaetales bacterium
ATTCAGAGCAATCGCCTGGACACCGGCGAAGTTCGTAATCCCTTGAGGTTCCGGTGCAACGCCACCGCCGAACAGAGCCACACGATCCACTTCGCGCGCCATAGCCTCCCCGATCAGCATCGGCAGGGCCTCTTCGATGTTCACGCTATCTTGAAGCAATTCGCGAGAGACCTTGATTTGGAGAGCAAGCGATCGCGGCGTGAACTCCACACGGCCAAAGGTTGGATCACTGCCAAGCACCGCAGATGACTCCTGCCTCCAGGCGGGAACCGGATCGGTGAGCACCTTCGCAAAATGATGTTGCGAACTCGTAAGCGGAACCGTCACAGCCCAGGCGCGGACCACGACAGTGGCCGCTCTGAGCGCATCGATCAGCGTTGCAGATAAGATTGTCGGCACGGTGAAGCCCCCGGCCGAGTCGCTCCCCTCTGACAGTGCCCGACGCTCAAGCTCGTTTTGAGGCCCAAGGACGAGCGCGCGCAGATATGCCCCGGCCGTCAGATCTTGATAAAGGTGTTGGAGACCGCGCTGACGCTGCTCAACGCGCAGATGCTCTGCCAACGATTGATCTGAACGGAATCCATAGGTGGTTTCAGTGGAGCGTCGATCTCGAAAAGTTTCACCATTTGGCTCGACAACAATGTCATCACCGATCGGCCGGCGCGGATCGCCTTCATGTTCACGTGGCCCACGTTTGCCAAGACCATCGCGGAGATCCATTTCGTGGCCAATTTGCAGCGCCATTTCAGCGGCCGCATCACTGACGATCTCTATTTCCCGGATCTCAGCTTCAGACAAGCCGTCGTGAATATCGCTGATAACAGCACGCGCTTCACGCTGGCAAGCCGCTTTGTGATCGCACAAATCGCGCCAGCTCCGCTTATGCTCTGAATAATCATTCGGAGATGCAATGCCCAAAATCTTGAGAAGATTGCGCGATTTTTTTCGGAGCGAGCGCTCCTGATGTTCGTCTAAATCCTTCACAGTACACGACAGGACTCTGTTAAGGACGACGCGATTCAGATTTGGTGGAA
>CAZYOL010000504.1:0-1024 GCA_964649065.1 uncultured Spirochaetales bacterium
ACACCGCAATCGCTCGCCTTACCAGGCAAAAGCGGTGCGATGACATCCCATTGAGAATCCGACAGCACAAAGCGTTCAGTCTGCATGCAAACCTCCCAAAAGGAAGTTTGAATCACTGTTCGTTCAAAATGGGAATCCTTGATTGTCCACGGGCTTTAGAGCGTCGGGCGATTAATCAGCAACATAACCGGCGTCCTTAAGATAATTCCAACATTCCCAGGGCTGGAATAGTTCGCAGATATCGCCGACGGCGCGCCAGAGGGCGTCATAGATTCGCGCCTTGGCTTTTCGCAAGAGAATCTTGAGCTTGGCGAAGGCCATTTCGAGCGGATTGAGGCTTGTCCCCGCGAAGGCAGGGATCGGCGGAGTATTTCGGCAAGAACAAAAACCAGGAGCCGCATTCGGTCAGAGCTTGTGCTGCACGTGGACTCTTATGGACATTCAGGTTGTCCAGGATCACCACATCACCACGCCTAAGGGTTGGAGCAAGTTGCGTGCGGATGTAGGTGTCGAAAGTGGGACCATCCATGGCCCCTCTATGATCCATGGAGCAACAATTTCATCGCAGCGCAAGCCTGCGACAAAGGTCTGCGTTTGCCACTTGCCGAAGGGGGTGTCAGCCATGAGCCGCTCTCCCTTCAGGCTACGCCCGCGCAAGGGTGTCATCCCCGCCTTCGCAGGGACAAGCGTTGGTCTTTACGCTCGTCTCATCAATGAAGACGAGCCGCGCCGGCTGACGGTGCATAAAGGGCTGGCGACGTTCGCACCATGTTCGGCGGGCCGCCTTGACGTCAGAGCGTTCTTTCTCCGACGCCAGCAGCGTTTTTTTTATAGGTGAACCCGTGTCGGCACAAAAACTTGGACAGGTTCGAGGGATCGACCGTCACGCCGTGCGTCGTCTCCAGCCAGACCGACACCGGCATGGTGATGTCCGGTTGCGCCTTCACCTTGTCCAGAGTGGCTTCGTGATAGAAGCCTAGAGCCTGTTCCGTTCACATGGAATCGGAACGAGGCTCTAATTTGT
>CAZYOL010000505.1:0-1010 GCA_964649065.1 uncultured Spirochaetales bacterium
ATCCGCTGTTCGTGTTCAACCAGTTCGGCGATCTGGAACGCTGCGCGCTCCGGCCGGGAAACGTCCACAGTGCCGATGGCTGGGAGGACGTGCTGCGCCCGGTGCTGGCGCGCTATGCGGCGGCAGCGCGACCCTCGATCAGCCGCCGCCGGTTCCGCGCCGATGCCGCCTTCGCCATCCCCGCCCTGTTCGACCTGCTGGAGGCCGAGGGCTGGGACTACGCGATCCGGATCAAGGGCAACCCGAAGCTCTACGACCGGGTCGCCTGGCTGACGAAGCGCGGCCCTGGCCGGCCGGCCCACCACGTCGTGCGACGCTACACCAGCTTCCACTACCGCGCGAAAAGCTGGTCGAAGCCGCGCCGCATCGTCGCCAAGGTCGAATTCCACCCCGGCGAGCTGTTCCCGCGGGTCGGCTTCATCGTCACCAACCGGAGCCTGCCGAACGAGCGGGTGCTCGCCTTCTACAATGGCAGGGGCACGGCGGAGCAGTTCATCAAGGAGGGCAAGCACGCCCTGAAGTGGACGCGACTCTCCTGCATGCGGTTCGCCGCCAACACCGTGCGGTTGCAGCTCCACGCGTTGGCCTACAACCTGGCGAATTTTCTGCGGACGCTGGTGACGCCGGAGGCGATCGAGACCTGGTCGCTGAGCTCGCTGCGGGAGCGGCTGGTCAAGACCGGTGCCCGCCTCGTTCGGCACGCCCGTTACGCTGTCTTCCAACTCGCCGAGGCTGCGTTGCCGCGGGAGGTGTTCGCCGGCGTGCTCGATCTGATCAATGGCCTGCGCGGGCCGCCGGCGGCGGCGGCGTCGGCATGATCGCGGCTCAGGCCAAATCGTCGGACAAGCGTCGCGGCGACAGCAGAGGCGCGCCTAGAACCCGGAAATTCTCTCGCCGACACTGGCAAACGGCGGCCTTCTGGCATCGATTTCGCGCTGACGGCCGCGCCGGAGGAGCCGGGGGAGCCAGAAAGGCGGATTGTCGCTTGATCGCCCTCGTCAACGTGGGCA
>CAZYOL010000506.1:0-1010 GCA_964649065.1 uncultured Spirochaetales bacterium
GGGGCTGGTGCGCGAGGACGTGGCGCTCCTTGTGGATCTGGCAGCGTTGCACGAGGGCCAGCCCGCCGAAGACGTCGCGGATCGCCTTGCGCAGCGCCTTCGAGCCGTCGACGACGAGCAGCAGCGCGCGGTCGGTCGGAAGGCCTCGCCCGATCAGGTCCCGCAGCAGGGCCTTCGCCACGGCGCTGTGCTCCGTCGAGCCCTCCCAGAGGCCGAGCACGTGCTTGCTGCCGTCGGTGGCGACGCCCAGAGCCAGCAGCACGCAGTGGTCCCGGAAGGCGATCCCGTCGACCATCACGACCCGCAGGTCGAGCGCGTCGAGAGGCTGCGAGAATGTCTCTGCCAGCCGCTTCTGCGTCAGCGCGACGAAGCGCCGGGACACGGAGCTGCGCGAGGTCGAGCGATCGGCCTCCCCGGCCGGCAGCGGCTCGAGACTCCGCCCGTAGCGCCGCATCGTCACGCCCGAGGCGATCGCCTCGAGCGTGTGGCGGTCGAGCGGGTCCTGCCTCGACGCCGCCTCGAAGCTCGGCAGACGGAGCTCGCCTCGCTCGAGCGATCGCACCCGCGGCCGCCGCAGGCCGATGCGCCGCCCGCCGAGCACGATCGCGCTCTCGCTGTTTCCGGCCCGCACGGCCTGTCGCTCGGCGTCGTGCCGGCCCGCCGGACCGCACAGCGCGGTCCGGTCGTGCTCCATCATCGCGGCCAGAACCTGCTTCCCGGTCTCGACGCAGAGCCCGAAGAACGCGCTCTCCGCGTCCTCCAGCGCCGACAGCAGCGGGAGCGGGACCTGGACGGTCGTCGCGTTCACGACGACCAGGTCTTGGCGAGGGGACTTCTTCGTGGAATGCTTGGCCATGGTGGCTCCTTCGTGGTTGGTACCCCGTCCGTACCACACGGACGGTGAAGGAGCCGCCACCTTCATCCCCTCAGTTCAACACCTTCTGGGACATCCCCATCTCGCGACATCCCCGGGCCAAGCTAACAAACGGGGACGAGCCACCAGTGGCGCG
>CAZYOL010000507.1:0-1006 GCA_964649065.1 uncultured Spirochaetales bacterium
ATCTTCCAGCAAATCTGAATCGCGTCGTCCAACCAACCCACTGTCGTGTACCGTGGATTAAATCAGGGCGGATAAGGCTCTAGTTCATTGCCCTTTCCCTCAGCACCGACAATATGCTATCATGATAGCATTCTATACGAAGGAGGCTTGGCATGGCGCAATTAATTGTTCGGAATTTGGAGGATGAGGTCAAGGCGCGGCTCGTTGAGCGCGCCCGCCGTCATGGTCATTCGATGGAGGAAGAGGTCCGCTCGATCCTGCGTCAAGCGGTTGGTGATGACATGAAGCCGACGCCAAATATTGGGCTGGGCACGCGGCTGGCACAGCATTTTGCCCGGCATGGCTTCGATGTCGAGCTGCCTGAAATGAAGGCGGAGGAAGCGCGTCCGGCCGTCTTCGAATAAAAGCCGGTTCCCGCGTCTCACGCCTCACCATCATGATCGTCCTCGATACCAACGTCGTCTCGGCCTGTATGCGCCCGCTGAAAAACGAAGCGGTCATTGCCTGGCTCGATAAACAGCCGCCGGAGAACCTGTGGACGACGACGATTACGCTGTTCGAGCTGCGCTATGGCATTGAAAATCTTGCCGACGGGGATGATTTTCGCGCTGAATTGGAGAGCGCATGGGACGACCTCGGCAGCGTCATCTTCGAAAATCGTGTTCTGCAATTCGATATGCGCGCGGCCAGCGCCGCCGCTGAGCTTGCAGGAAGACGCCGCAAGAAACGCCGCGCGGTCGGCTTTCGCGACACGTTCATCGCCGGAATCGCCTTGTCACGCGATGCCGCAATCGCCACGCGCAACATCAAAGACTTCAAGGATGCCGGCGTCCGTCTCATCGATCCTTGGAAAGCCGGGCGAAACTGACCTTGCATCGCACGGCAAAAGCGACGATATAAAATGCGGGAGGTTGGCGGTGGACGGGTCCCTCGCCAACCGGGTCAGGTCCGGAAGGAAGCAGCCCTAACGAGTTCGAGCCGGGTTACCGGTCAGCCTCCCACCTCA
>CAZYOL010000508.1:0-1001 GCA_964649065.1 uncultured Spirochaetales bacterium
GCGACGAGGACGTCGTCGTCGACCTCGAGTGGAGCGGCATCAGCACCGGCACCGAGCGCCTGCTGTGGTCCGGCGAGATGCCCGCGTTCCCGGGCATGGGCTACCCGCTGGTCCCCGGCTACGAGTCGGTCGGAACCGTGCGGGCGGCGGGCCCCCGGTCGGGCCGGAGCGTGGGCGATCGCGTCTTCGTGCCCGGGTCTCGCTGCTTCGGCGAGGTCCGCGGCCTGTTCGGCGGCGCGGCCTCCCGGGTGGTGGTTCCGGGAAGCCGCGCGCTCGCGATCGAGGCCCCGCTCGGGGAGCGGGCTGTGCTGTTGGCCCTGGCGGCGACGGCCGAGCACGCGCTGGCCGCGGAGCACGGGCGCCTGCCCGAGCTGATCGTGGGCCACGGTGTGCTGGGTCGGCTGCTGGCGCGCTCGACGCTCGCCCGGGGAGGCAGCCCGGTGGTCTGGGAGCGGCTGCCGGAGCGGCGCTCCGGCGCCCAGGGCTATCGGGTCGTCGATCCCGCGGCGGACCGGCGCGCGGACTATCGCGCCATCTACGACGTGAGCGGCGACGCCTCGCAGCTGGACGCGCTGATCGCGCGGCTGGCCCCGCGCGGCGAGCTCGTGCTGGCCGGCTTCTACAGTCGGGCGCTGAGCTTCGCCTTTGCCCCGGCCTTCCAGCGCGAGGCGCGGCTGCGCATCGCCGCCGAGTGGGAGCCGCGCGACCTGTCCTCGGTGCTCGAGCAGGTCGCGGCGGGCGAGCTGAATCTCGACGGCCTGATCAGCCACCGCCGCCCCGCACCGGAGGCGGCCGAGGCCTACCGCACCGCCTTTGGCGACGCGGCCTGCCTGAAGATGATCCTCGATTGGAGGTCCTGTTCGTGAGCGCATCCCCGACTCCCCTGAGCGCACCGGTCCAGACGCCGGAGAGCGGGCCGCAAGGCCAGGCCGACACCGCAACGACGCAGATCATCGCGATCTACGGCAAGGGCGGCATCGGCAAGAGCTTCACGCTCGCCA
>CAZYOL010000509.1:0-1000 GCA_964649065.1 uncultured Spirochaetales bacterium
ATTCCGGAGACATGGTTTACACAACCGGCATTTGGGGAGCCCCCGGATGCCGTGGAGAACGTGTAGACCGATGGACGAACGCCTCCGATTCATCGCCCGGCTCCTCGAGGGCGAGAAGATGGCCCGCCTGTGCCGCGAGTTCGGGATCTCCCGGGTCACCGGCTACAAGATCTACGAGCGCTACAAGACCTGCGGCCTCGCAGGGTCTCAACGACCGCTCACGACGCCCCTACCGCCACGCCAACAAGCTCCCGTACCAGGTCGAACGGACGATCCTGGGGATCAAGAACGAGCACCCCTCCTGGGGGGCGCCCAAGATCCGCGACAAGCTGATCCGCGATCTCCCGATGGTCAAGCCGCCGGCGGTGAGCACGGTGCATGCCGTGCTGGATCGCAACGGCCTCGTGAAGCGCTGCAAGCGCCGACGCCACAAGGCCAAGGGCACGGAGCTCACAGCCGCCCAGGCGCCCAACGGCCTGTGGTGCGCGGACTTCAAGGGCGAGTTCAGGCTCGGCAACAAGCAGTACTGCTATCCGCTGACGATCACCGACTACCGATCGCGCTATCTGCTCGCCTGCGAGGGGCTCTCGTCGACGCGCTCGGACTTCGCCTTCTCGGTGTTCGAGAGGGCCTTCAAGGACTTCGGCCTCCCTGGGGCCATCCGCACCGACAACGGCGTGCCCTTCGCCTCCGGAAACGCGTTGTTTGGGCTCTCGAAGCTCTCGGTCTGGTGGCTCAAGCTGAACATCCAGATCCAGCGCATCAAGCCGGGCTGCCCGCAGCAGAACGGACGCCACGAGCGGATGCGCCTCACGCTCAAGAAGGAAGCCACCCGGCCGGCATCCTTCAACTTCCTGCAGCAGCAGGAGCGCTTCGACCGGTGGATGACCGTTTACAACCAGGAGCGGCCACACCAGGCCCTGGGAGGCGCCTACCCGGGCGATGGCTATACACCTTCGGTCCGCGCCTACGCGCCGCCCCCGGAGCCGGAGTACCCGTA